>NZ_LMEG01000002.1:0-440582 GCF_001426275.1 Ensifer sp. Root423 | reverse complement strand
CTGGCGGACGCCGGCGGCATGCAGCTGGTGCGCCAGCCCAAGCAGTTCGACGTCATCGTCACCGACAACCTGTTCGGCGACATGCTGTCGGACGTGGCCGCCATGCTCACCGGCTCGCTCGGCATGCTGCCCTCGGCCTCGCTCGGCGCRCCGGATGGTGTCAGCGGCAAGCGCAAGGCGCTCTATGAGCCGGTGCATGGCTCGGCACCCGACATTGCCGGCCAGGGCATTGCCAACCCGATCGCGATGATCGCGTCGTTTGCCATGTGCCTGCGCTATTCCTTCAACCTGGTGAAGGAAGCCGACAATCTGGAGAAGGCGATCGCCACCGTGCTCGACCAGGGCATCCGCACCGGCGACATCATGGCCGAAGGGGCGACGAAGGTCGGCACCACCGAGATGGGCGACGCCATCCTTGCCGAGTTCAAGGCGCTGTCGGCGTAAGCGACAACCGATCCCGGATCGGCGTCACGCTGACGCCAACAGGCCTACGAAAACCAACACCTCCGGAGCGCATCCGGAGGTGTTTTGCGTTTCACGGCCTTGCGAGAATGCGGCGTCTCAGATCGTGATGCCGCCGTCTATGTTGATTGCCTGGCCGGTAATGAAGGCCGCCTCGTCGGAGGCGAGGAAGGCGCAGATGGCGGCGACTTCTTCGACCGTGCCGAACCGGCCGGCCGGCTGGCGGCTGATGAAGGACCGGTAGGCCTCATCCCGGCTTCCAAGCTTTTCGCCAAGTTCGCCGATGCGCTCTTCCAGGGAGGGTGATGCGACAGTGCCGGGGCAGACCGAATTGCAGCGAATGCCCTGAGAAACGTAGTCAGCTGCCACCGCCTTGGTCAGGCCTATGACGCCACCCTTGGCGGCGCCATAGGCGGCACGCCGCGGGAAACCCTTGATCGAGGAGGCAACCGATCCGATGGTGATGATGCTGCCGCCATTGGCCTTCATCTTCGGGATTGCGCCGGCAATGACGTTATAGGCGCTGTCGAGCGTAATGTTCACCGAGCGCCGCCAATCGGCGGGCGAGCATTCCTCGATCGTGCCCTGATGCACGTAGCCGACCGCGTGCACGAGGATATCGACCCGGGCGAAGGCGTCGAAATAGGCACCGACCGCCACATGATCCGTCGCATCGAGCCGCGTCGTTGTAGCCCCTTCGAGCGTGGCGAGCAGCTCGGCATTGATGTCGCTGGCGTGGACCTCGGCGCCTTCAGCCATCAGTCGTTCGGCGACCGCGCGGCCGATGCCTTGGCCGGCAGCCGTGACCACGGCAATGCGCCCGGCCAAACGTCCCGTCTTTTCCTTCATGGTGAAACCCTTCTGCATGTCTAGAGGGATTGAACGACCTGACGCTGGCGGCCGAGTCCATCGATACCGAGTTCGACCACGTCACCGGGCCCAAGATAGCGCGGCGGCTTCTTGCCCATGCCGACGCCGGGGGGCGTGCCGGTGCAGATGAGATCGCCGGGCTCCAGCACGCAGAACTCGCTCATGTAGGAGACGATGGTCGCGACGTCGAAGATCATGCGCGCGGTCGTACCCGCCTGCATGCGCTCGCCGTTGACGTCGAGCCACATCGACAGGGCCTGCGGGTCCGGAACCTCGTCTTTCGTCACAAGCCAGGGGCCCGTCGGGCAGAAATTCGGGAAGCTCTTGCCCTTCACCCACTGCCCGCCGCGCTCCATCTGCCAGGCACGTTCGGAGACGTCGTTGACGATCGTGAAGCCGAGGACATGGTCCATAGCCTCGGCGCGCGATACGTTGAGCGCCCGCTTGCCGATGACGATGCCGAGCTCGACCTCCCAGTCCAGCTTCGACATTTTCTCTGAGTGGAGAAGCGGTGCGTTCGGGCCGCAATAGGTGCCGGCCGCCTTGTTGAAGAGGATCGGTTCGGACGGCACTGGCAGTCCCGCCTCTTCCGCATGGTCGGAGTAGTTGAGGCCGACGCACCAGATTGTACCGGGCCTTGCGACCGGCGGCAGGATGTCCGCATCGACCACCGGCATCACAGGGAGCGCCGCGAAATCGGCGCCGGAGAGCACTGCCAAGACACCAGGCAAAGTCTCCGCCGTGAAGTCCTGGACGAGCGAAGACACCTCCCGCGCGTTGCCCTCGCCGTCGAGGATGCAGGGCACGGCAGAGCCGTCGACGGTGAGACGCAACAATTTCATTCTCTTGGCCTTTCAGTTGGATATGTCTCAGCGAGCGACCATTCAGCCGATCGGAGCGGCTTCGACGGAAAGCCGATAGCGGGTGGTGAAGGTCTGATCGGGTTCGAAGGCAATCGCCGTTGCAACGCCGGAGCCCGCGATGGGGCTGTCGCCCGTGGAGACAGCCGGTCCGAGATCGAAGGCGGATGCGATCGGCTCGACGCCGAGCGCCACGTGCCGCCCATTCCAGGGGTAGGCCTTGCGACCGCGGTTGCTGTACCAAAGCAGCAAGCTTGGGAAATGCTCGTTCTGCCAAGTGAGCCGCGCGCGAAAACCTTCATCGCGATAGTGAAGCGCCAGGCTGCCGTCGATGCCCGAGAGCTGCAGCAGGTCCTCGGTCTCCTCGACAAGCGGCACCTGCGACGCATCGAGCATGACACCTTTGCGCGTCTCGACCTTGCCGAGCGATAACCATTGCCGATCGGGCGAGAACAGAGCCGCGCCCGGTTCGACATCGCCGGGAAAACTCCAGACGCGATCATGGGCGCCGGGTTCGATCGTGACCGAACCGGGACGGCTCGGCAGTCGGAACGTCGGATGCAGGCCGATCGGCAGGCGGCACGGACGCCGGGCCTCGATTTCCAGGGTGATGTCGATGGAGGGCGCATTTGGATCCGGCACGATCTGCCGCCGCAACAGTCGGATCGGATGGTTCTCCGGATAATGGCATTCCATCGCTATCTGGCGGTCGTCGCAGGCACCCCACGCCCAATGGACATTGGAGCTATGGCCATGCGGCACGCCGGCGCCGTCGAAACTCTCACCGTCTACGGACCAGCCTGCAGGAAGCGTGCGGCTGGCGTCGCTGCCGAAAGGCACACACGGCCACTCGCCACGCAATTCCTTCAGGATTTCCGGCAGCGTCTCGCGCTCGGGATCGTTGCCCCAAGGCGCAACTTGCAAGGGGCTGACTTGCCGCCCGTCCGGAAGCAGGAACAGCACCGGGCCGAGCATGCCGCCGAGCGACTGCACCGAGAGGCAGCCATGCGCCCAGGCGAGCGCGCGCCGTGTGGTCTCCGCGCTCACTTTGTAGCCGCCCCGAACCGGTTTTCCGGCATGCCGGCGACCGTGACGCGCATGGCATAGAGGCTGCCGGCGAGACGCTCGGCTGGCCCCGCACCGGCCGTGGTGATGTAAAGCGTCTTCAGGTCGGCGCCACCGAAAGTGCAGGTGGTGATGTTGGTGATCGGCATATCGATCGTCTCGGCAAGGCTGCCATCCGGCGCAACACGGGCGATGCAGCCACCGCCATAACGGCAGTTCCAGAGGAACCCCTCGCTGTCGATCGCCGAGCCGTCGGGCGCGCCGAGATCGAAACCGGTGAAGAAGGGTCGTTCGCCGGAAATCGAGCCGTCCACGGCATGATAGTCGAAGGCGTAAATCTCGTTTGCCAGCGTATCGCCGAAGTAGAAGGTGCTTCGATCCGGGCTCCAGCAGAGCGTGTTGGAAATGCCGAGGCCATGCCGCCATTCGGTGACGGTGCCATCGGGTGCGATCCGGTAGAGGATGCCCTCCCCCGGGGCAACGTCGCCAAGCTGGCCATCCGGAAGCACGTTGTTCTTCATCGAGCCGACCCAGAAGTTTCCGAGGGGATCGGCGCGACCGTCATTCAGCCGAACACGCGGTGAACCGGGCAGGACGAAGCCGTGATCCTGCCGCCGGTCGGTTTCGGGCCACCACCATATGAGCTTCGAGCCGAGAGCGATGAGCAGACGCCCATCTTCACGGGTCAGCGAGATCGCCACCACCGGCTCGTCGAAGAGCCACGTCCTGACCGCGCACGTCGCCTCGTCATAGCGGTGGATCAGAAAGCGGTTGATGTCGGTCCAGTAGAGCGCCGCCTCTTCCGCCGACCAGACGGCGCCCTCGCCGCAGCGGTCGCCGACGGGCGCGACACAGACGAGCTCACGGGCCATCTCCGCCTCCTATTCCGCTGCGATGCTTGTCGGGATCGAACGCGCGGGGCCGAGCGCCTCGGCATTCTGCACAAGCGCCTTCATGTAGCCGAGCGCAAAGGCCTTGCCCGCATGCCAGGAGGCGCCGCAGGTCATGGCCGGCGTATGGTCGGGGATCATCACACCCTGGTAGTTTTCGTCGCGCAGGATGCGGATGATTTCGGCCATGTCGATATCGCCCTCGTCGACGAAGGTCTCGACATAACGCGGCATCTTTCCGCGTACGTTGCGGAAGTGGATGTAGCCGATGCGGCCGGAGCGGGCGAAACGACGAACGTGCTCGTAGATATCCCCTCCCGGCATTTCCTGCAGCGAGCCGAGGCAGAGTTCGAGCCCGTTCGAGGGCGAGTCGACGATCGCCATCAGCCGGTCGTACTTCTCCGGACGGTTGACGAGCCGCGCGGTGCCACGCAGTTCCTCGGCTGGCGGATCGTCCGGGTGAGCGCCGAGCACCACGCCCGCCTCCTCGGCGACCGGCACGACCTCCTTCAGGAAGTGGCTGAGGCGGTCCCAGAGCTCCGCCGAGCTGACGGAAACGGAGGCAGCGCCGGCGACGCCACGACGATAGCGCATGTTCCAGACCATGCCGTCTGGGATCGGCGCATCCGGGCTTGGCGCGATGCTGTTTTCGACGCCGAAGCCGACGGATTCCGCACCGCCGCGGGCATAGGGGCCGCGGGTCCAGCCATAGACGCCGGCAAGCGAGAAATTGTAGCCGATGCAGGGAATGCCGGCGCGACCGGCGTCGCGAATGAGCTGCTTCAGCCCCTCGATCTGCTGCGCCCGCTCTGGCCCGTCGAGCAACACGTCATGCCAGAAGCGCGGCGAGAAGTTCTCGATCGCCGCCACTTCCAGCCCACCGGCCCGCACGTCCTTCACCAGCGCCGACAGCTCTTCGTAAGTCCAGAGCCGGTCACCGGAGCAATCACCCCAGCCGCCCTGGTCGCCACTGTCGATCTTCGGATCCTTGCCGGCGAAATAGTTGGTGAGATGCGCGACGACGTGGGTCGCGCCCGCCTGCAAGGCAAACTGAAAGTTATCCGGGGTGAGTTGCTCCCGGTAGAGCCCAAGGCCGATTTTCATCTTGTCGTTTCCTATCCGATTATTTGACGCCGATGCCGGCGGTGAGGCCGCCGTCGATGCGGAAGTCCGAGCCGGTGACGAAGGCGGCGCGATCCGAGGCGAGATAAGCGACCAGCTCGGCCACCTCCTCCGGCTCGCCGATGCGGCCGATCGGGTGTGCAGCGCCGAAGCGGGCAAAGGCTTCCGCCTCGCTGACGCCCTCGCCGCCATAGGTGCGGGCTGCAAGCGATAGCAGCGGCGTGCGCACCGAGCCTGGGCTGACCGAATTGACCCGGACCTTCGCCGCCGCATGATCGAGCGCCATGGCGCGGGTCAGCGCATGGATCGCGCCCTTGGAAGCGACATAGGCGGCGACGTTCTGCTGGCAGGCATGACCCTGCACCGAGGAGATGTTGACGATCGCGCCGCCGCCGCGCTTCATCATTTCCGGAATGCCGAAGCGGCCGGTGAGATATATCGAGCCGACATTGACCGACAGGCAGCGCGCAAAGGTCTCGGCGCTGGTGTCGAGCACGGTGCCATAGGGGTGAACGGCGGCGGCATTGACGATGATGTCGAGGCCGCCGTGGCGCAGCACCGCCTCGCGCACGGCCGCTTCGACCTCTGCTTCCACGGCAACGTCCGTCAGTCGGGTCGACATCGGCAAGTCGCGCTCTTTGGCTATGCGGTCGAAGATCTCGTTGGTGGCGACGTCGTTGCCACAGGCAAGCACGGTGGCGCCTGACGAGGCGAGCCGGATCGCCGAGGCAAGCCCGATCCCGGACGTGCCGGTGACCAGCGCGATCTTTCCCTTGAATTCAGTCATGATTGTCTCCGCGATGGATCGCGATGATCCGGGCCGGCGTCGACCCGAGATCATAAGCGTGATCGTTGGTCATAAGGGGGAGCGGGATGCGGACACCCCGCGCCGGTCTCAGCGCACCCGTTCCAGAACCTGGTTCAGGAGCACGGCGCCGAGGATGATCCCGCCGCGCACGACGTATTGCCAATATTCGCTGACATTCATCAGCGTCATGCCGTTGGAGATGCATCCAAGGAAGAGCACCCCGATCAGCGTGCCCCAGATCCGGCCCTTGCCGCCGAAGAGCGAGGTACCGCCGATGATGACGGCCGCGATCACGTCGAGTTCCATGCCGGTCGCCGTCGTCCCGGTGCCGGCCCCGATCTGCGAGGCGATCAGCGTGCCGGAGACGGCGGTTAGCGCGCCGGTCAGGCCCAATGTCAGCGCCTTCACCTTCCAGATGTCGATGCCGGAGAGACGTGCCGCCTCCATGTTGCCGCCGACCGCGTAAACCTCACGGCCGAAGCTTGTGTACTTCATCAGGAAGTGCATCGCCGCGAAGGTCAGCGCAAAGATATAGACCGGGAACGGAATGCCGAAGAGATAACCGCCGCCGAGGAAATCGAAACCGAGCGGGAAGGACGACATCGGGAAGCCGCCGGTGATCAAATTGGCGACACCGCGGAGTGCCGCGAAAAGCGCCAGGGTGGTGATGAAGGTCGGCACGTTGAACCACTGCCGGAAACGGCCGGTGAGATAGCCGAGCGAGAAGCCGAGCAGAAGTGCCACCGCAAAACCGACGGTGACCGCGCCCCAGTCACCGAACGTGTCGGTGAAACGGTCGGCGAACCAGGCAACGATGCAGCCGGCGAGCGCGGCACCGGCGCCGACCGAGAGATCGATCTCCCCGCTGATGATAACCGCCGTCATGCCGAAGGCGATGATGCCGAGCATCGAGACGGTGCGCAGCACGTTCAAGACGTTGCTGGTGGAGGCGAAGCCCGGTGCGACGAAGATCAGGAAAATCACCAATGCGGCGAGAATGATCTCCATCGGGTAGGTTTTCAGAAACTTGAGCGGCGTGTTCTGTCCGCCTGTTTCCGTGGTCTGGCTCACGAGTGTCATTGCTTGGCCCCTTCCATGCACAGGCCGTAGAGTTCGGTCAGGTCGGTTTTCGTCGGATCCACTTCGGCGACGACGGCGCCGTGATGCATGACGAGGATGCGGTCGGCGACTTCCAGCACCTCCTCGAGCTCGGTCGAGACAAAGAGGCTGGCAAGGCCATCGGCGGCCTGTTGCCAGATGATGTCGAAGATCTGGCGCTTGGCCTGGACGTCGACGCCGCGGCTCGGCTCATCGAAGAACATCACCGACGGCTGCCGGTTCAACCATTTGCCGATCACCACCTTCTGCTGGTTGCCGCCCGACAGCGACGACACGGGCAGTTCCGGATCGCCGCACTTGATGTGCAGATCGGCGATCTGGCGGCGCACGTGCGGCTGTTCGCGGCGGCGCGAAATGAAGCCTCTGTTGGAGATCGGGCCGAGGCTCGCCATGCAGAGATTGTCGGCGGTCGAAAGCGACTGCACGAGGCCGACCTCCTTGCGATTTTCCGGCGTGTAGCCGAGTCCCGCCTTGCGCATGTCGCGTGGGCTGGCACCGGTCATATCGCGACTGTTGAACGTCACTGAACCGCTGTCGATCCGGTCGGCGCCGAAGATCGCCCTCATCAGTTCGGTGCGCCCGGCGCCGAGCAGGCCGGCGATTCCGAGGATTTCGCCCGGATAGAGATCGAAAGAAACATTCTGAAAATGCCCGGAGCGGCTGAGATCCCGCACCTCGAGCACCGGCCGGGTGCGATCGAGCGTGCGCCGCGGCGGCCGCGTTGCGCGGGCGGCATCGCCGAACATCATGCCGACGATCGCCGAAGGCGTCGTCGCCTTCATCTCGACCGCGCCGATGTAATGGCCGTCGCGGATCACCGTGCAGGTATCGGCAATCTCGAAAAGCTCGCTCATCCGATGGGTGATGTAGATCATCGTCACGCCGCGGGCGCGCAGCCGTTCGATCAGTGCGAAGAGCTGCTTGACCTCGCGCGACGCCAGCGCCGAGGTCGGTTCGTCCAAGAGCAGGATCGACGGGTTGAAGGACATCGCCTTGACGATTTCCACCACCTGCTGCTGGCCGACGCTCAGCGCCGAAACCGGCTGGCGGGAATCGATCGCAAGCCCCATGTCGGCAAGCAATTCGCCGGCGCGCTTGTGCAGGCCCGCCCAGTCGACGACGCTGAAACCGGCGCGACGCCGATGCGGCAGCCGGCCGAGAAAGATGTTCTCGCCGACAGAAAGCTCCGGCACCAGCGAGAGCTCCTGGTGCACGGTGACGATGCCGGCGGCAAAGGCATCATGCGGCGAGGTGAAATGGCGATCCTCGCCATTGACACTGATCGTGCCCGATGTCGGCTCGGTGACGCCGGCAAGCAGCTTGACGAGCGTTGATTTGCCCGAGCCGTTCTTGCCCATCAGGGCATGCACCTGGCCGGGGGCGAAGCTGTGGGTGAATTCGGAGAGGGCGACAGTCGGACCGTAACGCTTGGTCACGGCCCGAAAGTCCAGCCGTCCCTGCACCCCTTGCAACGCGGCTGAACTCGGTTGCGGATAGCTCATGCGGATTTCCTGCTGTGCAAGACGAGGGAGTGGCGGGCGCGATGTCCCGCCGCTCGGCTGACGTCAAAACCCAATCACTTCAGCGCCTTCAGGCCTTCCTTGTAGGCCGCGACCGCCTGCGTATCGGCGCGCGTCAGAGGCAGCACCGGCACGTTGACCTTGGTCTCGATCTTCTTGCCGTCGAGCAGGTTCTGTGCCGCTTCGATCGCCTGCTTGCCGACCTCGAGCGGCTGCTGCGCCGTCGTTGCCTGCAGTACGTTGTCGGAATTCAGCAACATGTTGGCGAGCTGCTCGGAACCGTCGGTGCCGAAGACGAAGACCTTGCCTTCGAGGCCTGCCTTTTTCACGGCCTGGACCGCACCGATCGTGCCGCCCTCGTTGGCAGCGTAGATCACCTGGATATCGGGATTGGCCGTCAGCATGTCGCTTGCGACCGCGAGCGCCTTTTCGGCAAGCCAGGCATCCTGCTGGGCGACGATATCGACCTGGTCCTTGACGACGCTTAAGAACCCGTCGACGCGGGCGTTCGACTGTTCAGGCAGCAGTGCCTTGAAGGCGAGCGTGCCGATCTTGACCTTGCCACCATTGCCGAGGGTCTTCAGGAAGTCGGTTGCGGCGTTGCCTGTGCCGATGCCGATATCGCGGTCCGAGCTCGTCACCGTCGCCTGGGCGACGTCGCCATTGGCCGAAGTGCCGTAGGTGACGACCGTGATGCCAGCATCACGCGCCTTCTTCAGCGCCGGCACCGAGGCATCGGCCGAAAGCGGCGCCACGACGATCGAGTTCACGCCGCGAGCGATGTAGGTGTCGATGAGCTGCGCTTCCTTCTCCAGCTTGCTGTCGCTGTTGCCGGCGAGAAGCTCGTCGCCGGCGGCTTCCGCAGCCTTCTCCATGCCGATCTGGATGCCGCGGAAATACTGGTCCTGCTGGAAGACGATGCCAGCGATCGCCTTGCCGCCAGCAAAGGCTGCGCCCGGCGCAAAGCTGACGGTGGCAAGAAGTGCGGCAAGCGCCAGACGTTTCATGTTGCTCATATTGGTTCTCCTCCCAAGTGCCCTGTTCGTGCCGCCGGACCAACGGGCGAAAATCCGGCAAATGGCTGCCCGCACCGCGTGAAGCGCGGTTCGGACCCAATCTCCAAATGTTTATCGTGGCTGCGAGCTGCCCGGCACGGCATCGACGAAGCGGATGCCGAACTCCAGATGACGGCTCATCAGGTAGACATAGGCGATGCGGTCGCGCGCCCTCAGCGCCCGGATGATCTCGGCATGCGCCTCGAAGGTCGCCGCGTGCACCGGACGTTCGGCCTTGCCGAGCCGCATGACCTCCTCGATCACCGAACGCAGCATGTGATAGGCGGCAAGCGTCGTGCGGTTGCCCGAGAGTTCGACGATCGCCGAATGGAACTCATAGTCGCACTGTGCGGCTGCCTCGACGCTCTCGGCCTCAAGGATCCTGGAATTGATCGCATCGAGCCGGTCGAAATCGGCGTCGCTGGCCGTCAGGATGATGTGTTCGCCGACACCGGTCTCGATGATGCGGCGGAAGCCCTGCAGGTCATGAAACGAGTCCGGTGAGATACCGTTGTGAAAGGCAAAGAGCCGGCGGATCGCCTCGCCGTGGCCACCGCTGATCACGGCGCCCACCTTCGGCCGGGTCTCGACCATGCCATAGGCGCGCAGCACCTGCAGCGCCTCGCGCACGGTGTTGCGGCCGGCCTGGAACTGTTCGCCGAGATCACGCTCGGTCGGCAACGCGTCACCGACACCAAGGCCACGCTCAGAAATCATGTCGCGGATCTGCTCGACCAGCCGATCGACGGCCGAGGTCTTGCCCGGCTCCACGGCCTCGACGCCCGACAACACCTCTTCCCTTACCGAACTGCTCACCGGCTCTCCTCCCTGCGATGCCTTATTTGTTGGTCCAGATTGCAGTTTCCGTCAAGCGAAAATTTTAAGGCCTCAGCTTAATCGGTGATTTTCACGCGAAATCTCCGCTTTCAGACTTGAATTGTTGGACCAATGGGACATTATTGCCGGGCGTGGTCCAACAATAGCCACGGAAGCGGGTAGGAGTTCTGCATGAGACTGATGGAAGAGTGCTTTCGCTGGTACGGGCCCAACGATCCGGTGCCGCTCAGCCACATCCGGCAGGCGGGCGCCACAGGGATCGTGTCGGCGCTGCATCACATTTACGACGGCTCGCCGTGGTCCGATGAGGCTATCCTTAAGCAGAAGGCGCTGATCGAGGCGGCCGGCCTGCGCTGGAGCGTCGTCGAGAGCATTCCGGTGCACAATTCGATCAAGCTCGCGACGCCAGATAGCGATCGCTATATCGGCTGGTACAAGGATACGCTTCGCGCCCTGGCACGTTCGGGCATCAGCATCGTCTGCTACAACTTCATGCCGGTGGTCGACTGGACGCGCACGGAACTGATGCAGCCTTTGGCCAATGGCGGCTTTGCGCTGCGCTTCGATGCTGTCGATTTTGCCGCTTACGACCTCTTCGTCCTGCAGCGTCCGCATGTGGAGGACAGCTACTCAACGCAGCAGATCGCCGCCGCCCGCCAGCGTTTCGACGAGATGGACCAGGCGAAAATCGACCGGATCGAACGCAATCTGATCGCCGGTCTTCCGGCCACCGAGCGCCAGTTCAACCGGGCGAGCTTCCTCGCAGCCCTCTCGGAATATAATGGCGTCACCGCCGACATCTTGCATGAGAACCTCGCGCGCTTCCTCAGGGAGATCGTGCCGGTCGCAGAAGAAGTCGGTATCCGGCTCTGCATCCATCCGGATGACCCAGCCTTCTCTCTCTATGGCCTGCCGCGGATCGTTTCGACGCCGGCCGACGTCCGGCGCATTCTCGCTGCCGTCGACAGTCCGGCCAACGGCATCACCTTCTGCACCGGCTCTTACGGCACACGCGCCGACAACGATTTGCCGGCCATGGTGCGCGAATTCGGCCCGCGCATCCATTTCGCCCATCTGCGCAACGTCCAGCGCGAAGAAGACGGATCCTTCTACGAGGCCGACCATCTTGGCGGATCGAGCGACATGCCCGCGGTGATATTGGCGTTGATGCAGGAGCAGGAGCGCCGCGTCCGCGAGGGTCGCACCGACTGGCAGATCCCGCTTCGGCCCGATCACGGCCATCTGCTCGCAGACGACATCGGCAAGGAGCGGATCAACCCCGGCTATTCGCTGATCGGGCGCTTGAAGGGTCTCGCAGAAATCAGAGGCGTCATGCAGGGCATTGCAACGGCCATGGCGCACAAGGATTGAGGGAAGACATGAAACATTTTGAAGACGATACCGAACTCTTTACCGCCATGCGCAGCCGGCTGTTCACGGCCGTGGTCGGCGACATTCTCGACACGATGGGCCTGCAGCACCAGTTCCTGCCGCCGCAGATCAAGGCGCTGCGCGACGACATGGTCGCTGTGGGCCGCGCGATGCCCGTGCTGGAGGCGGATTTTTTCGCGACCGCTGAGGCCGGCGGCCATTCGGAATTCAGCGCCAAGCCTTTCGGCCTGATGTTCCATGCACTCGATAGCCTGAAGGAAAACGAGATCTACGTCTGTTCCGGCTCGTCGCCGCGCTATGCGGTCTGGGGCGAACTGATGTCGACGCGAGCAATGAAACTCAAGGCGGCCGGTGCGATCTGCGACGGCTATTGCCGCGACAGCGCCGGCATTCTCGCGCTCGATTTCCCGACCTTCTGCTACGGCTCCTACGCCCAGGACCAGGGCCCACGCGGCAAGGTCGTCGACTACGGCATCCCGATCGAGATCGGCGGCATCCGCATCCGGCCGGGCGACATCCTCTTCGGCGACCGCGACGGCGTGCTCGTCATCCCGAAGGAGGCGGAGCGCGAGGCGATCGCGCTGGCGCTGGAAAAGGCCGAGACTGAAAACAAGGTGCGGCTGGCGATCGAGGCCGGCATGAGCACCGTCGAGGCCTTCGAACGCTTCGGCGTCATGTAACGACAGAATGATGAGGTGCCGGGAGACGGCGCCTCACCTCAACCGGCTCAGATCCACGGGGCGACCGTTGATGATCGCCTCCATCGAGAAGAAGCCGGTGACCGTGGCGAGGTCGAAATTGGTGATGAGCTTCTGGTAGAAGGTGTCATAGCCGCGCATGCCGCGGGTCACCACCTTGATCAGATAATCCCAATCCCCGCCGATGCGATAGAAATCGATCACCTCCGGCAACCGCTCGACATGCTGCCGAAAACCGTCGCTCCATTCCTTGGAGTGATGGCGGGTGCGGATCATCACGAACACGGTGAGATCCAGCCCCAAAGCGTCGAGATCGATGTCTGCATGCGAGCCCCGGATCACACCGATTGCCTGCAGGCGCTGGAGGCGCCGCCAGCAGGCGTTTTGCGACAGGCCGACCTTTTCGGCCAGATCCCGCTGCGACAGCGACGAATCTTTTTGCAATGCGGTAAGAATGTTCAGATCGAAAGCATCGATTTTGAGCGACGATTCGATCATTTGACACAATTCCTCGATGAAACCGCAGAAGATAGGTGAGGTTTTCGACCCTGGACGGGATTACAATTGCTGTCAATGTCCGCTCCGAGGAGTAAGCGCGATGATCGTGCCCGCCGTCCACCAACCCTGCGAGGCGCTCTCGCCGCTCGCCCGGTTCCGCCAGTCCCTCAACCGGCCGGGTCTCGTCGCCGAGCTACGCGACGACCTGGTCGGAGCGAAGGCGCGGATCGCCGGTCCCTACGGCACGAAGGCACTGGTCTATGCCGACTACGTCGCCTCCGGCCGCGCGCTGCGCGTGATCGAAGATTTCGTGCTCGAAGAGGTCCTGCCTTACTACGCCAACAGCCACACCGAAGCCTCCTATTGCGGGGGCTTCATGACCCGGATGCGGCGGGAAGCGCGGGCGCTGATCGGGGAATTCTGCGGCGCCACGGCCGACCATGCCGTGATCTTCACCGGCTCCGGTGCGACCTCCGGCATCAACCGTCTGGTCAAGCTCGTCGGCGTTAGCGACGCGGTTGCTGCCGGCCAAACCGTCCGCGTCATCATCGGCCCCTACGAGCACCACTCCAACATCCTGCCCTGGCGCGAAAGCGGCGCTGAGATCGTTGAGATCGCCGAATGCCCGGCGGGTGGACCGGACCTCACGGAACTTCGCAAAGCGCTGAGCGTTGGCTCGTCCGACCTGACAGTCTGTACCCTCTCGGCCGGCTCGAACATCACCGGCATCACCAGCGACGTGGCCGCGATCACCCGCATGGTCAAGGCTGCCGGTGCGAAGATGATCTGGGACTATGCCGGCGCCGGCCCCTATGTTCCAATCGCCATGTCTCCCGTTTCCGGTGCCGAGATCGACGCCATCGTCGTCTCGCCGCACAAGTTCATCGGTGGCCCGGGTGCTTCCGGCATCCTGATCGTTCGCCGCGACAGTGTCACGACCGACAAGCCGACCTGGCCGGGCGGCGGCACGGTGAAGTTCGTTTCGCCGGATACACACGACTACAGCGCCAACATCGAGGCCCGCGAAGAGGCCGGAACGCCGAACGTCGTCGGTGACATCCGTGCAGCCCTTGCCTTCATCGTCAAACACGCGATCGGGCTTGAGAGCATGGAGCGGCGCAACCGCGAACTGGCGGAGCAGGCGTTTGCCGCCTGGAGGGCCATTCCGCAACTGGAACTGCTCGGCTTGCAAGAACCGGACCGGCTGCCGATCTTTTCGTTCCGCATCAGGAACGGCAAGGGCGGCTATGTCCACCAGCAGCTCGTCACCCGCATGCTGAGCGACCGCTTCGGCATCCAGGCGCGCGGCGGCTGCGCCTGCGCCGGACCTTACGTTCACCGGCTGCTGTCGATCGATGCCGAGCACTCCGAACAGATCCGCCAGGCGATCCTTGCCGGCGAGGAAATCGAGAAGCCGGGTTTCACCCGGCTGAACTTCAGCGTGCTGCTTTCGGAAGACAAGGTGAAGTACATTCTTGATTGCGTCACGCAGCTCGCCGCCGACGCCCCGAGCTTCGAAGCCGATTACGATTTTGACCCCGCCCGCGCGATCTTCTTCCCGTGCGCCGCGGCTGAAGAGGCCCTCGCCTATGCATAAGCCCGATGTTACCGGCTTCTACGATCCCCGCACCGGCAGCATCCAATATGTCGTCGCCGACCCGGCGACGGGCAAATGCGCGATCATCGATCCGGTGCTGGACTTCGATGAAAAGTCCGGCTCGACCGCGACGCGGAATGCCGATGCGATCCTCGACCATATCGCCGCCAAGGGTTTGACGGTCGAGTGGATCCTCGACACCCACCCGCACGCCGACCATTTCTCGGCGGCGCGCTACCTCAAAGCGAAGACCGGCGCGCCGACGGCGATCGGCGAACATGTGAAGGGCGTGCAGCGGATCTGGAAGGAGATCTACAACTGGCCGGACTTCGCCTGCGACGGTTCGCAATGGGACCGGCTGTTTGCCGACGGCGAGACGTTTCAGATCGGTGAGCTCAAGGCCCACGTCATGCATTCGCCGGGACATACGCTCGCCTCGATCTCTTGCGTGATCGGCGACGCCGCCTTCATTCACGACACGCTGTTCATGCCCGACAGCGGCTCGGCCCGCGCCGACTTTCCGGGCGGAAGCGCTGCCGACCTCTGGCGCTCGATCCAGGCCATTCTGGCACTGCCGGACGAAACACGGCTCTTCACCGGCCACGACTATTGCCCCGGCGGCCGCGAGGCGCGCTGGGAAAGCACGGTCGCCGAACAGAAGGCCACGAACCCGCACGTTGCCGGCAAGTCCGAGGCCGATTTCGTCGGCCTGCGCGAGGCGCGCGACCGCACCCTGCCGATGCCGAAGCTCATCCTGTACGCGCTGCAGGTGAACGTGCGTGGCGGCGAGCTCCCTGTCGCCGAGGACAACGGCCGACGCTACCTGAAGATACCGCTCGACGCGCTGCCCGGTTCGGTCTGGGGGTAGCGGCATCGTGGCGGACCCCTTCCAGCAGATGCTGCTTGCGATCGGCTCCGGTTCGCTCACCGGCTTCACGCTCGGCCTGATCGGCGGTGGCGGCTCGATCCTGGCGACGCCGCTCCTGATCTATGTCGTCGGCATCCGCGACGTGCACACCGCGCTCGGCACCGGAGCGCTTGCGGTTTCCGCCAATGCCTATCTCAACCTGATAAGCCACGCGCTCCGCGGTCATCTCTGGTGGCGCTGCGCGCTGATCTTCACGGTCGCGGGTTCGCTTGGCGCCTTTTTCGGCTCCAGCCTCGGCAAGCTGATCGATGGCCAGCGATTGCTGTTCCTCTTCGGCCTCGTGATGATGTTCGTCAGCTTCGCCATGCGGAAGGTCAGGTGCGACACGGCGGCGACACCGCAGTCGCTTTCGCTCGGCACACACGGCAAGACCGGCTTGACAGCGCTTCTGACCGGCACCTGTTCCGGCTTCTTCGGCATCGGCGGCGGTTTCCTCATCGTTCCCGGACTGCTGCTTGCGACCGGCATGCCGCTCATCAACGCTGTGGGCACGTCGCTGCTTGCTGTCGGCACCTTCGGCCTGACGACCGCGATCAACTATGCCGCCTCTGGATTGGTGGATTGGCGCATCGCCGGCTACTTCATCCTGGGTGGCGTCGCGGGTGGCGTGATCGGCACGATCGTTTCGACGCAGCTTTCGACCCAGCGCGATACGCTGACCAAGATTTTCCGTGCGATCATCTTTTCCGTCAGCCTTTACGTTCTCTGGCGCAGCTACGGAGCCGTGTGACCGGCTTCGCCGTCCGCAATCCATATGACGGCGCGACTGATCGGTCCTTGGCCGGAAACATACGCAGCGAGTCCGGAATCGTACTATCTGGATCATTCAAGACAACGGCGTGGCGTGTTTTAATCCTGTCAGCACTCTTTCGGACAGGAATAATCCAATGACCGTTCAATCCATGGACCTCTCGAACAGCACGCCGTTGACCCGCAGGTCGATCTCGCAGCTTCCGATCAACCTGTTCGCCTCGGTAATGGGCATAACCGGCCTGAGCCTCGCCTGGCGCGAAGCCACCAGGACGATCGGTCTGCCGGCCCTTCCCGGCGAATATGTCGGCTGGCTCGGGACTTCGATCTTTCTAAGCCTTGCGCTCGGCTACGCTTTCAAGTGGCACCGCCATCCGGCCACGGTCGCCGCCGAATTCGCCCATCCGGTTCAAAGCAACTTCTTCGCAACGGTCGCAATCGGCTTGCTTCTGCAGTCAGCTTTTCTGAACCGCTATAGCCCGCTGCTGTCAGAAGTCGTCTGGACGGCTGCGTCGGCGCTGACCTTCGCCCTCGCTTATGTCGTCGCCAGGGGCTTCCTCGGCCGGCAACAGTCGCGCGATACGACGCTGCCGCCGCTGCTCATCCCCGGTGTCGCCACTCTGGATATCGCCGTTACCGGCCACGCCATGCCGTTCGCCTGGGCACATGAGGTCAACATGCTTGCCTTCTCGGTCGGCAGCGTCATCGCCGCAGTCTTCATTGCGCTGATCTTCTCGCGGTTGCGCCATGAAGATCCACTTCCGGCGCTGGCTCGGCCGTCTCTCATGGTTCTGGTCGCCCCCTTTGCCGTCGGCTTCCTCGCCTATACCAATGTCACGGGTTCGGTCGATCTCTTCGCCACGGTCCTGTTCTACTTCGCGCTGTTTCTGATGCTCGTCCTGTCGCCGATGGTATTCCGCTCCCATGTCCCCTTCAGCGTCGGCTGGTGGGCGATCAGCTTTCCGCTTGCTGCGCTCTCGATCGCCTTCTTCCGGTATGCTGCGTCTGCCGAGAGCACCGTCCTCACCGGGCTGGCTGGACTGTTCTTTCTGTTTCTGGCTGGCGCGATTGCGGTTGTCTTCTATCGGACGATCAGCATCATCCTCACCGGCAGATTGTTCGAGGTTCGCTAATGGCCGTTCACAAAGTCGCGATCGTCGCAATGCAGGGCGTCCAGCTCCTCGACGTTATCGGCCCTTCGGACGTGTTCGCGGAGGCCAACCGTCAGAGGGGCACCGACCATTATTCGGTGGAGGTCGTCAGCGCCTCCACCGCCCCGGTGCGTGGGTCTTCCGGGCTGACCCTCCTTCCCGACCGTGCGATGGATGACGGCATTGCCGACATCGATACCCTGCTGGTTGCCGGGGACCCGCTCATTCACGAACGACCGCTTCCGATATCGCTTCTGACTTGGGTGAAGGACGCATCCGCCCGTGCCAGTCGCTTCGGATCGGTATGCTCCGGCGCCTTCGTGCTCGGCGAAGCGGGCCTGTTGAACGGCAGGCGGGCGACGACGCATTGGTCGCAAGCGGCGGAATTCGGCAAGCGCTTTCCGGAGGTGAAGCTCGAGCCCAACCGCATCTTTACCAAGGACGGCAATGTCTGGACCTCGGCGGGCGTGACAGCCGGCATCGACCTCGCACTTGCCATCGTCGAAAAGGATCTCGGCCTGCACATCGCCTTGAAAGTCGCGCGTGAACTTGTTGTCTTCCTCAAGCGACCCGGCGGCCAGACCCAGTTCAGCACGCTCCTTGCCGGCCAGCTTGCGCAGAAGACCCCTATTCGCGCGGCGCAGGACTACATTGCCGACAACCTCTCTGCCGATCTCGGTGTCGGGGCGATCGCCAGGCGCACCGGCATGAGCGAGCGAAACTTCTCCAGGCAATTCAAGCAGGAGGTGGGCATGACGCCGGCTGACTATGTTGAGAGCATGCGGCTTGAGGCGGGGCGCAGATTGGCCGAAGACACAAGCATCCCGCTCAAAAAGATTGCGACCGATATCGGCTTCCATGACGATATCGCCTTCCGTCGTTCCTTCGTTCGTCGATTCGGCACGTCGCCGGCGGCTTATCGAAAGAGCTTCGGCTCCTAAGCCTCGCTCAAGGCCCGCGCCGTTACCGCCACCGGAGAAACCAGCATGTTCGACCTGATCATCCGCAATGCCAATCTTCCGGACGGACGGCTTGGCGTCGATGTCGGCGTCAAGGGCGGCAAGATCGCAGCGATCGAGATGGCTCTTGCCGCGACAGCGGGCGAAGAAATCGACGCCACCGGCCGCCTGCTCAGCCCGCCTTTCTGCGACCCGCATTTCCACATGGACGCGACGCTGTCGCTCGGACTGCCGCGCATGAACGTCTCCGGCACGCTGCTGGAAGGCATCGCGCTCTGGGGCGAGCTGCGCCCGATGTTGACCAAGGAGGCGCTGGTCGCGCGGGCGCTGCGCTATTGCGACCTCGCCGTCAGCCAGGGCCTTCTTGCCATCCGCAGCCACGTCGACACCTCCGATCCACGGCTGGTGACGGCCGAGGCACTGCTGGAGGTAAAGGAGAAGGTCGCGCCCTATATCGACCTGCAGCTCGTCGCCTTCCCGCAGGACGGCTATTTTCGCGCGGCCGACGGCGAGGCTTCACTGAACCGCGCACTCGATATGGGCATCGGCATCGTCGGCGGCATCCCGCATTTCGAGCGCACGATGGAAGATGGCACCCGCTCGGTGGAAGTGCTCTGCCGGATCGCCGCAGACCGCGGCCTGCCGGTCGACATGCATTGCGACGAGACCGACGATCCGATGTCGCGCCACATCGAGACGCTGGCGGCTCAAACGGTCCGTTTCGGACTTCAGGGCCGCGTCGCCGGATCGCACCTGACTTCGATGCACTCGATGGACAACTACTATGTCTCCAAGCTGATCCCGCTGATGGCGGAGGCGGAGATCAACGTGATCCCCAATCCGCTGATCAACATCATGCTGCAGGGACGCCACGACACCTATCCCAAGCGCCGCGGCATGACGCGGGTTCGCGAGTTGATGGCGGCCGGCCTCAACGTTTCCTTCGGGCACGACTGCGTCATGGATCCCTGGTACTCGATGGGTTCGGGCGACATGCTGGAAGTGGCTCACATGGCCATCCACGTGACGCAGATGGGCGGGATCGAGGACAAGCGCAAGATCTTCGACGCCATCACCGTGAATGCAGCGAAAACCATGGGCCTTGAAGGCTATGGCCTCGACGTCGGCTGTAAGGCCGACCTCGTCCTGATGCAGGCGGCCGATGTCAGCGAAGCGCTGCGGCTGAAACCGAACCGGCTCTGCGTGGTCAAGGACGGCAAGGTCATCGCCAGGACGGCGCCGCGCATCAGCGAACTGCTTCTCGACGGCCGGCCGGCCTCCATCGACATCGGGCTGGATTACATCCCGCAGACGTCGGCGCCCTGAGCTTTCGGACTTCGATTTCAATCCTCGAAGTCGCCGAAGACGTTCTGTAGCCGAGTAAGCTGGGCGACGCGCTCGCCGACCTCGTCGCCGAGGACGACGATGATGTTGCTCAGAAGCAGGTCCATGACCGCGACGGTCGTTGCTGCTCCATCCCAGAGCGGACCATGGGACCCGGGCACGACGAGGCAGATGTCGGAGACCTCCGGCGCCCAGGGGCAGAACTCGTCGGTGAAGAGGATGACCTTGACGCCGGCCCGACGCGCCTCCTCCGCCAAGGGCCGCGCCTTGGCGGCGAAGCGGCGTACGTCGTGCAGGAACAGCACGCGTCCCTCGACGGAACCGTCGAGCAGCTCGGCATAGGTGCCGTTGAGGCCATCGACGAACTGCACCCGCGACCGGGTATAGGATAGCTGGCTCGCGAAATACTGCGCGATGCCGCGTACGTTCTGGTAGGCAGCGACATAGACCTCGCTGGCAGCAATCAGAGCGTCGATCGCCTGCTGCCATTCCGGCGCGGTCGTCAACTCATAGATCATGCCGAGATTGTCGATCTGCTGCTGGATCAGGCCGGCAAGCAGCTTGCCTTCGCGGTTGTCGTCGCGCAGACGGCCAACCGATCCCTTCACCTGCCAGGCAGGATTGTTGGAGCCGTCGCGCCGAAGCTCCAGTTTCAGCTCGTCGAGACCGTCGAAGCCCATGCGCCGAAGATAACGCCCGACCGTCATCGGCGAAACTTCAAGCCGGGTCGCGATCGAACGCGCCGTCTCGAAGGGAATGTCGGCCAGATTACGCTCGATGTAGTTGGCGATGAGCTTATCAGATTTCGAGCGTCTGAGCTCGTCGCTGCGCACCAGCTTCAGGATTCGCTGCGCCACGTCCCCTCCCCTTGCATGATCGGAGCGGGACGCCGGCAAGCTAGCGCCGCATATCCCGCTCCGTCGCATCGCCTGTTTATTGCGCCGTCTTCACCTTCGTCCAGACCCGATCGAGCTGGCGCACGCCGGGGCCGAGATCTTCGAAGATCTGCAGCTTCTGCATGGTTTCCGGCGGCGGGTTGATTTCCTTGCTATTCTTGATCTGCTCGGGGGTCAATTGCCGCGCAGGCACGTTGGCCGTGCCGTTCGTCTGCTGCTCGATGTTGAGCGCCGCCACTTCGGGACGCGTGTAGAACTGCATGAACTTTACGGCGTTCTCCTTGTTCGGCGCGGTCTTCAGAACGCAGATATCCTCCTGATACATCGTCGCGCCTTCCTCCGGGATCACGTAGCCGAGATCCTTCGGATTGCCGAAGACGTCGACCATCGAGCCGACGAAGAAATGACCGGCCGCCACATCGCCGGCCGCGACCATCGGGCGGGTGTCATAGGTGAAGGCGGCGACATCCGGCTTCATGGCGATGATCGTATCGGCCGCCTGCTGCAATTCGGCAGGGTCGGTGGAATTGACCTTGTGGCCATTGAGGATGAGGCCGACCGACAGCACCTCGCGCATGTCGTCAAGCAGCGTGAATTTCAGGCCTTTGGCCTTCACGGTTTCGATCAGGTCGCGCCAGCCGGTCACGTCCTTGCCGAGCAGCGTGCGGTTATAAAGGATACCGACCGTACCGAAGGCATAGGGCAGGCAATATTCGCCCTTCGGGTCGCTTTTGGCGCGCAGGAACGTCGGGTCGATGTTCTTGAAGCCCTCATAGGTGTTGATGTCGGTCTTTTCGAGCAGGTCGAGCTTGGCCATGATGTCCTGCATGTGCACCGACGGGAAGACGATGTCGTAACCCGTGGCGCCACCCTGGATCTTCGCCAGCATCTCCTCGTTGGAGGAATAGGTCGAGAGGTTGACCTTGATCTGGGTCTCCTCCTCGAACTTCTTGAGGACAGCCGGATTGATGTATTCGCCCCAGTTGTAGATGTTGAGCTCGGCCGCTTGCGCCGTGCCGAAAAGGGCTGTCAGCGTCGCGAGGGACAGTGCCACTGTGCGCGCACGGGTCGCGAAGGCTCTCCTGCCCCCGCGGGTCGTCCCGTTTGTCATCGTCATCGAAATTCTCCTCTGATGGTTCTGGCCGGACGGCCTGACACGATCTTGACCGGCCGCTTCCGGATCACGGCTTCTCGTGGCCGTTGACTCCGATAGGCAAATGGTATCCATATATCGAAAACGCACAAGCGTTATTTGCATAACATTTTGGGGAACAGAAGTATGCAGAATTCCATCGTCCGGCTGGTGGAGGCGAGCAAGGCCTTTACCACTCCGGAAGGCGGCACCGTGACCGCTCTCGACCGTATAAATCTCGATGTCCGCCGCAACGAATTCCTGACCTTGCTCGGTCCCTCCGGTTGCGGCAAGACCACACTGCTGCAGGCGATCAGCGGCTTCGTCGAACTCGACGGCGGCTCGATCCTGATCGACGGCGAGGACATGACCGACCGGCCGCCCTATCGTCGCCCGGTCAACACCGTCTTCCAGAACTACGCGCTGTTTCCACATATGACCGTCGGCGAAAACGTCGCCTACTCGCTGGAGGTGGCGGGCGTTGCCAAGCCGCAGCGCCGGGAAAAGGTCGCGTCCGCCCTGAAGATGGTCGGGCTCGAAGGCATGGAAGCACGCAAGCCGCGCCAGCTCTCCGGCGGCCAGCAGCAGCGGGTGGCGCTCGCCCGCGCCATCATCGCCCGGCCGAAGCTGCTTTTGCTCGACGAACCGCTGTCGGCGCTCGACAAGAACCTGCGCCAGGCCATGCAGATCGAACTCAAGACGCTGCAGAACGAGCTTGGCATCTCCTTCATCTTCGTCACCCATGACCAGCAGGAAGCGCTGACGATGTCGGATCGCGTTGCCGTGCTATCAGGCGGGCGCATCCAGCAGCTCGATACGCCTCGCGCCATCTACGACCATCCGGTCAACACGTTCGTTGCAACGTTCATCGGCGCCAGCAATCTGTTCGAAGGCAGGCTCGACGGCGACCGGTTGATGACGGCTGACGGCATGGCGATCCGCCACCGGCCCTGCGAGCGGAAGATTTCGGCAGAGGCAACGGCGCTGATCCGTCCGGAACAGTTCTTCCTCGCCGAGGACAACGCTCCCTTCCCGACGATCGACGTCGATCTCGACCAGATCGTCTTCGTCGGCTCCACCTTCGAGCTGTTCGGTCGCACCGCCGAGGGCCGCAAGGTCGTCGCCGAGATTCCGGCCAACCGCCGCAGCCTCGTTGGCACGGTCGAGCAGACCCGTAAGGCGCGACTTGCCTATGATCCAGCCGCCGTGCACCTGATTGGCGAAAGCGCAGGTGCCTAAGATGACGATCGCCAGTCGCCGCCGCTTCCAGCTTGCACTCCTGCTCGGGCCCGTCTCGGCCTTTCTCGCCGTCTTCTTCCTCGGGCCGCTCGCGATCATGATCGTGACCAGCTTTCTCGCACCCGGCCTTTATGGCGGGGTGGAATGGACCTTCTACCCGCATAATTTCGGCCGCATTCTCGGCTTCGCCGATCCGATGTTCGAGGAGTTCGATCCGATCTACATCGCGATCTTCCTGCGCTCGATCGAGATCGCGGCCCTTACGGTGCTCGCGACCCTCCTCGTCTGCTACCCCGCGGCCTTCTGCATCGCCCGGCTTTCCGACCGCTGGAAGAACTTCTGCCTGTTCCTGATCACACTGCCCTTCTTCACCAGTCTGATCGTGCGGCTGTTCGTCTGGGTGCTGATCCTGCGCCAGACCGGCCTCGTCAACGAAGTGCTTCTATCCACGGGGCTGATCGAACGGCCGCTCGACCTGATCTACACCAAGGGCGCGATCATCCTCGGCATGACCTATGTGTTCATTCCCTTCATGTTCATGCCCGTCTATGCCAGCGTCGAGAAACTCGACTGGACGCTGGTGCGCGCCTCGCTCGATCTCGGCGCCGGCCCCGTGCGCACCTTCTTGCGCATCATCCTGCCCTTGACCGCACCCGGCATCGCCGGCGGCTCCGTCATCGTCTTCATCCCGGCGCTCGGCAACTTCGTCGTGCCGGCGGTGCTTGGTGGCGCCAAGGTGATGATGTTCGGCAACCTCATCGAGCAGCAGTTCCTCGCCGCCCGCAACTGGCCCTTCGGTGCAGCACTGGCGATGATGGTGATGAGCGTCATGCTGATCATGATGATCGCCCATGTCATCCTTTCCGGACGGCGCGGCGCTGCCGCCGCACTGGCACGGTGAGGCGCCCATGAAGATCGCTCGATCCCTTTTTACCGGTGGCCTGCTTGCCTACACCGGCTTGTTCTTCGCCTTCATCTACATCCCGCTCGTGGTCATCGCCGTCTATTCGTTCAACGCCAATCCGGTGAACATGATGACCTGGACCGGGTTCACCACCGAATGGTACGCTCAGGTTCTCGGCTTCAAGACCAAGGTCTCCGAGAGCGCGCTCTACATCGAATCGACGGGGCAGCTGCTGCAGGCGGTGTGGAACAGCCTGGTCATCGCCGCCTCGACAACGGCCATTGCAACCGTCTTCGGCACGGCGATCGCGATTGCGCTCTACCGCTTCGAATTTGTCGGCCAGCGCTTCTACCGGGTGGTGATGTTCATGCCGATGCTGATGCCGGATATCGTGCTCGGCATCGCGCTCCTGATCTTCTTCGTCAATTCCGGCATCCGGCTGGGCCTGACGACGATCATCATCGGCCAGTGCACCTTCCTGATCTCCTACGTCTTCATCGTCGTCTCGGCCCGCCTTGCCGGCATGGATCGCACGTTGGAACACGCGTCGGCCGACCTCGGCGCCAACGAATGGATGACCTTTCGTCGGGTGGTGCTGCCGCAGCTTTTCCCGGCGATCGTCGGCGGCGCGCTGCTCGCCTTCATCATCTCGATGGACGATCTCGTCATCACCTATTTCATCGCCGGCGTCGATGTCACGACGCTGCCGATGTTCATCTTCTCCATGCTTCGGCGCGGCATCAAACCGGAGATCAACGCCATCGCCGTGATGATGCTGACCTTCTCCTTCGTCGTCGCCTCGCTCGGCCTTTACCTTCGCTCCCGGCAGAAATGATCATGAACGACAAAACCTCTACGCCCTCCAGCGCCCGCGCCCGCGATATCGGCCTGCCCTTTGCCGGCCGCACCGGCCGCTTCAACGCCATCACGGATGTCGAAGGCATTGCCGTCGGCTTCCGCACTATCGAGGAGCAAACGCCGCGACCCGGCCGAAAGCGCCCGGTGCGCACCGGCGTCACCGCCATCCTGCCGCATGCCGGATCGGAAACACCGGTCCCGGTTTATGCCGGGGTGCACCGCTTCAACGGCAACGGCGAAATGACCGGCACCCACTGGATCGAGGACGGCGGCTTCTTCCTCGGACCCGTGATGATCACCAACACCCATGCGGTCGGCATGACCCACCACGCCACCATCCAATGGATGCTGGAGCGCTACAGGACGACCTACGACACCGATGATTTCCTCTGGCTGATGCCGGTGGTCGCCGAAACCTATGACGGCGTTTTGAATGACATCAACGGCCAGCCGATCACGGAAGCCGATGTGCACGCCGCACTCGACGCTGCCGCGTCCGGCCCGGTCCAGGAAGGCAATTGTGGTGGCGGCACCGGCATGATCGCCTATGGCTTCAAGGGCGGCACCGGCACCGCCTCGCGCGTCGTTGAATTCGGCGGCCGCGACTACACGATCGGCACGCTGGTCCAAGCCAATCACGGGCAACGCGACTGGCTAACGATCCGCGGCGTTCCGGTCGGCGAACACATGCGCGACGGCACGCCGCAAAGCCAGATGCAGGAGCGCGGCTCGATCATCGTCGTGATCGCGACCGACCTGCCGATGGCACCGCATCAACTCAAGCGCCTGGCGCGACGGGCGGCGATCGGCATCGGCCGCAACGGCACGCCCGGCGGCAACAATTCCGGCGACATCTTCCTCGCCTTCTCCACAGCCAACACCCAGCCGATGGCCCACAGGGCGCCGCCGCGACTGTCGCTGGAAATCGTCAACGACGAGCTGCTTGACCCCGTCTATCTCGCGACCGTCGACAGCGTCGAAGAAGCAGTGGTGAACGCGATGATCGCGGCCGAAGATTCCGGCGGTACAGCCCATGATCGCTTCAAGATCCAGGCGATCCGGCATGAGCCTCTGATGGCGGTTATGCGGGCCTATGGCCGATAACCGACGGACTTGGCGATACCTCTCGGAGCCGGTGACTTAGCCGGCTCCAGGCGAGTTCAACCGCGCACGGCGCCAGTCGCTCGGGGCTTCGCCGACCCTCAGGCGGAAGAAGCGCGAGAAATAGGCGGCGTCGGCAAAGCCGATCTCATAGGCAATGTCTTCGAGTGGCCGGACCGTAAAGAGCAGCAGGCGCTTGGCCTCAAGCAATCGCCGCTCGTTGATCAGTTCCTTCACCTGCATGCCGAAGGCATCCCTGCTCGCCTTGGCAAGCAGGTGCGGCGTCGTGGCGAGCGCATCGGTGTAGTGCCCGACGCTCCAGTTCTCGCGGAAACGCAGATCGATGAGCCGGCGCAGTTCCGTGGCCAGCATCGCCTGTGTCGGCTGGGCGGTGGGCGGTGCTGCGGCTGCCAGGCGGGCGATCTGGGTCAGCACGGCGGCGACCAGAGACGCCAGCATCCGCTGCGCGCCCGTGGCACCGCAGGCGTACTCATCAGCGACGATATCGAGCAGTTCCGCAAGACGGCGCCAATGCCGGTCTTCACCGTCGCCACGGATCATCATCGGCGTATCGAGCCCCAGCGTCGTTTGCTCGCGGATGGAGAGCAGCGCACCATCGGCAATCGAGACGACGATCGCGTCGCTCGTCTCTGGATCGACCGAAAACCCGTGCACGATGCCGCTCGGCACGAAGCTGATGGCGGGTGCGGAAAAGTCCAAAGGCTTGTCGTCGATGAAGTAAGTTCCCCCGCCGCTCAGCCAGTAGGTGATCTGTCCCATCTGGTCGTGCTTGTGCGCCTTGACCTGGCCCTGATGCAGGTTCCGCCGCGCCATCACCGTCTCGACATGGAAGAACCCGGGCTCGACCTTCTGCTCCGGTTCGCCATAGACGAAGAAACTTGGAATGCTGCTGCTCATGCTCCACCCGAAAAAGTCCAAGTCATTTTGCCATTCTGTCCATGGCCGCTGCCGATTTCAACGCCTAGCCTTGACGAAACTCAAGGAGGAGAAAATGAGAGCAGAGGATTTCCGCGCCGACAGGGCGCGGCCCTTCACCGGCGCCGAATATCTGGAAAGCCTGCGCGACGGCCGCGAAGTCTATATCAATGGCGAGCGCGTCCACGACGTCACCAGCCATCCGGCGATGCGCAATTCCGCCCGGTCGCTCGCAAGGCTCTATGACGCGCTGCACGACCCGGCGAAGAAGGATATCCTGACGTCACCGACCGACACGGGCTCGGGCGGCTACACCCACAAATACTTCCGCGTCGCCCGCTCCTCCTCCGATCTTGCGGCACAGCAAGGCGCGATCGCCGAGTGGGCACGCATGTCCTATGGCTGGATGGGCCGCACCGCCGACTACAAGGCGGCGCTGATGAACACGCTGGGCGCCAATGCCAACTGGTACGGGCCGTTCAAGGACAATGCGCTCGCGTGGCACCGACGCGCCCAGGAAGCCGCCCTCTTCATGAACCATGCGATCGTCAATCCGCCGATCGATCGCCACAAGCCGGCGGATGCGGTGAAGGACGTGTTCGTCCACATCACCAAGGAAACGGATGCCGGCATCTACGTCTCCGGCGCCAAGGTGGTCGCAACCTCCTCTGCGCTGACGCACTACAATTTCCTCGCACAGAGCTCGGCGACGGCGACCGAGGATCCCTCGCTCTCCGTCATGTTCATCGTTCCGATGAACGCGCCGGGCATCAAGATGTTCTGCCGGGTCTCCTACGAGCAGACGGCCAACACGGTCGGCCATCCCTTCGACTATCCGCTGTCGTCGCGCTTCGACGAGAATGACGCGATCCTGGTGCTCGACAATGTCTTCGTGCCCTGGGAGGATGTTCTGGTGCTGCGCGACGCCGCCAAGATCCTCTCCTTCCACCCGGCCTCCGGCTTCATGCACGGCTACTGCTTCCAGGGCTGCACCCGCTTCGCGGTGAAACTCGACTTCCTCGCCGGCCTGCTTGCCAAGGCTTTGAGGGCGACCGGCGGCGACGCCTTCCGCGGCAACCAGGCGGCGCTCGGCGAGGTCATTGCCCTTCGACACATGTTCTGGAGCTTCTCCAACGCCATGGCGCATAACCCCATTCCCTGGGCCGACGGCGCGGTGCTGCCCAATCTCGAAGCTGCGCTTTCCTACCGCACCTTCATGTCGGAGGCCTATCCGCGCGTCGTCGAGACGATCCGCAGGGTCGTCGCCTCCGGCCTGATCTACCTGCCCTCCTCGGCGCGCGATTTCGGCAATCCCGAGATCGATCGTTATCTGGCGCAATATGTGCGCGGCTCCAACGATATGGGCCATATCGAGCGCATCAAGATCATGAAGCTGCTCTGGGACGCGACCGGCACCGAGTTTGGCGGGCGGCACGCGCTTTACGAACTCAACTATGCCGGTGCACCCGAAGAGGTGCGGCTGCAGGTGTTAAAGGGCGCCGAGCGCGGCGGGCGTCTGAAGGAGATGGAGGCGCTCGTCGATCAGTGCATGGCCGACTACGACGAGAACGGCTGGACCGGCAATACCTGGCTGCCGCCGCTCGACGACAACGCCACCCTTCGCAGCGCAGCCGAGTGAGGCCGGCCATGGAACCGCTCGTTTCTAAGACCGAGTTTCGCAATGCGATGGCGCGGGTCTGCGCGCCGGTCAACGTCATCACCACCAACGGACCCGCCGGACGCGGCGGGTTCACGGCCACCGCCATGTGCTCGGTAACCGACGAGCCGCCGACGCTGCTTGTCTGCATGAACCGGAACTCCACCCAATGCGGGCTGTTCATCGACAACAGGCGCTTTTGCGTCAACGTGCTCAGCCACGACCATCGGGATCTCGCCGGCCATTTCGCCGGCGCGACGCAGGACATGGCCGCGCGCTATGCCGCCACCGACTGGGTCGAGATGCAATCGGGCAGCTTCGCCGTCAAGAATGCGATCGTTTCGCTCGACTGCGAACTGGCCGAGGCGCGGCTCTTGGGAACGCACCATATCCTCATCGGCCGGGTCGTCGGCATCCGCTCGCGCAGCGATGGTAATGCGCTGCTCTACTTCGACCGCAACTATGTACACGTGCCGACGCAGCTCGGAAGTTTCGGCGGGTAAGCACGGACGCAGCGTCGCTGGTTCGGTGCAAACACGGCATCCTTCGCCACAGAGCCGGCGCAATCCACATCCAGTTGCTGTTCAGCGCCTTTTGTTTTTTCCCTAAAACGCGTCTATTGCCGGGCGTGGAATGAGAAAGGAAAACGGAATGGTGGTTGCTGAGCCAGCCGGACGTCCGACGACGGACGCGAAAGGCAGGGAATTCGATCGCTTGGCCGCCCTTGGACATCTCGATATCCTCGACACGCCAAGGGATGAAGGCCTTGAACGGGTCGTACGGCTGATCAAACAGGTCTTCTCCATAGAGATCGGCATCGTCTCCTTGGTCGATGCACATCGCCAATGGTACAAGGCCTGCTCCGGCCTTTCGGCCGACGAGGTCCCGCGCAAAGAGACCTTCTGCCGATATGTCGTCGTCGCCGAGGAGCCTCTCGTCGTCCACGACGCCACGAAGGATGCACGCTTTTCGCAGCACCCGGCCGTGGCCGGTCCCGAACATGTTCGGTTCTACGCAGGCGTCCCGCTGAAGACGCGGGACGGGCATACAGTCGGGACCGTGTGCGCGATCGATCGCGCGCCACGACAGTTCACTGAGACGGATCTTGCGATCCTGATGGAGTTGGCTGGCGTGGCGATGGACCGGATCGATCTGCTCCGCTCGGCCGCGACGGATGGACTGACCGGGACGCTGACGCGGCGCGCCTTCCGCGAGGAAGCGGACAAGCTGATCTCGCTCGCGGTGCGGCACCAGCATGACCTGTCTTGCATCGTCCTCGATGTGGACCATTTCAAGCGGGTCAACGACACACACGGGCATGCGGCAGGAGACGAGGTCTTGAAGGCCGTTGCCTCCATCTGCCAGTCCAATCTGCGAGCAAGCGACCTCTTTGGGCGGCTCGGCGGCGAGGAATTTGCCGTCATGCTGCCGCATGTCGACGCGACAGGCGCGCTGACGGCGGCGGAAAAACTGCGGGCAGCGATCGCCGCTCAGACGATCCACGGTGAATTCGGCCAGCTCGCGGTGACTGCGAGCTTCGGCACCGCCGCCCTTTCGGCCAATAGCAGGGATAACGCCACCTTGCTCGCCCAGGCGGATGCGGCGATGTATCTCGCCAAGGCCGGCGGACGAAACCGCTGCGTCGAATGGAGCAGTCTCGAAGCCCGCTATCCGCTCGGTCCGCGCCAGCGCGTGCTGAAGGCCGGAACCATTCTCTTCGACGACAGGCATTCACGGATCGACTGCACCATCCGGTCGCTGGGCGCCGATGGCGCGGCGGTTACGGTCTCGAATTCCGCCGGCATACCACCGGAACTCGTTCTGGTGGTCGCCGGCGACGGTTTCGAAACCAAGTGCCAGGTGGTGGCACGGGACCGGCAGAACCTCGAACTCGCTTTCGGATAAGCCTGTTCGCCCGTAAGCAGAGATCACGACACATGATGAAGGGGCGCCGGTTGGGCGCCCCTTATCGCTTCTTCGCGCGGGATGCTATTCCGCGGCCGCTTCCAGGCCTTTCGGCGAAGGTGTCGCCTTGCCCTGGAACTTCCTGAACAGAAAGAAGTAGAGCTTGATATACTGACCGACGAGAATGGCGTTCAGGATCGTGCCTTCGCGGATGAACTTGACCTCTGCGAGGAAGAGCAGACCGATACAGGCCGACAGAACCAGCAGCGTGCAGTCGAAGCCGGTCTTGATGTTGCCCCACTTCCAGCCGGTGCGCTTGAAGATGGTGTTGACGAACATGTCGATCGGCATCAGCACCAGATTGGCGCGGATCATCAGGAACAGGCCGAAGGCCAGCGCCGCATCGGCAAAGACCAGCAGCGCCACCCGCAGCGGATAGGCCTCGAGCTTGATGAACTCGGTGATCCCCAGGTTGAAGTCCAGGAAAACCGCCAGCACGAAAGCCGGGATCAGCGAGGCGAAGTTCTTGAGCTTGAAGTCCTTGGGCAGGACCAGATAGGTCAGGAACAGCATGATCAGTTCGAGCATGAAGTTGTAGGTGCCCTGGCTGAAGGGCGGATAGACCAGCGTCATGGTCCGCGTCAGGCTGCTCTGGGGTGAAATGCCGATGCCGGCGCGGATCGCCAGGCTGACACCGAAGGTCAGCACATAGATGCCGACGACATACATGATCCAGCGCCGCGTCAGGCTGCCGGTATCGACGATTTCGGCTTCCGCCGCATTGTGTGCCATTGTTTCCTCCCTCGAAACGAGGCGGAGCTCCTTACCCCGCCGGCCCATCGCCCCCTCAGCGATGCGCTTTTAAATCTTTCGGCATGTCCGCCCATTGTCGCGGAAGCACGCCACTTTCCAGGCAGACGGACGCCGAAACGCCCGTCTCCTTTTTCTGAATGGCTCTAGGCCATGAAGCGGAACCGGTGCAACGAGATGAACAGGCTGAGCAGCTTGTTGACCACCGGTTCGCCTTCGTTGCGGTTGCCAAGAGCTTCGAGCGCCGCATCGATCGCAGCGGCACTGGCCGTCAGTTGCTCGACGCTCATGTTCGCCATGACCCCGTAGATCTCCAGCGGCATGACGGCCTTTTCCACCCTGTCGTCGGTGACGATGCAGGCGCCGGCATGGGTATCGACCCGCTTGAGGCAATGGCACATCTCGGCGCTGTCCTGACCGACGACGACGAAATAGGGCTTCGGCGCCGGCCAAAAGGTCGCCACTGCGCCACGATCGACATGAACGCCCTTGAAAAGCCCGTTCACCACATGGCGTTTGCCGTCGGCATAGCGCTGGACGACCGACAGCCGGCTCATCTTCTTGCCCTCATGCTCGGCAACGACCTTGCCATCCTTCAGCGGAACCCAGATTTCCTGGTAGAATTTGGCGTGGCCGCGGCCGTAGACATCGAACAAATAGACCTTGGCCTGCGTGCCGTCTTCCGACACTTCCAGGGGCACGATGTCCAGTTGCTCCGGCGAGAGATCGGCGAGGCCGGAAACGCCGTCCTTGCACATGCCGGAATAGTCGATGTCGGCATTCTTCAGCAGCTTGCGGTCTTTTGCGACCAGTTCGCCATCCTTGAACACGTAGAGCGGATTGATCTTCGACAGGCTGTCGGTCAAGACGATATCGGCGAACCGGCCGGGCGTCAGCGAACCGATCTTGTCTTCCATGTGGAAAGAACGCGCGGTGTTGTAGGTCGCCATCTTGATCGCGTGGATCGGGTTGATGCCCATTTCGGCTGAGAGCGAAATGATCCAGTCCATATGGCCCATGGTGAGCAGTCGCTCGATCGAGATGTTGTCGGTGCAGAGCATGAAATTGTCGGTCGGCCATTTGCGGTCAACGATCGCGCGCAACAGCACCTTGATCACCTCGCTGCTGCCGACCCCGAACTTGATGTGCGTCGGGAAGCCGTAGCGAATGCTCTTCTCGATATCCTTCTCGTTCCAGACGTCGTGATTGTTGGAGACGCCGATCGCCGGCAGGTAGTTGAGGATCATGTCGGAGAGCGCGGTGACGCCCCAGTGGCCGTTCATAAAGCCACCCTTGGCGCGGACCCAGGCCGCCTTGCGGAAATCGTCGTCGTTGCCGGAACTGTAGGTGAAGTGCTCGAACTCCCCGAGGCCGATCACCGGTTCCAACTTGAGCACCGCTTCCGTCACCGATGCCGCCGTCTTCTTGCCCGGTGCGAAGGCATAGAGCCGATAGGGCAGCTGCTCGTAATCCCGGAAAAGGCTCTCGGCCGCTTCGATGCCTTCCTTGCCGGCGGCGCTGAGCAGATCCAGGCACTCGGCATAGATCGTCGTCGTGCCGCAGGGAACCATCGCCTCGGCGAGCGCCGTCGGGTGCGCGAGCTGGGATTCGAAATGGATATGCGCGTCGATCAGGCCGGGGATCGCATAGAGGCCCTTGCCGTCGAAGACTTGCTTGACCTTCAAGACGGTCTCGTCGGGGTTGAGCGCAACGATGCGCTTGTCGTAGACGAGAATGGACCCCTGGTAGACGGTCTCTCCATGAACATCGAGGATGTTCAGGTTCTTCAAAAGAAGATCCGCCTCCCGCTCGCCGTTCAGGATATCGAAGATGGCGCGCACCTTTTCGTAATGCGCGGCTTCAGTCTGGTTCACGAATAGTCCTCCACTTTCAGAGTCGTCGGCGCCTGCCCATAACCCGCCATATTCAGCGGGTGCAGTGCCGGCAGCGCGCCCCTCGCCAACCATAAGAAGTCATTGCACCGCTTCCGAAAAGCAGTATTTTCTGCTCGTACCGTTCGCTTTTCGAGAACGATTAAATGGGGAAGACCATGCTGCATTCACGCGTGCTGCGCTATATCGACGAGGTGGCGCGCTCAGGCTCGATTCGCGGGGCGAGCGAACGGCTGAACGTCGCTGCCTCGGCCATCAACAAGCATGTGTTGCAGCTTGAGGAGGATATCGGCGAGCCGCTGTTCGAGCGGCTGCCGCGCGGCCTCAGGCTGACGCCGGCCGGCGAAATCCTCGTCGCGCATGTGCGCCGGACCATGAAGGAATACAGCCAGGTCGAAGCCGAGATTCGCGATATCAAGGCGCTGCAGAGCGGCGAGGTGATCATCGCCACAATGAACGGCCTTGCCGGCGGCATCGTGCCGAAGGTGGCTGCGATCTTCGGCGCACGGCATCCACGCCTCAAGATCACGATCCGGGTGATGTTCGCCCGCGAGATCGTTCAGGCGGTGGCCGGTGGCGAGGCCGACCTCGGCTTTGCCTTCAGTCTCCCGCCGACGCCGCAGGTCGAGACACTCTGGAAGATGGACACCCGCCTCGGCGCGGTCGTTGCTCCGGAACACCCGCTCGCCGGCATGGAATCATTGCCGCTGGCCTATTGCCAGCCCTACCCGCTGATCTTTGCCGACAAGTCGATGCAGATCCATGGCATCGTCGCCGACGCCTTCGCTGAGGCCGGGCTGACAGTCGAGCCGAGCTATCTCACCAATTCCATCGAGGCGATGAAGTTCCTGGCCGCGGCCGGCGACGGCATCGCTTTCCTCAGCAAGTTCGACATTACCGAGGAACAACGAAACGGCGTGCTGACATATCTTCAAATCCGCGACCGGACTTTTGCAAAGAACGTGCTTTCGCTGGTGCAGCGGGAAAGACGCGGCCACGGCCTGGCCGCCGCCATGTTTGCCGAAGAGATCATCCGGGCCTTGCGGGCGACGATGGAATAGCCGGCTTACCCGGCCCAACGCCGATACGGTTTGTCGTCCCGGGGGTCAGAGCTGAATCCAGGCGGTCTTCAGATCGATGTATTTGTCGAGCGCGTGCAGCGACTTGTCGTGACCATTGCCGGACTGCCTGACGCCACCGAGCGGCACTGTGTTGTCGGCGCCGCCATAGGTATTGACGTGCACCACGCCGGCGCGGATGCCGCGCACCATGCGGTGCGCGCGCGACAGGTTCGCAGTCCAGACGGCCGACGCCAGACCGTAGTCGGTCGCGTTGGCGATCCGGAGTGCGTCGACCTCGTCATCAAACGGTATGACCGCAAGCACGGGGCCGAAGACCTCCTCCTTCGCCAGCTTCATATCCGGCTGAACGTCGAAAACGGTCGGCTGCATGTAATAACCGCCAGTCTCCTCGAGGATGCGCTTGCCGCCGGAGCGCAACCTTGCACCTTCAGCCTCGGCCTCTCTGACGAAATCGAGGTTCTTCTTGAGTTGAACCTCGCTCGAAATCGCGCCGGCCTCGGTCGCAAGAAACAGCGGGTCGCCGACCTTCACGGATCCTGCGATCGCTGCCACCTTCTCGGCGAAGGCTTCGTGAATGGAGCGCTCGACAAGCAGCCGCGAACCGGCAACGCAGACCTGGCCGGAGTTGCGGAAGATGCCATAGGCGGAAATGCGCGCGGCCTGGTCGAGGTCGGGTGCGTCGGCAAAGACGACGTTCGGCGACTTGCCGCCGAGTTCGAGATAGACGCGCTTGAGGTTCGAGCGCGCGGAATATTCGAGCAGCCGACGACCGACGCCGCCGGATCCGGTAAAGGCGAGAACATCGATGTCGCCATGAAGGCCGATCGCCTCGCCCGTGGTCGCGCCGCGACCGGTCACGACATTCAAGACACCCTCTGGCAGACCGGCCTCGGCGCAGATCTCCGCGAGCTTGAGCAGGCTGAGCGAGGCGCCCTCGGCCGGTTTCAGCACGACGGAATTGCCGGCGGCAAGCGCCGGCGCGATCTTCCAGGCGCCGATCATCAGCGGAAAATTCCAGGGAACGATCGCGGCGACCACGCCGATCGGTTCGCGGTGCACGAGACCGAGAATATCGTCGGCCGTCGGAGCGATCTCGCCATAGACCTTGTCGAGCGCCTCAGCATAGTAGCGGAAGGTGCCGGCGGCACTGCCGGGTTCGGCCTTCAGCGCCATAGAGATTTCCGTGCCATTGTCGCGTACGCCGAGAACGGCCAGCTCGAGTGCCTGCGCCTCTATGATCTCGGCAATGCGCGTGAGAACCTTTTTGCGCTGGGCCGGGGCAGCCTTCGACCAGCTTCCCTTCTCGAAAGCGGCGCGGGCGGCCTGGACCGCGGCATCGACATCACCGGCTGCCGCGTCGGCGATCGTCGTCAGATGCCTGCCGTCGATCGGCGAGACGACATCGAGGCTTTGACCGGAGAGGCTCTCCTGCCAACGCCCCCCGATGAACAGTTTTTGGGCCGCAACGGGCAGGTTGCGCAATTGATCAATCTTGTCCTGCATCGTGTCCTGTCCCGTTTGGTTTGCAGGGATGGCGGCAAGCCGCCATCCCCAAAGCGATATTCCCGAGAGATCAGATCTCCTGGCCGGCACCCAGGCGGGCGAACTCAATCGGATTGCCCGATTTCAGCGAGGCCGCCAGGAACAGCCCGATGACCCCAAAGATCACGACGAGCCCCGGCAAGAACACCGCGAGCATGCCGGTAGCGCCGGCGAGATCGCCGAAATTGGCCGCGATCGCGATGATGACGGCAACGAGGATCAGACCGGTGACGACGGGAATGACCTTGGTGACCAGCGGGTTCGTTTCAAGCCGAGGATTGCGGTTGAAGAAGGCGACGATCGCAAAGGCGGTAAAGGCCATCAGCGTCATCACCGCAAGCGTGCCGACGTTGGTCAGCCAGGAGAACAGCGCCAGCACCGGGTCCTGGCCCGTTGCCGCAAAGAGCGCGACGATTAGCACGGCAATAACCGTCTGGATCAGCGAGCCGACATGCGGGCTGTGGTAGACAGGATGTGTGACGCCGATCGAGGCGGGCAGCAGGCGCTCGCGGCCGGCGACGTAGAGATAGCGGGCGACACCGTTGTGGAACGCCAGCACGCCGGCAAAGAGGCTCGTGACGAAGAGCACGTTCATCAACGGCGGCAGCCAGCCGCCGGCATAGCGTTCGGCGAGGCCGAAGAGAAAAGTGGTCGGATCGGCAAGGCCCTGCAGTTCGGGCACCAGCTTGTCCGCGCCGGCGGCGTTCACCATCAGCCACGAGGTGAACATGTAGAAGATGCCGATGATCAGCACCGAGATATAGGTCGCACGCGGCACGGTCTTCTCCGGATCGCGGGCTTCCTCGCTGTAGATCGTCGTCGCTTCGAAACCGATGAAGGCGGCGAAGCAGAAGAGAATGCCGATCGACGGCGAACCGGAGAGGATCGCCGAGGGCGTGAACGAAACCGTCGTCAATCCGCCGTCGCCGCCCTTGGCGAGGATCGCGACGTCGATGACGAGCACGACCAGATATTCAAGGATGACGAGGACAGTCAGCACCTTGGCGGAGAGATCGACGCGGCGATAACCGAGAATGCCGACCGCAGCGATGCCGATAAAGGTCCAGACCCACCAGGGCAGATCGATCCCCAAGCCGGCGAAAAGCCCCGCCGTTGCCGCGCCGAAGAGGCCGAAGACGCCGATCTGCATCGCGTTATAGGCAAGGATCGCGATCATCGCTGCGGCACCCCCCATCAGCCCGCCGAGGCCCTGTGCCGTATAGGCATAGAAGGCGCCGGCATTGCGGATATGCCTCGCCATGGCGACATAGCCGACCGAGAACAGAAGCAGGATCGCGGTGACGATCAGAAAGGTGCCGGGAATGCCCGCACCGTTTCCGAGCATCATCGACAATGGAACGCCGCCGGCAACCGCGGTTAGCGGTGCAGCGGCGGAAACGACGAGAAAGGTGACGGCGCCGACGCCGAGGGCGTTCTTGCGCAATTGGTTTGCCCCGGTCACGGGCGCAGGCGAATTGGTCATGGTCTTGGCTCCCCTTGCTGGCGCGAACGCCTTTTCGCCTCCGGTCCTTCTCTCCGGCGGCTGCTCCCTGAAGCGGACTTGAGGCGCGGGGCTTGCTTTTTGTCTTTGCCGCGCAAGTCTTTCGGTTCATTATTTGAACCTTAGCTTCAAATATAGACTTGCAAATTGCATCTGGCCCTGTCAAGTTATTTCGCATGTTAAGTATCTCGACCCAGAACGACCGGGAGAGCGGGTCTACCGCTCCTTAGGAGGGAACAGGCGAGAGGACTGACGGGGCGCTCGACAACGGAGGAATGGATGAGCACCATCGGTAAGGCCTTGACTTTGCTCGACGCGATCTCGCGCCTTGAGAAAGAGGCGGGGTTGAGCGACATCGCCCGCCACTGCGGGCTCGACAAGGCGACGGCCAGGCGCTTTCTCGTCGAACTGGAAAAACACGGCTTCGTCGAGCAGGACGTGGAAACGCGCCGTTATCGGCTGGGCGGTGCACCGGTGCGGCTCGCCCGTATCCGCGAGGCGCGCTTTCCCTATCTGAGCGTGGCGACACCTTTTGCGCGGGAACTCGCAAGCCTTGCGGGCGAGACCGTCCACCTCTCCGAATATGCCGCCGGCCGCCTGTCGACCATTCATGTGGAGGACTCGCAACGGGCGCATCGTGTCATCGTCGACGTCGGCAGCATCCTGCCCTTCCACGCGACTGCATCCGGGCTCGGCTTTCTCTCCTTCTGCCCGCAGAAGGAGATCGACGCGGCCCTGTCGGCACCGCTCCAGGCCTTCACCGACCACACGCTGACGGATCCGGCCGCACTCCGCCAGACGCTCGGCGAGACGCTCCGGCGCGGCTACTCGATCTGCCATCACGGGCTTGAGACCGGCGTCGTCAGCGTCGCCGCCCCGATCCGTGCGCCCGGCACAACGCCGGTCGGCGCCATCGCTATCGCCGCACCTGCAACGCGTGCCGACAAGGAGACGGTGGAACAGATGGGGCGCGCCGCTATGGCTGCGGCAAGACGCATTTCCGAAAGACTTTTCGGGTTGGAGCAGGTTGCTGCCGATCCGCTGGCAAGGAGGGCCGGCTGATGAATGCAATGAACCGTCTCCCCAATATCCTGGTCGTGGGTACGGGAGACACCAAATGCGACGAACTCCAGTTCATGGCGTCCGTCATCCGCGAAGCCGGCGGACTGCCTGTGATGATGGATGTCAGCATTCTCGGCGACCCGCCCTATCAGCCTGAATACTCGCGCCACGACATTGCCGAAGCGGCCGGCGTCTCGATCGCGGCCATCGCATCCAGCGGCGACGAACACAGCGCCATGGCGCTGATGGCAACAGGTGCCGCCGCCCTTACCCGTTCGCTCTACGAGGCCGGCCAGGCCGATGGCGTCATCATTCTCGGCGGCTCGATGGGCACCGACCTGGCGCTGGACGTCGCCGCGGCGCTACCACTCGGCGTGCCGAAATTCATCGTCTCGACGATTGCCTATTCGCACCTCTTGCCGCCCGAGCGCATCGCGCCTGATCTGATGATGATCCTCTGGGCTGGCGGGCTCTATGGTCTCAACGGCATCTGCCGCTCGGTGCTCTCCCAGGCCTGCGGCGCGGTCGTCGGTGCTGCGCGGTTCGGTACAAAGCCGGATGGATCGCGGCCGCTGATCGGCATGACCTCGCTGGGATCGAGCTGCCTCAAATACATGAAATGCCTGAAACCCGAACTCGAGCGCCGCGGCTACGACGTCGCCGTCTTCCATTCGACCGGCATGGGCGGGCGCGCTTTCGAGGCGATCGCGGCCGAGAAGGGTTTCACGGCCGTCTTCGACTTCTGCATCCAGGAGGTCAGCAACCACCATCACGGAACGGTCGTCACCTCAGGGCCGGACCGGCTTGAAAATGCCGGGCGAGCCGGCATCCCCCAGATCGTCGCGCCCGGCGCCGTCGACATGGTCGACCTGCCGGCTTGGCAGCCCGTTCCGCAAGCCTTCGCCGACCGCCCCTATCACGCCCACAACCGGCTGCTCGGCTCGGTCACCACGTCAGCCCATGGGCGGCGCGAGATCGCTCGCGTCATCGGCGGCAAACTGGCCGGCACCGGCGCCGAAGTCGCCTTCATCCTGCCGCTCAAGGGGATTCAGGAGTGGGATCAGCCCGACGAGCCGCTCTTCGAACCGGAGGCGCTCGACGCCTTCATCGACGAGATGCGCCGGTCGATCCCGTCAGGCGTCGCGCTGCTTGAGGTCGACAGCCACATCAACGCCCCGGAATTCTCGAAAGCAGCACTTGCGATCTTCGATGACTGGGTGTCGCGCGGCATCGTGCCCGAGGGTCGGCCATGACGAAGAACATGACCGACAAGGCATTGATCCTCGACTTCGGCGGCGTCGTCACCCGAACGCTATTCGAGACCCACGATGTCACCGAGCGCGCACTTGGCCTTGCGCCGGGCACGCTCACGTGGCGCGGCCCCTTCGATCCGGCGACCGACCCGCTCTGGGCCGCCATACAGCGGCGCGAGATCACCGAACGGGACTACTGGACGACACGCACGCGCGAGGTCGGACAGTTGCTCGACGAAGACTGGAGCGACATGAAGACCTTCGTGCAGCGGGCGCGCGGGGCCGAACCGGAGCTGGTGCTCAGGCCCGAGGCACGCGACGCGATCCTTGCCGCTCACAGGGCCGGTGTCCGGCTCGCCATCCTCTCCAACGAACTCGACCTCTTCTACGGCGTCGCGTTCCGCGAGCGTTTCCCGCTGATCGAGCTCTTCGAGATTATCGTCGATGCCACCTACACCAACATCCTGAAGCCCGATCCGCGCGCTTACGAACTGGTGCTGAGCCAGCTCAGTTTGCCGCGCGAAGCCTGCGTCTTCGTGGATGACCAGTTGAAGAACATCGAGGGTGCGCGGGCCGTCGGCCTGCCTCACGTCCATTTCGACGTCACCCGCCCCGCAGAAAGCTATGCCAGAGCGCTTCAGATGCTCGGCCTCGAACTGACAGGAGCATGAGCATGCGCGAAACCAACTTCCTCATCGAGAACAACGCCCGCCACCTCTGGCATCCGATGGCGCATCCGGCCGAGATGCAGGCGACGCCGCCGCGCATCATCAATGCCGGCGAGGGCGTCGAGATCGTCGACATTCACGGCAAGAAGGTGCTCGACGCGGTCGGCGGTCTCTGGAACGTCAATCTCGGCTATTCCTGTGAACCGGTGAAGGAGGCGATCCGCCGCCAGCTCGACGACCTGCCCTATTATTCGACCTTTCGCGGCACCACCAATTCGCCGCTGATCGAGCTGTCCTACGAGCTCGCTGAATGGTTCCGCGAGGACGGGCTGACGCGCTCGTTCTTCACCTCGGGGGGCTCGGATTCGGTCGAGACCTGCCTGCGTCTCGCCCGCCAATATCACAAGCTCAACGGCCAGCCGGAGCGCACCAAGTTCGTCGCCTTGAAGAAGGGCTATCACGGCACCCATTTCGGCGGCGCCTCGGTCAACGGCAATGCCAATTTCCGTCGCAACTACGAGCCGCTGCTGCCCGGCGTCTATCATCTGCCGGCGCCCTATACCTATCGCAACCCGTTCGACACGACCGACGGCGCTGTCATCGCCAAGTCGATCGCGCGACTCTTCGAGGACGAGATCGCCTTTCAGGGCGCCGACACCATCGCGGCGCTGATCATGGAGCCGGTGCTTGGCGCCGGCGGCGTGATCGTGCCGCACGAGACCTTCATGCCGCTGATGCGCGAGATCTGCGACCGCCACGGCATTCTGCTGATTGCCGACGAGGTGATCACCGCCTTCGGCCGCACCGGCGCCTGGACCGGCTCACGTCTCTGGGGCGTGAAGCCAGACTTCATGTCGACCGCGAAGGCGATCACCAATGGCTACTATCCCTTCGGCGCAGTGATGATCGCCGACAAGGTGGCCGAGGCTTTCGAAAGCAACAAGACGGCTGCCGGATCGATCGGCCATGGTTACACCTACTCCGGCCATCCGGTCGGTGCTGCGGCAGCACTCGCAACGCTGAAGGAGACGCGCAAGCAGAACGTGGCGGCGAATGCCGGTGCCCGCGGCGAGGAACTCATCGCCGGTCTCGAAGCGCTGAAGGAGCGGCACGAACTGATCGGCGACGTGCGTGGCAAGGGTCTGATGTGCGCGCTCGAACTGGTCTCGGACCGCGAGAAGAAGACCGCTGCGGCGAAGGATGTGGTGCAGAAGGTCCAGGACGTGACCTATGACGCCGGCGTCATGGTGCGAACCTCGGGCGCCAATGTCATCCTCTCGCCGCCACTCGTCATCACCGCCGGCGATGTCGCCCGTATTCTGACGGCGCTGGACGCCGGCCTCACCGCCGCACGGGGATAAACCATGACAGGTAACGCGGATCTGATCGCGCGCCGCGAGCGGCTGCTCGGGCGCAACATGTCGCTGTTCTACGAGGAGCCGGTGCATCTGGTGCGCGGCGAAGGCGTCTGGCTCTTCGACGCCGATGGCCGCCGCTATCTCGACTGCTACAACAACGTGCCGCATGTCGGCCATTGCCATCCGCGGGTGACCGAGGCGATCGCCCGGCAGGCCTCAACCCTCAACACCCACACCCGCTATCTGCACGAAGGCATTCTCGACTATGTCGAGCGGCTGACCGCGACCTTCGACAAGAGCCTCGACGCGGCGATCCTCACCTGCACCGGCAGCGAGGCGAATGACGTGGCGCTGCGCATGGCTCAAGCCGTGACCGGCAAAACCGGGGTGATTGCCACCGACCACACCTATCACGGCAACACCGCGGCCGTGTCGCAGCTTTCGACCCGAATGCCGCCGGTCGGCGGCTTCGGCGGCCACGTGCGCCACGTGCCAGCACCCGACAGCTACCGACCGCTCGGCGGCGAGCCGGGTGACGCATTCGCTGCGGCCTTCACCGCCAAGGTCGAAGAAGCGATCGCCTCGCTTGAGCAGAGCCCGCACGGCTTCTCGGCGCTGATCATCGACCCCTTCTTCGCCAACGAAGGCTTTCCGGAATTGCCATCCGGCTTTCTCGACGGCGCCGTCGCCGCCGTCCGAAAGGCGGGCGGCCTTGTGATTGCCGATGAGGTCCAACCGGGCTTCGGTCGCACCGGCGGGCACATGTGGGGGCACCAGAAAGCCGGCATCCTTGCGGATATCGTCACGCTTGGAAAGCCCATGGGCAACGGTCACCCGATCGGCGGCGTGGTCGCGGGAAGCGAAACACTCAATGCCTTCCGCAAGGCGTTTCGTTACTTCAACACCTTCGGCGGCAACCCCGTATCCTGCGCTGCCGCCATGGCGGTGCTCGATGTGATCGAAAGTGAGAAGCTCATCGAGAACGCCGCCACCGTGGGCGCCTATGCCAAGGCGGGTCTCGCGCGGCTTGCGGACAAACATGACGTGATCGGCGACATCAGGGGCAGTGGCCTGTTCTTCGGTACGGAACTCGTCACCGATCGCAGCGAGAAAACACCGGCGAGCGATCTCGCGACAAAGGTGATCAACGGCATGCGCGAGCGAGGCGTGCTGATGGGCAAGCTTGGTATCCACCAATGCACGACGAAAATGCGGCCGCCGATGCCGTTTACCCGCGAGAATGCCGACGTCATGCTGTCGACGTTCGACGACGTGCTTTCGGGCCTGTGAGCGGCTGATGGTCGCCGCCCTACCTCCGCATTTTCGCGCCGCGCTCGACGCGCGCGCCCGTCAGGCGCTCGCCCATTGGGGCGTCGCCGACCAACGGCCGGAACTGTTGAAGTATCGGGAAAACGCGGTGTTTCGCGTATGCCTCGCCGATGGTCGGTCGGCGGCGCTGCGGCTGCACCGCGCCGGCTATCACGACGAAGCGGCCCTTCGCTCGGAACTGCAATGGATGGCAGCACTCGTCGATAGCGGTCTCGCGCTGCCGCGGCCGATCGCAACGGCGGACGGATGCCTGCTTGTTGCCCTGCCGGAGGATGAAGCGTTTGCCGCGCAGCACGCCGATATCATCGGCTGGATGGACGGACAGACGCTCGGCGAAAGCGGAAAGCCGCTGTCCCACACACCCGAAAAGCTCGGCGCGATCTTCTCGGCACTCGGCGCCACCATGGCCGAGATGCACAATCTCGCCGACCGCTGGACGTCGCCGGAGGGATTCTGGCGCCCCGCCTGGGATGCGGAAGGACTGCTCGGCGAGCGGCCGCTCTGGGGACGGTTCTGGGACTGCGACGGCTTGTCTTCGGCGCAGACAAGAGCACTTTCGGCGTTGCGCCATGATCTCCGGCGGCGCCTGGCAACGATGCCGACTCCGGCGCAGGATTTTGGGCTGATCCATGCCGATCTCGTTCGGGAGAACGTGCTCGTTGCCGCAAAAGGCGTGACCTTCATCGATTTCGACGATGCCGGCTACGGCTTTCGCCTGTTCGACATCGCGACCGCACTTCTGAAAAACCGGCGCGAGCCGGCATATGAGACGATCGAGGCTGCGCTGATCTCAGGCTATCGAAGCCGCCGCGCCCTGCCGGACGAAGCGTTTTCCTGCCTGCCGCTGTTCCTCGTGCTTCGCAGCCTCACCTATATCGGCTGGTTTGCCTCGCGGCCGGAGTTGCCCGCGGCGCGCGACCGCGTCCTGCGTTATGCCGACGAGACGCTGGCGCTTGCCGAAGAAATAGGCTTCCGATGATCGGGGCGCTGTCGAAACACTCAATCGTTGAGGCTGGCAAGTTCGTCCAGCATATCGAGCAGGACCTCGACGCGCTCGTGGCCGTAGCGAGCTTCGAGCTCCTCGTAGATCGCGCGGCTTTCCGGGCTGACGTCGGCGATCACCCGCATGCCCTCGGGCGCGATCTCGAGCAGAACGCGCCGGCCGTCGTCGGCGTCCTTATGCTTGGTGATCAGGCCGCGCTCCTCGAGCGAGCGGATGATGCGCGTCAGGCTTGGCGCCAGGATGAAGGCCTTGTCGGCCATCTCGGACGCATCGACCCGGCCGGCTTCGGCGAGAATGCGGATCACCCGCCATTGTTGCTCGGTAATATCGTGACGCGCCAGCATCGGTCGAAAATGCGCCATGACGGCTTCGCGTGCGCGCAGAAGCGCGATCGGCAGCGAACGGCGCGTGTTGTGCGGCAAAAGGGCGTCGTGGCCCAGGTCGGTGGGAGGCTTTTCGCGGCTCATAGGCGTTCTATCGGACATTTTCTTTCGTTCTGCAATCGGCAGTCGCAGCTGCGGGAAACGGGCTGCTTGACACTGTCGGCAATTTCGTTAACGTGTTAAATATATGAGAGCGCATCGGGAGGAAAGATGCCGCATCTGACAATCGAATATTCCGGTAACCTCGACACTCGCGTCGACTTTGCCAAGCTGTGCCGCACGGTGCACGCGACCATCCTCGGCACCGGCCTCTTCGAGCTTGGCGCCATCAGGGTGCGCACGATCCAGAGCCGCGACTATGCGATCGCCGACCTCCTGCCGGAAAACGGCTTCATCGACCTGTCCTTCCGCATCGGCCGCGGCCGCACGGAAGCGGAGAAGAAGGCGACCGGCGACGCGATTTTCAAGGCCGTCAGCGAAGAACTCTCGACGCTCTTCTCGACGCCGCATTTCGCCCTCAGCCTGGAGATCCGCGAGATCGATCCGGAGCTGAGCTGGAAGAAGAACGCCATTCACCCCAGGCTGCGCGCCTCCAACGGCTGAGCGCGGCCCTCCCACAAAAACACAGCAGTGCGCGGCGAAGTCTGCGCCAGCATCGGAGACCATCATGTCCAAGCTCGCCGAAAACCTCGCCAAGGCGGAACGCTATCTTGCCCGCTTCAGACGCGAAGGCGTGCTCAACTACATCAACGGTGAAGCCCTTCCCTCGCTTGATGGCGAGACTTTCGAGACCATCTCGCCCATCGACCTGAAACCGCTGGCGAAGATCGCGCGCGGCAAGGCTGCAGACATCGACCGCGCCGCCAAGGCCGCGAAAGCAGCCTTCGCCGAATGGGCGTCCATGCCCGGCGATACGCGCAAGAAGCTCCTGCATAAAATTGCCGATGCGATCGTCGCGCGCTCCGAGGAGATCGCCTTCGTCGAGTGCGTGGATACCGGACAATCGCTGAAGTTCATGGCCAAGGCGGCGCTGCGCGGTGCGGAAAACTTCCGCTTCTTTGCCGACCGGGCGCCGGAGGCACGCGACGGCAAGATGCTGCGCGGCGGCAACCAGATCAACATGACGACGCGCGTGCCGATCGGCCCAGTCGGCATCATCACGCCCTGGAACACGCCCTTCATGCTGTCGACCTGGAAGATCGCCCCGGCGCTCGCCGCCGGCTGCACGGTCGTCCACAAGCCGGCGGAGTTCTCGCCGCTGACCGCACGGCTGCTGGTGGAGATCGCCGAGGAGGCCGGGCTGCCGAAAGGTGTCTGGAACCTGGTCAACGGTTTCGGCGAAGACGCCGGCCGGGCGCTGACCGAGCACCCCGATATCAAGGCGATCGGCTTCGTCGGTGAAAGCCGCACCGGCTCGATGATCATGAAGCAGGGTGCCGAGACACTGAAGCGCGTCCATTTCGAACTCGGCGGCAAGAACCCGGTGATCGTCTTTGCCGATGCCGATCTCGAACGCGCGGCCGACGCCGCCGTCTTCATGATCTATTCGCTGAACGGCGAACGCTGCACCTCGTCCTCGCGCCTTTTGGTCGAAGACAGCATCTATGACCGGTTCACCGCGCTCGTCGCCGAGAAGGCCAAGCGCATCAAGGTCGGTCATCCGCTTGACCCCGAGACCGTCGTCGGCCCGCTCATTCACCCCGTGCATGAGAAGAAGGTGCTCGACTATATCCGAATCGGCCGCGAGGAGGGTGCAACCATTGCTGCCGGCGGCGAGAAATTCGACGGTCCGGGCGGTGGCTGCTATGTGACCCCGACGCTCTTTACCGGCGCCAATAACGGCATGCGCATTGCCCAGGAAGAAATCTTCGGGCCGGTGCTGACGGCGATCCCGTTCAAGGACGAGGCGGAGGCGCTGGCGCTTGCCAACGACACGCAATACGGCCTGACCGGCTATCTCTGGACCTCCGACGTCACCCGCGCGTTCCGCTTCACCGATCATCTGGAGGCCGGGATGATCTGGGTGAACTCGGAGAATGTGCGCCACCTGCCGACGCCGTTCGGCGGCGTCAAGAGCTCGGGCATTGGCCGCGACGGCGGCGACTGGTCGTTCGATTTTTACATGGAAACCAAGAACATCGCCTTTGCCAGCTCGGCGCACGCGATCGCCAAGCTCGGCGGCTGAGCGCGCTGGCAAAAAAATCTGGAGGAGACATCAATGCCCTTGCCGAAACCGAACCTCTACCCGCCCTTCAACATCGTGCGGCTGAGCCATGTGGAGCTCGCCGTCACCGATCTCGCCAAATCACGCGCCTTCTATGTCGACGTGCTGGGCCTGCAGGTCACCGACGAGACGGCGGACACGATCTATCTGAGGGCCATGGAGGAACGCGGCCACCACTGCATCATTCTGAAGAAGGCGTCGAGCGCAGAGGCTCGCGACCTCGGCTTCAAGGTCTTTGGCGAAGAGGATCTCGAAAAGGCCGCGCATTTCTTCAAAGCGAAAGAATTGCCTGTCGAGTGGATCGAACGCCCCTACCAGTCACGCACCTTTCGCACCCGGGATCCGCAGGGCATCCCGCTCGAATTCTATTCGAAGATGGACCGTCTGCCGCCAATCCACCAGAAATACGCGCTCTACCGCGGCGTAAAACCGCTGCGCATCGACCACTTCAACTGCTTCTCGCCCAATGTCGACGAAGCGGTCGCCTTCTACAACGAGATCGGCTTCCGGGTAACGGAATACACGGCCGACGAGGAGACGGGACGTCTCTGGGCCGCCTGGACCCATCGCAAGGGCGGCGTGCACGACATCGCCTTTACCAACGGCCGCGGCCCGCGCCTGCACCACACCGCCTTCTGGGTGCCGACGCCGCTCAACATCATCGACCTGCTCGACCTGATGTCGACCTCCGGTTGGCTCGCCAATATCGAACGCGGCCCCGGCCGCCACGGCATTTCCAACGCCTTCTTCCTCTATGTCCGCGACCCTGATGGACACCGCATCGAGATCTACTGCTCCGACTACCAGACCGTCGATCCGGATCTGGAACCGATCAAGTGGGACCTGAAGGACCCGCAGCGCCAGACGCTCTGGGGCGCGCCGGCACCGAAATCCTGGTTCGAGGAAGGCAGCGCCTTTGCCGGTGCCGAGGCGAGGGACTCGATCCTGAAAGCCCAACCGATCGTCGCGCCGTGACGTTTGGCGATTGGATCAGGTAAGGGCCTCGCATCGAACGGGAGTAGAAAATGGACGAGAAGAGTTTCACCGAATGGTCGCTGAAGGCGGCGAAATGGGGTGCGGACTATCGCGCCTCGCTGCGTGACCGCCCCGTGCGGGCGCAGACGGCACCGGGGGCGATTGCCGCCCAGATCCCAGCGCAGCCGCCGCGGACCGGCGAGGACATGCAGGCGATCTTCGAGGATTTCGAAAAGATTATCCTGCCTGGCATGACACATTGGCAGCATCCGCGTTTCTTCGCCTATTTCCCCGCCAACGCCGCCCCCGTCTCCGTCGTCGCCGAATACCTCGTCACCGCCATGGCGGCGCAGTGCATGCTCTGGCAGACCTCGCCGGCGGCGACCGAGCTCGAGACCAAGGTCCTCGACTGGCTGCGCCAGGCCATCGGTCTGCCCGAGGGCTTCTCCGGTGTGATCCAGGATTCGGCGTCCTCGGCGACACTCTCAGCCGTGCTTGTCATGCGCGAGAAGGCGCTCGGGTGGAACGGCAACAAGAAGGGCCTCGCCAGCCAGCAGCAGCTTCGCATCTATTCCTCCGATCAGGTTCACACCTCGATCGACCGGGCGATCTGGGTCTCGGGGATCGGCGAGGAGAACCTCGTGCGTATCCCGGCGAACGGGCCGCGGCGGGCGATGGACTGCCAGGCGCTCGAAGCGGCGATCCTCCGCGACAAGGCAGCAGGCCTCGTGCCGGCGGGCGTGATCGCCTGCACCGGAGGGACAAGCACGGGTGCCTGCGACGACATCGCCGAGGTTGTGCGGGTCGCCCATGCGCACGGCCTCTACGTCCATGTAGATGCCGCCTGGGCCGGTGCCGCGATGATCTGCGAGGAGTTTCGCGAACTCTGGGCCGGCGTCGAAAACGCTGACTCCGTCGTCTTCAATCCGCACAAGTGGCTGGGTGCGCAGTTCGACTGCTCGGCGCATTTCATCCGCAGTCCCGATGATCTGGTGAAGACGTTGGCGATCCAGCCGGAATATCTGAAGACGCACGGGCGCGACGGTATCATCAATTATTCCGAATGGACGATCCCGCTCGGCCGGCGTTTCCGGGCTCTGAAACTTTGGTTCCTGCTGCGCTTCCATGGTCTCGAAGGCCTGCAGACGATGATCCGCAACCACGTGCGCTGGTCCCGGCAACTGGCGGAGCGGCTGGCCGAGCGCCGGGAATTCGAGATCGTGACCGCACCGATGCTGTCGCTGTTTTCGTTCCGCCATCTGAGCCAGGGGGATTCGGACACTCACAACATCGCGCTCGTCAACGCGATCAATGACGACGGCCGCATCTACCTGACCCAGACGCGCGTCGATGGTCGCGTGGCGATCCGTTTCCAGGCGGGCCAGTTCGACATGACGCAAGAGGATGCCGAGACGGCGTTCGAGGTCATTGTCGAGGTCGCCGCCGCGCTCGACGGACAACACGAAAAAACGAAGGCTTCCCGATGACACCTCCCCGTTTCGTCACCTTTTCGGCCGGAAACAGGCGGGGCTACGGCCTCGTTTCCGGCAATGGATTGATCGACCTTAGCACACGATATGGATCGACCTTTCCAACGCTGCGCGAGGTGATCGAAGCCGGTGCCCTTACCCGGCTTGCCGACGAAGCGGCCGGACTGCCGGCGGACATTTCGCTCGACGATATCCGCTACGAGATCCCCATACCGGCACCGGAAAAGATCATTTGCGTCGGCGTCAATTTTCCGGACCGCAATGAGGAATACAAGGACGGGCAGGCGGCACCCTCCAACCCGTCGCTGTTCATCCGTTTCCCGCGCTCGTTTACCGGCCACAGTCAACCGCTGATCCGCCCGCCGGAAAGTCCGCAGCTCGATTATGAAGGCGAGATCGTCATCGTCATCGGCAAGGGCGGTCGTCGTATCCCCGAGGCGACGGCGCTCGACCACGTCGCCGCGCTTTCGCTCTCAAACGAAGGCACGATCCGCGACTGGGTGCGCCATGCCAAGTTCAACGTCACCCAGGGCAAGAACTTCGACCGCACCGGCTCGATCGGTCCTTGGCTGGTGCCATTCACCGACGAGGCCCAGCTTGCCGACATCAAGCTGGAAACCCGCGTGAACGGCGAGGTTCGCCAGCAGGACCGCACCAGCCGGATGATCTTCTCCTTCCGCAAGATCATCAATTACGTCTCTACCTTCACGACGCTGGTGCCCGGCGACGTCATCGTCACCGGCACGCCGACCGGCGCCGGTGCCCGTTTCGACCCGCCAATCTGGCTGAAGCCTGGCGACATCGTCGAGGTCGAGGCCCAAGGCATCGGCACGCTCATCAACCCAGTTGCCGACGAAGCCTGAGCCATGCTTGATAAATCCCAGACCGAAGCCGCGGCCGCCGCGCTCGACACCGCCGAACGCGAGCGCGTCCAGACCGGTCTCCTGTCGCTGCAACACCCTGAAATGACCATGGACGACGCCTATGCGGTGCAGGCCGCCTGGGTGAAGAAGAAGATCGCCGCTGGACTCCGGGTGATCGGCTGGAAGATCGGCTTGACCTCGAAGGCGATGCAATATGCGCTCAACATCGACATCCCCGATTCCGGCGTGCTCTTCGATGACATGCTGTTTGAGGACGGCGCGCGCATTCCGGGCAATCGTTTCATTCAGCCGCGCATCGAGGCCGAGATCGCCTTCGTGATGAAGGCGCCGCTTTCCGGCCCCAATGTCACCGTCTTCGACGTGTTGAACGCCACCGATTACGTGACGCCGGCGCTCGAAATCCTCGATACGCGGATCCTGCGCGTCGATCCGGAAACGAAGAAGGCGCGCACGATCGTCGATACCATCTCCGACAACGCCGCCAATGCCGGCATCGTGCTTGGCGGAAGACAGATGCGGCCCGATGCGATCGACATGCGCTGGATGGGCGCGATCGTCTCGCGCAATGCCGAGGTCGAAGAGACAGGACTGGGCGCCGGCGTGCTCAACCACCCGGCCCGCGGCATCGCCTGGCTCGCCAATCGCCTGGCGCTCTACGGCGACCGTATCGAGGCCGGCCAGATCGTGCTTGCCGGCTCCTTCATCCGCCCGGTCGAGGCGCGCCATGGCGACACCATCGTCGCCGACTTCGGCCCGTCCGGCACCGTCAGCTGCTTCTTCGAATAGGACCGACCATGCCCGCTCCGCGCAATACGTTCAAACAGGCCCTCACTGACAAGCGCCCGCAGATCGGCCTCTGGCTGGCGCTCGCCAATCCCTATACGGCCGAGATCTGCGGCGGCGCCGGGTTCGACTGGCTGCTGCTTGACGCCGAGCATGCGCCGAACGACGTGCCGCTTCTGGCAGCACAGCTCCAGGCACTCGCCGCATCGCCAAGCCACGCCATCGTCCGGCCGCCGATCGGCGAGACCTGGATGATCAAGCAGATCCTCGACATCGGCGCGCAGACGCTGCTGGTGCCGATGGTTGAAAGCGACGAACAGGCCCGCGCCCTGGTGCGCGCCGTGCGTTATCCGCCCCATGGCGTGCGTGGAGTCGGTGCCGCCCTTGCCCGGGCATCGGCCTTCAACCGTATTCCCGACTATCTGCAGACCGCCAATGACGAGGTCTGCCTGCTCGTGCAGATCGAAAGCCGCGCCGGCCTTGCCGCCCTCGACGAGATCACGACCACCGACGGCGTCGACGGTGTCTTCATCGGCCCGGCCGATCTTGCCGCAGACATGGGCTTTCTCGGCAAGCCCGGTGCGCCGGAGGTACAGCAAGCAGTCGAGGCGGCGCTCCTTCGCATCCAGTCGCACGGCAAGGCGGCCGGTATCCTGACCTCCGATCAGGCCCTTGCCCGCCGCTACCTAGAACTCGGCGCGACCTTTGTGGCGGTCGGCAACGATGTCGGCCTGCTGGTCGGCGCCACGTCGAAGCTGGCAGCGGAGTTCAAGGGTACCAGAGGCGAGACCGAGACGACGGCTGGAAAAATCTACTGATCGGCATCGTCTGCGCCGCGACCGGAGGAGCCAGTCGGGCCACCACCAACCGCATGCGTTGGGCGGTCACGACTTTCCCTCGTCTCTGTCTGGGGGTATAGCGGTCTGACGCCCACCAGCATTGGATTCCCGCCATGACCGATACCGTTCTCGACCGCTTCCTTCGTTATGTCGTCATCGACACCCAGTCCGACGCCAAGTCGAAGACGCAGCCGTCGACGGAAAAGCAGAAGAACCTCGGTCGCGTGCTCGTCGAGGAACTGCTGACGATTGGCCTTGCCGACGCCCATCTCGATGAAAACGGCTACGTCTATGCCACCATTCCTTCGAACGTGGACAAGCCGGTGCCGGTCATCTGCTGGTGCTCGCACATGGACACGGCGCCGGATTTCACCGGCACGAACGTCAAGCCGCAGATCGTCAGCAACTACCAGGGCGGCGATATCCGGCTCACGGGAGATCCGCAGCAGGTGATCCGCGTCGCCGACCACCCGGTTCTCAACGACCAGATCGGCAATGACATCGTCACGACCGACGGCACGACTCTGCTCGGCGCCGACGACAAGGCCGGGCTTGCCGAGATCGTCGCGGCCGCTCAAGTTCTCGTCGACAATCCCGAAATCAAGCACGGCACGATCAAGCTGCTCTTCACCACCGACGAAGAGATCGGCCGCGGCGTCGACAAGGTCGACTTGAAGAAGCTTGGGGCCCAATTCTGCTATACGGTCGATGGCGAAACCGCCGGCCATATCGAGGACGAGACCTTTTCCGCCGATGGCGTCGAGATCGTCATTCATGGCGTCGCCATCCACCCGGGCTTTGCCAAGGACAAGATGGAGAACGCCATCAAGATCGCCGGCAACATCATTAGCCGGCTGCCGCGGGAGGTTTCGCCCGAGGGCACCGAGGGCCGCGACGGCTTCGTGCATCCGACCGGCGTGACCGGCTCGATGGACAGGGCGCAGCTCGGCCTCATCGTGCGCGACTTCGACGAGGCGGGCCTTGCCTCGAAGGAAGCCATGCTCGAAGGCATCGTCAAGGACGTGATGAAGGCCTATCCGGGCTCCACCTACAGTTTCGAGGTCAAGCAGCAGTACCGCAACATGAAGGCCATCCTCGACCGCCATCCGGAGATCGTCGAAAACGCCATCGAGGCGATCCGCCGGGCCGGCATGCAGCCGGTGCGCGGCAGCATCCGCGGCGGCACCGACGGTTCGCGGCTCTCCTTCATGGGCCTGCCTTCGGCCAACCTCTTCGCCGGCGGCCACGCCTTCCATTCGCCGCTCGAATGGGTCAGCCGCCAGGACATGGAGCGCAGCGTAAAGACGCTGGTCGAGCTCGCCAAGATCTGGGCCGAACGCGCCTGACATAGTCCGGAAAACGGGGCGGCTTGGGTGCAATAGCCAGCCGCTCCTTCTCCAAAGGAGACGACCGATCGACACGACGCGAAGGAGGGTCAGGCGATGAGTACGGCGCGGGGCCCAAAACGCGCGCCGGCAAAGCCCGCTTCGCTGGCAACCAACCCGCCGACCTTCGAGCACATCGTCACCGGCGTCAACGAGACGTTCCTATGGCGTCTCGACAACTATCCCTGGGAACGGAACGTCTGGAACTTCCATCCGGAGATCGAAATCCATCTCATCCGCAAGGCCTCGGGCCTTGCCTTCGTCGGTGATCATATCGGCCAGTTCGGTCCGGGTTATCTCACCGTCATCGGCAGCAACCTGCCGCATGACTGGGTAACGGTTACCGAACCCGATGAGATTATCGAAGGCCGTGACATCGTCATGCAGTTCCACCCGGATCGCATGCGCGAGATCACCGACGCCCTACCGGAATTTGCCGAGCTTGAGGCCTTCTTCGCCCGCGCCGAGCGCGGCCTGGTGTTTCATGGCGAAGCCCGCGCCAAGGGCGCCGATCTGATCGAACGTATGGGCAGCCTGAAAGGGCTCTCGCGCTTCTCGCTGTTCATCCAGCTGCTCGATCTGCTGGTCAACACCGAAGAATACGAGTTGCTCTCCTCGCCGGAATTCGCGCCAGAACTCGACCAACAATCGCTTGACGTGCTGCGCGGCGCTCTGGCCTTCATCTACGAGAACATCGCCACCGACATTCATCTTGCCGATCTTGCCCGGCAGGCCGGCATGAGCGAAACGGCCTTTTCCCGTTTCTTCAAGAAGAATACCGGCAACACCTTTACCGACCACGTCAACAAGCTGCGCATCTGGCAGGCGTGCAAGCTGCTTGCCGAAACCGACGTCCCGATCACCGACATCTGCTTCGAGGTCGGCTACCTCAACATCTCCAATTTCAATCGCACCTTCCTGCGCCAGCACAAGATGACGCCTTCGGCCTACAGGCGGCTGACAGGCCAGCGTCGTACTTCCCGTTCTTAGGCGCGTTTCACCCACCCAGGCGATGAATCCTTGCGTTTGCTGCGCTGCAAACGGCTGGCATCTGGAAATTTTCTGCAAGAAAGTACAGAATTGCCGCATCGCGCACGCTAGTTCGGCAGAGCGTAAGGCCTATCATCGAACCCAGCGAAACGGTTCGCTATGAGGAAAACGCACTGGATCTGAGGAGTATCCGGCGCGCATCGCAGACCTGGGGAGGTCTTTTCACAATGAAAAAAGCCAAAACGCTCGTTTCGAGCATCGCCTTCGCATGCCTTCTTTCCACAGGCCTGACGACTGTTGCGGTCGCTGCCGAATGCTCCGGCACGATCAAGGTGCTCGCCCAGCCGCGCGACGGCCTGACGCTGCTCGAAGACTACAAGTCCGAATTCGAGAAGCTCTCGGGCGGCGCATCCTTTGAGATCGACTATCTCAACGAAAACGACCGCCGCGCCAAGACCAAGGCGGACGCCTCGACCATCGGCAAGTACAACGTCTATTACATCGACGAGGCAAATGTGGCGCTATTTGCGTCGGCCGGCTGGGTCGCGCCGCTGATGGACTATTATCCTGATGACTACGACTACGCCGATTTCGATCCGGGCCGCCAGAAGGTCGCGACCTATGACGGCAAGGTCTGGTTTGCGCCGGTCACTGGCGGCGGGGACCTCATGGTCTACCGCAAGGACTTGCTCGAGGCGGCCGGCATTACGCCGCCGAAGACGCTCGACGAATATGTTGCCGCAGTGAAGAAGCTCAATCAGCCCGACCAGGGTATCTACGGCACAGCCCTTCGCGGCCAGCGCGGCTCGGGCGCCAATGTCTGGCGCTGGATGCCCTTCTTCAAGGGCTTCGGCGGCAACTGGTTCGACGGCAAGACGCCGGTCTTTGACGGCGAACAGGCGGTCAAGGCGACCGAGACCTATCTCGAACTCTTCAAGTACTCGGCACCGGGCAGCCAGACCGGCGGCTGGGACGAGGCGGTTGGTGCTTTTACCTCCGGCCAGGTGGCGATGCTGATCGAATCCACCCCGCTCGTCGGCATGGCGATCGATCCGAAGTCCTCGAAGGTGGCCGGCAAGGTCGGCTACCTGCCGCCTCCGGCACCGTTGACGGGCGGCGGCTACGGCCATGGTCTGGCAATCGGCATGAAGGCCAACAAGGATGAGGCCTCCAAGGCCTGCGCCGGTCTGTTCGTAGCTTGGGCGACCTCGAAGGAAAACGAGGCCCGGCGGCTCGAAGCCGGACAGTTCAGCGAACTCAATCGCACCAGCATCATGACCAGCCCGAAATTCGCCGAGCTCTACGGCCCCGATCTCGGCCAGGCGCTTGCTGATACCGGCAAGGTCACCGCCGTCAACTTCTGGCAGAACCCGCAATGGCCTGATCTTGGCGACCGCTGGGGCATCATCCTCGAGGAGCTGATCACCGGAACGCGCACCGACATCAAGGAAGGCCTCGACGAACTCGACGGCTTCGCCAAAGACCTGGTTGCCCGCAGCCAGTAAGCCGGTTCCTCCCAAGGGCCATCGGCCGGCAAAGCCGCCGGTGGCCCGCACCATCGGGGGCGTTCAAAGCCCAGCCGTAGGACTGATCACATGAAGCAGAAAAACAGCCTGCCGGCGGTGTTCCTCACCCCGGCCATGGGCATCCTTGCCGTTCTCGCCCTCGTGCCGACGGCCTATGCGATCTACATATCGTTCCAAAACCGGGAACTCAGCCGTCCGGACGGCAGCTTCGTCGGTTTCGCCAACTATATCGACCTTTTCTCGGACCGCCGCTTCATCAATGCGATCGGCGTCTCCCTGACCTGGGAAGCCGTGACCGTCGGTATAACGCTCGCCATCGCCGTCGGCCTTGGCATCCTGCTGTTCGAATGCGTCTCGCCGCGCACGCGCAACCTGCTGGCGCTCCTGTTTCTGGTACCGGTGATCCTGCCACGCGTTTCGGCCGCCTTCGTCTGGAAGTTCGCCTTCCATCCGCTCTATGGCATCGCCACCTATCCCTACAAGGCAATCACCGGTCAGCCACTCGATCTCCTGTCCAATCCGGCGACTGCACTTGCGACAGTCGCATTGGTCGATGTCTGGCAATGGGGCCTGTTCTTCGCCGTCATCGTGCTGAAGCTCCTGGAAACGCTGCCGCCCCAGCCATTCGAAGCGGCACGGCTGGACCACGCCCGCACCTGGGAGATTTACGCCTTCATCGCGCTGCCGATGCTGAAGGCGCCGCTGATCTCGCTTGCCTTCGTCAAGATGATCGAGTCGCTGCGCGCCTTCGACCTGATCTACGTAATGACCCGCGGCGGCCCCGGCATCGCGACCGAAACGCTCGACATGTACGCCTTCTCGCAAGGCTTCATCGAGTCCGGCCGGATTTCCTACGCCTCCAGCATGGCGGTTCTGATGATGATCGCCACCTCGATCGCCTTCACCTTCATCTGGAAGAGGGTTCAGTGATGACCGCCCACGCCCTTGGCCGCTTCATTGGCCGGCTCATCCTTGCCGCCGCCGCCTTCTCTGCCGTGTTTCCAATGTTCTGGACCGCGCTCAATGCCTTCAAGAACCGGGTCGACATCGTGACACCGACCCCGCTCTTCTTCTTCGAGCCGACGCTCGACAACTTCGCCTATGTGCTCGGCCGCGAAAGCGTCTTTGCCGGCCTCGTCAATTCGCTGCTGATATCGGGCGCTGCGGTGCTGATCGGTGCCGCTCTCGGCCTGCCCGCCGCCTATGCGATCGCGCGCTATCCCAACCGCTGGTCCCGCGACATTCAGTTCTTCGTTCTGTCGCTGCGCTTCCTGCCGCCGGTCGCGATCGCCATTCCGCTGATGGTGATCTGGCTCGATTTCGGCCTCTATGACACCCGCCTGTCGATGATCGTCACCTATTCGCTGCTGACGCTCGCGACCATCATCTGGCTGAGCGTCCCGGCCTTTGCGCGGGTGCCGAAGGAAGTCGAGGAGGCTGCCCGCGTCGATGGCTACGGTCCTTATGCGATCTTCTTCCTTATCGCGCTGCCGATTGCCCTTCGGTCGCTGATCGGAGCTGTCGCCTTTGCCTTCGTGCTCGTCTGGAACGAATTCCTGATTGCGCTGATGCTGACGACGTCCGACGCCAAGACGTTGCCGATCGTCGCCTCGGAGCTGACGCAACTCGGTCGCGACGTGCCCTGGGGCATCCTCAACGCCTCCGTCGTGCTGCTCTCCATCCCGCCGCTGCTCTTCATCGGGGTTCTAAGTGGCATGCTCAACAGCGCCTTCAAGCGCAAGACCCAATGAATCCCAAGACTGGAAAAACAAGGAAATCCTTCATGCAAGCGTTGGTCCTCGAGCAAAAAGGCAAGCTCGCAATCCGGGAGATCGATCTCCCGCTGGAACTTGGTCCCGATGATGTCAAGATCGCCATCGACACGGTCGGCGTCTGCGGCAGCGACGTACACTACTACACCCACGGCGCCATCGGCCCCTATGTGGTGCGCGAACCGATGGTGCTCGGTCATGAGGCGGCCGGCACCGTCGTCGCGGTCGGAAGCAATGTCGAAACGCTCGACGTCGGCGACCGGGTCTGCATGGAGCCGGGTGTTCCAGAACTGACCTCCCGGGCTTCCAAGCTCGGCATCTACAATGTCGATCCCAAGGTGCGGTTCTGGGCAACGCCGCCGGTTCATGGCGTGCTCGCTCCCTTCGCAGTCCATCCCGCCGCCTTCACCTACAAGCTTCCCGACAACATCTCCTTTGCCGAAGGCGCGATGGTCGAACCGTTCGCAATCGGCATGCAGGCAGCCGCCCGCGCGCGGATTGCACCGGGCGATGTCGCCGCGGTGATCGGCTGCGGGCCGATCGGCATCATGGTGGCGCTCGCAGCCCTTGCCGGTGGCTGCAGCCGTGTCTTCATCTCCGATTTCAGCGCGGAGAAGCTGGCGATCGCCGCTCAGTATCCGGGCATCATCCCGGTCAACATCGCCGAGCGGCCTTTTGCCGATGTCATCGCCGCGGAAACCGGCGGCTGGGGCGCCGATCTCGTCTTCGAGGCGAGCGGCAGCGCCAAGGCCTTTTCCGGGATATTCGATCTGGTCCGCCCGGGCGGTGCCGTGGTTCTGGTGGGCCTGCCGGTCGAACCGGTACAATTCGACGTTCCGGGCGCAATCTCCAAGGAAGTCCGGATCGAAACGGTGTTTCGTTACGCCAACATCTTCGACCGCGCCCTGCAATTGATCGCGTCCGGCAAGGTCGATCTGAAGCCGCTGATCACTGAAACCTTCCGCTTCGAAGACAGCATCAGGGCATTCGAGCGGGCCGCATCCGCCCGACCGACTGATATCAAACTACAGATCCACATGGACAGTGGGAAGGATTGAGCCATGGCGAACATCGTCTGCTCCAATGTCGACAAGCAATACGGCGCCGTTGATGTCATCAAGGATTTCAACCTCGATGTCGCCGATCATGAATTCATTGTGTTTCTCGGTCCATCCGGCTGCGGCAAGTCCACGCTGCTGCGCATGATTGCCGGTCTCGAAGACATATCCGGCGGCATCGTCTCGATCGGCGGGCGGGCGGTCAACGACCTGCCGCCTCGCGACCGCGGCGTTGCCATGGTCTTCCAGAACTATGCGCTCTACCCACACATGACGATCTACGACAACATCGCTTTCGGACTGAAGCGCATGAAGGTGCCGAAGGCGGAGATCGATACGCGGATTCGCGCTGTTTCGGGAACGCTCGGCCTCGAGCCCTATCTCGCCCGCAAGCCGACCGAGCTGTCCGGCGGGCAGCAGCAGCGCGTCGCTATCGCCCGCGCGATGATCAAGACGCCGCGGGTCTTCCTCTTTGACGAGCCGCTCTCCAATCTCGACGCGAAGCTGCGCAATCACATGCGGGTCGAGATCGCCCGGCTGCACCAGAAGCTGAAGACCACGACGATCTATGTGACCCACGACCAGTTGGAGGCGATGACACTTGCCGACCGGATCGTCCTGATGAAGGGTGGCGCGATCGAGCAGGTCGGAACGCCCGCCGAGATATACGAACGCCCGCGCACGCTCTTCGTCGCCGGCTTTATCGGCACACCCAACATGAATTTCATCGACGTGACGGCCGAAAAGACCGAAGGCAGCTGGCTGTTGCGCAGTGCGGGCGGCAGCTTCGCGATCTCGGACGACAGGTTCACGCTTCGCCATGGCCAGACGCTGGTGCTGGGCATACGTCCCGCCGACCTGGCGCCGGCGGAAAGCGGGCTCAATCGTGTCGAGGGCATCGCCGACCTGGTCGAGTTTCATGGTAACGACGCGCTCGTGACCTTTCTGTTTGCCGGCAAGGAAATTGGCGCACTGGTCAAGGCCAGCGGCTGCCCCAGGCCGGGGGAAGCGGTATCCTTCACAATCGAGCCAAACGGCTTGCACCTGTTCGACCGGGAGAGCGGTCTCTCGGTGCTGAGTACGTGAGCGGCAAGCAACAGCCCTGCCCCGACAGGACTGTTTGCCTTCAGGCCGCGTTGGCGAATGAGGCGGCCGGGAGCGGCCCGGCCGTCATCATCGTAAAATCGAAGGGCGCGCGAACGTCGGCATCGAGCACGTATTGGCGGTGCACACGCAGGAAGTCGCGCTTGATCCGGCCATAGCGCTCCGGTGACAGCATATGCTTGAGCCGGATGTAAACGATGGGCGGCTGAGGCGCATCGCCGTGTCCGGCAAGCGCCACCACCTGGCATCTGTAGAAATTGATCGCGTCGGTCAGGCACTGGACGTCGAACCAGAAGATATCCTTCACCCGGGCGATGGCGCCGACGCGCGCGCGCAACACTTCGGCTGAGCGCAGCAGCGCACATTGCAGGATCGCGCCGCCGAGCGTGACGAAGACGATGCGTTTTCCGGCAAAGAGGCCTGGCTCCCGCTCCACCAGGGCGCCGATCACCTGGGTGGCGATGCTGGAGCCCATGCTGTGAGAGCTGATGACGTACTCGTCGGCCGGTTCGTTGAGCGCGGCCCGCACGGATGCCAGGCTGTCTTCAACCCATTGCTTTAAATATGGTTTTTCCAGACGTGCAACGGCAACCGCCAGCTCCCAGTCGGAAAAGAGATGCAGGGTATGCCACCGCTCCGACCAGGGGAGAAACAGCTTGAAAAAGACCAGGTAGGCGACGATCGCGCTCAGGACGAGAAGCGATGATTCAAGCGCAAGCCAGTAGGGGGCGGTGCCGATCAACACGCTCCCCGCGACGCCAATTGCCACCAGCAGGAACGGAAAGAGAAAGAACAGGCCGAACCGCCAGGCATGCCGGAAGTAGCCGAATGCGCCGCCTTCCCAGACGACGCGCAGGGCGCTCAGGTAGCCCGCGACCATTCGATGCAGCGTGCCCCGGCCATTCAGGCGTCGGACGATCTCGTCGTGATCGAAGATGTAGACGCGGCTGGCCGTCTGCCAGTAGGCGCCCTGGCTATCCACGTCGAAATAGCGGCCGGGTCCCTCGCTCTCCACCTGCCCGACCTGAACATCGAAATCCTGAAGTCTCGCCGTCTTGACCGCCGATCGCTTGTAGCGCGCCTGATGCTTGACGGCATCCAGCGGCTCGAAGCCCGGAAAATGCAGCACGATGCGTTTCTTGACGTGCCCGGTCGATTTGTCGTGTGACAAGTGTTGATCTTTCAAAAGGCGCAAAACGCCCGCCCCCGGGCCTCCGAAGAGGCGCAGGAGCGGGCGCTCGATGAGCGCCGGGTGGTCCCAGCCTGCCGGAGACGTCAACGATCTCGGTGTCGAGAATATGGCCAAATGAAACGATGCAACGGCGTGCATGACAATTTCAATCGCGCCATCGCCTGACTACCCGTCACGCCACGGTCGCTGCTCGGCAAGAGCGCAGGCCACAGCCGCCAAACGACGACGCATTGAACCCGACTTTGGTCCTAAGGGAATCCGACGATTGTCCGGCCGTCGCCGGGGAAAGGTCTGGGAAAGCGTAACCAGCGCAGACGCGCGTTGACTGGCCATGCCGGCCATGAGCAAAGTCGAACTTGCCGGTATCCGCCGGAGCGTGCCCACCCTGTGCCGCGACATCGCCAGAGGACTGAAATGCCCAATCGCCGGATTTTTCTTGCTGCATTCTTCTGGCCCGCGGTCCTGTTGGTGACGACCCTTCCCTACAAGCTCGATCTGACCCGTGCAGGCCTGTCGATGACCGAGACGGTCGCCCTCGCCAAGAACGGCAATAGTGGCGGCGGCAACGGCGGTGGAAATAGTGGTGGTAATGGCGGAGGGAACGGGAACGGCGGCGGCAATAACGGCAATGGCGGTGGCAACGGCAATGGAAACGGGAATTCCAACGAAAACCGTTCCGGCGGAAACTCCAAGGCCTCCCGTGCAAATGAAGACGCCACCGACGATGGCGAAACCGGTATCCGTCACAAGGGCGGCATAACCGAGCAAGTCAGGAAGGGGCGCTACATCATGAAGGATGCCCGCGGACGGACGATCATCAACCGGCGCGCGACATCAGCCGACAAGCAGCGCATGGAGACCCTGGCGCATTAGCACGCGCCGCCGATCAGCGTCGGCGGTGCGACGGTATCGGTCGGTCTCAGAGACTAAAGCTCGCGCGCGTCGCGCAGAACCATTGCCGCTTCGGTGCGGTTGGCGACCCCGAGCTTCGTCATGATCTGCGTCATGTGATGCTTCACGGTCTTTTCCTGCAGGTCCAGCTCGATGGCGACATGCTTGTTGCTCATGCCGGCGGCCACCAGGTGCAGAACCTCTTTCTCGCGGGGCGTCAGGGTTGCGACCAGACCGGATTTTCCAGGCTGAGCCGGGCCCTTCGTCGACAAAAGCTTGGCCGACAGGGTCGGCGCCACGTAACGCTCGCCCGAAGCGACAGTGCGAATGACCTCGGCGAGCGCCGAGGCGCCGACGCCCTTCAGCACATAGCCGGTGGCACCCCGGTCGAGCGCCGTGGTCACGTCATCTCCGTCTTCGGAAACCGTGAGCATGATGATCTTCTGCGACGGAGCGACCTCCAGGATCGCCGGTATCGCCTCCAGCCCGCCGCCCGGCATGGAGATATCCATGAGCATCACATCCGGTCCGAGGCTTTGCGCGATCCCGGTCGCGTCGTCCTTCGAACTGCCCTCGGCGACGATCTCAAACCCCTCGATCTCCGACAGGCTCCGGGTCACGCCTTCGCGAAACAGAGGGTGGTCGTCGACCACGGCAACGCGTATCCTTGACGTCATGATTGTCAGATCTCCTTGACGCTTGTCGTCATGCGAACGGTGGTGCCGGTCGGCTCGATGATGAGCTCAAACGTTCCGCCGAGACTTTCGATCCGTTCGCGCAGGCCGGCAAGACCAAGACTTGTGGGCGGAACTTTGTCCGGATCAAATCCGGGTCCGCCGTCGGCGACCTCGATGGTGACACGGTCGCCGACTGTTCGTTGCGATACCTGCTGCCTCACGCCGCCGGCATGCCGGTAGCCGTTGTTGAGGGTTTCCTGCACGAAGCGGTAGATGCAGATCTTTGCCGCCTGCGACAGACGGTCCGGCGGATCGGCCAGGGCGAGCTCGACCGCCGCCCCTGTGCGCTGCTGATGGGCCTTCACGCAACGCTGCAGGATCTCTGCCAGTCCGGCCGTCTCGATCTGCGGCAGGACCAGGCCGCCGCAGATTGTGCGGATCTCCTGCATCGCCTCGTCGAGGCTCGCCTTGATCGCGCCGATCTCGCGCGCACGGGTGGCCGCCGGCGTCGCGTCGCGCTTCAAGGTCTCGCTGCCCAGTCTTAGCGAAGCATAGGCGACGAGTTGGGCGGGGCCATCATGCAGGTCCGCGCCGATGCGCCTCAGATAGCTTTCGTTCAATGCGGTGGCGCGCTGCGACGCGCGCTGCAGCCGGCCGCGCAACGTTTCGTTCTGCGCCAGCGATGCCGAAAGCTCGTCGACGCGCTGGGCGAGCGCATGCCGCTGGCTCTCGATCGTCTTGCTGCCCCGAAGCACGATCGCCGACAGCACGACGAAGAAGGCAAGCGTGAAGGCTGCGACCGCCAACCAGGTGTGTGCGCGCGCCTGATTGAGGCTTTGTTCGAAATCATTGGCCACCTCATGAAATTCCGACACGGCCACCACCTGGCCGGACCAGGGCTGGAGCACCGGATTGTAGATGGCAAGCGCCGGCTCGGCCGTAGCCCTGTCCGCCGTCCCATCCCCGGCCTGGTCGAAGCGGGCGACCATTTTGCCTGAAAATGCCGTCTGAAGTTCCTCGCTTGGCTCCACCTTGGTGCCGACGGCCGCCTGGTCACTCGAATAGAGAAGCGTGCCATCCGCACGCCAAAGGCGGAACGAGAGGAGGCGTTCGCCGAGCGCGCCCTGGCCAAGGGTCTCGTCCAGCGCACGGGCAACCGTTTCATCGAGCACTTCATTCGTCTGCATATCGGGCAGCAACGGCGCGATCACGCTGTCGACGTAAAGCGCCGTCGTTGCGGCGGAATTCCGGGTGACTGCGTCTTCGATCCTGTTCGATACGAAGGCGCCGACCAGAACCATCGCACAAGCGGCGACCGCTCCTCCGATCAGCAGGAACTGGGTGGCTAGAGATTGAGAATTCCAGCGGGTGATAAGCTGTTGGACGCGCACCAGGTCTCTCGGATCGGGCCGCCGGCTCGTGCGGCGCGACGATTGTAGCAAGGCCGCGCCAACCTAACCACTCTCATGACAGGGTCAATGGCGCAGCCATCGCGACCGAACTGTTCGGACCTTTGATGCTGCGGAATAGGACCTAGGTCCTAGGCGAAAAGGCAATGGTCGGGGGCCGATGGCGCCGTCTCGGAGGCGCAGATATCGTCTTCACATCGAACGTCGTGTCTCGATCCGTAAGCAAATGAGAACGACCAGTTGGAAATGAGGAGATATCTATGCCTGTGACGAAGCTGATCGTCCGGAGCATCATGGCGCTGACGCTGGCAGTCGCGCCAATGGCTGCCGGTTCCCTGAGCCTGATCGATTCCGCCTACGCCAAAGGCGGCAATGGCGGCGGTGGTGGCAATGGTGGCGGCGGCGGTAACGGCGGGGGCAACGGTGGTGGCAATGGCGGGAGCCACGGTGGCGGTTCTGGCCACAGCAAATCCGACACTTCCCGCGGAAGCAAGGAAACGAGCACTGGCAAGTCCAGTGGAAAATCGCAGCACAAATCCGGGACCTCCGGCAGCAAGACCAAGGCGACCAAGGCAGCCAAATCGGCAAAAGCCGAGAAACCCGCCAAATCGGTCGTGGTTGCATCGGACCCGGTGGTCGATCCGGTAGTCGATCCCGTTGTGGCGCCCGAGTCTAAGCGAGGGTTCAACTCGCTCAACCGCAACTACCACGCCTATCTCAATTCAAACGATCCGAAGATGGCGGCCGTTTCCGCTTACGCAATCGCCTATGCGCAGTTCGAGGCGGAAAATGGCGTCGACGCCATCCCAGCCGATCCTGCGCTGAGCGACGAAGCGCTGCGCGAGGCGCTAGCGGGCTTCACCAAGGATGGCGTGGTGACCGACGACATGGTCGACGAAGCCAAGGGGATTCTCGGGGTCGGCCCCGCCGTTGGCAAGATCGACGAAATCCGCGGCACGCTGCCGCCGCAGACGGTGGTTGTTGTCGAACCGGAGCCGGAGACCGCCCAATAACGAGGAACTGGCCACCGGCTCACTTGGTGAGCCGGTGGCTGCATCCGGACCCGCGTCCAAGCCAATGGAGTTTAAATGTTTGACCGTGTTGTGGAAATCTTCGACCACGCAGCAAAAGAAGGGCGCGTCGGGTTTTCACTTCAACACGTCAATGCCGTCGCCGATGTCGGCACCGTGCTCTATTCGGAGTGTCTGGGAAGGATCATCCGACCCGACGGCGAGGTCATGACCGCCAGCGAGTTCATACGCTATCTGGAGGCGGCCGGCCGCATTGCTGCGCTGGACAGGCACATGCTCACGCTCGCCTTCGACTGGTTGGCGCATCATCCAACCGGCGACCTCGGCTGCAACATCTCGGTCGGAAGCATCTGCGATGAACGTAACCGGACGCTGCTCCTGGATCTGCTGTCGACCCATCGGGGGCTGGCATCGCGCCTCGTGCTCGAACTCGCCGAAAGCCTGCCGATCTCAGCGCTCCCGACGGCCGGGTGTTTCGTTCGAAGCGTACGAGAGCTTGGATATCGGGTCGCCGTCGATGACTTCGGAACGGGATTTTCGACGCCGGAGGCACTTTTGTCCCTGCCCGTCGACATCGTGAAGATCGACGGCTTCTTCCTGCGGCTCGGACGTCCCGACGCGGAGCGGTTCCTTCTGCACATGGTGGGTCTGGCGTCCTGCGTCGCTCCCGTCGTTGTGGTCGAAGGTGTTGAAACTTATGCACAATTTGAGGCCGCGCAAGGCGCCGGGGCAACGCACGTGCAAGGGTTCCTGCTCTCCGAACCGACCCTCAGCCCGCTGTTTGGCGGCGAGTTGCGTCCAGCTCAAACCGCGATGCTCTGCTAGCGTCGCGCGCAATCATCCAAGCGCACTGCACTCCCTCCCCTTATGCTTTTCTGATCTTCCCATCCCATCTTCCCAGGCGAAATCCTATGCCGATCCGCGCGATAGAAGCAGCGGGCGGCAATGTGCCTGTAGGTCGTTTTGCCTCAGGCATGCTGCCATGCTGGTGCCGCTTTTGGATGGCTTGAGACGTGCCGCGCCGCAACACCCGGTGCCGCAGCATTCACCTTTCCTGTGATCGGCCGGATTTGCGTTGGCGGCAACCCACCCGGCTTCGGACGCGAAAGCAACAGAACAGCGCAGACGCTTGCCAGTACCGGCATGTCCGGTTCCGAAGGCGTCACAGACGAGCAAGACTATGAAATTCACAAACGGGTTCAAACTCTCCTCCAGAGCCAGCCGCCGTCTGCCGACGGAATATTTCATGCTGGTGGATGTCGCGTTCGAGGGCGACGTTATCGGCTCTCTGGGCGGTTGTCCGATACGGGAATCCGTGCGCGACGGAGAGGGCCTTGTCTATCGTTTCGTCGGCGTGGCACCGCGCCTGGTGAGCGGCGGCTTTGATGTACTGGCACTTCGCACGGGCGAGTGGATCGTCAAGCCGGGCCTGGTTTACGCGGCTGATCCCAAGGTAGCGCAAACACGTGACACAGACCGCGCTGCCTAGGAAGCATGCAGCGCTTCTTCGGCAGTAACGACATCCGTTGCCCCCGCCACCGGCTTCGTCGGCGCAGCTTTCGCCAGCTTCGCGCCGGCCCTGCAATGCCCCTGTAATCTTGGCCCTTTAGCTCCCGGTCAGCCGTCGCATCGCTCCGGATCGCAGTCGTTCCGGACGGGCGGCACGTCAACGACAACTGCTGGCTTCGCGCGTCCCGTGGACGACTGGCGCTGCAGGAAAACCGGGATCCGCCATGCTCTCCATTAAGGGGTTTTGCACCCTCGCCTGGTTCGCCGCCACCGCCGCCCTGCTGGCCGGCTGTGCATCCGATACGATGAAGACCTATATCGGCCAGCCGGTCGAATCCGTCATCATCGACTATGGTCCGCCCACCAATGTTCTCGATCTCGGCTGGAACGAGCGCGCCTATCAATGGCGCAAGATCTCAACGAATGTCGTCTCCGGCACATCCAGCGGCGAAATCAGGGACACCCGGCGCGGAATGCGCTACGAGGAGTATTCGACGCCGGGCTATGTCGAGGAACAGGAGTGCTTCTATAGCTTCTACGCCCGGATGCAGCACGGCCGCTGGTACATCACCAACTTCCGCCAGCCGAAGCTGGAATGCGAGTGACGCCTCGGGCAGTCGACGTGACGGATCAGCGACCCGCATAGATGCGGGCACAGAAGGGAAAGTGGCATGCGCATCTTGCTGCTGGAAGACGAGCCGGAGATGGCCTCGGCCCTCAAGGCTGCCCTGGCGCGGCGCCAGGTGATCGTCGATCATGTCTCGACGCTCGCCGACGCCGAGGCCGTTGCCGAACTCTGGCCCTATGACGTGGTCGTGCTTGACCGCCGGGTGCCGGATGGCGAGGGGCTGGATCTTATCCCGAAGCTCAGAAGCCTTGGCGTCGAGGCGCCGATCCTGATGCTGACGGCATTGGGATCGATCAACGACCGGGTCAGCGGGCTCGATGCCGGTGCCGACGATTATCTTTCCAAGCCTTTTGCCGTCGAGGAACTGATGGCGCGGCTGCGCGCGCTTGCGCGCCGTCCGGTCACGCTCAAATCGGAGCAGACCAAGGTCGGGCGGCTCATCTACGACTTCCGCCACCGGGAGGCCGCCGTCGACGACAAGCCTCTCGACCTCCTGCGCCGAGAACGGCTTGCGCTCGAAGCGCTGATGCGGCGGCCCGGCCGAACCGTGCTCAGGGCGACGCTGGAAGAATCGGTCTACGCCATGGAAGACGAGATCGAATCCAACGCGCTCGACTCCCATCTTTCGCGCCTGCGCCGCAAGCTCGACGACGTCGGCGCCGGCGTCGAAATCCGGGCGATCCGCAATCTCGGCTATCTCCTGCGCGCGACGACATGATCAAGGTTCGTCCGCGCTCGCTGCAATGGGTCCTCGTCCGTCGGCTGATCCTCCTGCAGGCGGCCACGTTGTTCGTCTTCATCGGCCTGCTTTTCCTGGGCGTGTTCATCGCCCAGCCACGGTTGCTCGTCGACAACGAAGCCGCCTTGGATGTGCTCGACCGCGCCGTCGGGCGCGACGCGAACGGCGTGCTGGCCGTGCACGAGACCGAGGACCTGCGCGAGCTTCGCCAGTCCTATCCCAATCTCTGGTACATCGTCCGCGACGCCGCCGGCCAGGTCGTGCGCTACGGAAACGTCCCTGTTCCCTATGAAGAAGCCGGCGGCGACCTGCTGCAACGGGTGGAGGGGGCGAAATTACTTTTCGAAGAAGGCGGTACGCTTCCGGACGCTGTCCTCCACAATGTCGAGACCGAAGCCGGCCGGGTCCAGATCCTCGCGGCGACCGTTTCCTCCCGCCGCGACAATGAGCCGTTGGACGTGCAGATCAGCATCAATGTCGATATGGCGCGCGACCTCGACGGCAGGACGGCGTGGATGGAGGTCATGCCGACGCTCGTGCTTGTTGTCCTTTGCTTTCTTTTGCCGATCGTCTTGGTCATGGGCGTCTCCACTCTGCTGACGACGCCGGCCGTCGTGCGCCGTTCGCTCGCGAGCCTCGTCTCGACCGCCGACCAGGCGGGGCGCATCGACATCGACAACCGCGCGGTGCAGCTCGAAACCGAGGAAGTGCCGACCGAAATCGCCCCTTTGGTGCGGGCCTTCAACCGGGCCCTGGCGCGACTGGGAGAGGGATACGACCAGCGCAACCGCTTCCTGACCGATGCGGCCCATGAATTGCGCACCCCGATCGCGATCCTGCGGACCCGCGCCGAGCTTCTGCAGGAAGACCCCGAAACCACCCGCCTGAGGCTCGATATCGAGCGCCTGTCGCATCTCGCCCAGCAGCTTCTCGACCGGCAAGTCCTCGAACATGCCGGCGGCCCGATCGAGGTGGTCGACCTCGTTTCTCTCGGGAGGGTCATGGCAGCGGACTTCGCACCGCTTGCGTTCGAAGCCGGCTACGAGCTGGCATTCGAAGCCGAAGCGCCGGGCGCCCTGGTCAGCGCGCGGCCGCGGCAGATCGAGCAGGCTGTCGCCAACCTTCTGCGCAACGCCATCGAACATGGCGGCGGTGCCGGCACGATCACCGTTCTGGTCGATGCCGCCGGCGGGCTCGAAATCCACGACGAAGGCCCCGGCATTCCGGTAGAGGAGCGCGATCGCGTCTTCGAACCTTTCTATCGCTTGCGTCCGCGCTCCACCGGCGCCGGGCTGGGGCTCAATCTCGCGCGTGAGATCGCCCGGCTCCACGGCGGCCGTATCGACATTCTCACCGGTCCATGGCGTGGCACGCGGGTGCGCCTGCACTTGCCGTTGATCGACGGAAGCCGGCCTGCGGCCGCGCCGGCACGCCCGATCGTCTGACAGAAGCGGCGGCATGCCGCCCCAGATTTCTCAAAAGCTTTTCAGGTTGCCCCTTATCAAGGCGGTGCCGATGCTCCACATTTGCTGCGATACATCGTTCGGCTTACGCGGCTTTACCCGCTTGAGCGCCATGGAGAACAGCAATGCAGACCCCATCTGAGGCCCCCTCGCCTTCACCCGAGGATGGCAGCTTTCCGGCTCGACGCCAAGGCGTGCTCGACTGGCTGATCATCGAAACGCGCAACGAGCGCTTCATCGACAATATCCTTGTCGAGTTGGGCGAACGGCTGCAGGCCGCCGGTATTCCGGTTGCGCGCGCCACGTTGCACTTCCGCATCAACCATCCGCAATGGCTCGGCGCTCGCATCCTGTGGCGCAAGGGGCTGGCCGAGGGCGAAATCGATCTCTACGACTATGGCACCCAGAACACCGCTCTCTACCTCAACAGCCCGCTCTACGTGATCAATAACGGTGGCACCGAGGTTCGAACCAACCTCGAGGACTTGACGGAAGAGCAGGAACAGAGCTCGCTCTATGTTGACCTCAGGGCCGAGGGCCTGACCGAATACATCGCCTGGCCGCTTGAGCACACGCTCGGCAAACGCCACATCGTCACCTTTGCCAGCGACCGGAAGGGCGGCTTCGAAGACGAACATCTGGCCTTTCTCGCGAAGATCGTGCCGGCGCTGGCGCTGGTCAGTGAAATCAGGCTGAAGAACCGTTTCGTCCGAACGCTGCTCGAAACCTATGTCGGCCCGCACGCGAGCGAACAGATCCTTGCCGGCGCCACCACACGGGGCAGCGGCGTCACCGTCGGTGCCGCCATCCTGATCTGCGACCTGCGCAATTTCACAAAGCTTTCCGATCTCTGGCCGCGCGACGACGTGATCGAACTGCTGAACGCCTATTTCGACGCCATGTCGGAACCGATCGAGCGCCATGGAGGCGAGATCCTCAAATTCATGGGTGACGGGCTGCTGGCGATCTTTCCGCTAAGCAACCCCGACGCCGCGGAGAATCTGCTCCAGGCGATCCGGGAGGCGGAGGCAGCCATCGCCGTCCTGAACCAGGACAACCTCTCGAAAGGTCGCGAGCCGCTCGGCTACGGCATCGGCGTGCATGTCGGCGACGTGATGTATGGCAATATCGGCTCGCGCCGCCGGCTCGACTTCACCGTCATCGGCCCCGCCGTCAACATCGCCTCAAGGCTTGAGAGCCTGACCAAGGAAACCAAACGCCCGGTGCTGTTGTCGCGCGCCTTCGTCGAGCTGGCCGGCTGCGCCTCGAGCATGGAGCATCTCGGCGCCTACCCGGTCAGGGGCATCGGTGAACCCATCGAGGTCTTCGCTTTTTCCGGCAACGAACCGGCACCGAAGCTGCGCCTCGCCGCAGGATAATCGGCGCCGAACCGCCGATCGAGGGCCTGCTTCATCGGTTGTCCGCGGACAACCGATCCTTCGACTAGCCGATGGGGCTGGGCGCGAACTGCGCAACGAGTTCGTGGCGGTCGCCGGGATAGGTGAGCCGCACATGCGTGACCGGCGCCCGTCCGCTCCAGGTCCGCCGCTCGATGACGAGGCAGGCTGTGCCGGTGGCGATACCGAGCGCCTGCGCTGCCGACTTGCTGGCCGCCACGGCACGAATGCGGTGTTCGGCCGTGCTCCACGGTACCTTGCCGAGCAGCCACGAACCGGGCGCCGCGGTCTCGAATGTTTCCTCTTCGGCCTCCGGAACCGCAGAAAGGCTGATCAACCTCTCCTCGAAGCAAAAGGGACGCGAGCCGGCAAAATGCCGGCACGTTACGTCCAGCAGCTTGCCCGAGCTCGGGAGATCCAGGCGTTCACGATCCCGGCTTTCGACCTTGCGCACTTTTCGCTCATCCACGCGGAAGCTGTAATCGAGCCCCAGCGACTGGACTTCGAGTTTAACGTCGTGGATCTCCATGACGGCGGACTGGACCTGCGGAAAGGTAACGTAGCTTCCCGACTTGCGCCGCCGCTCGATCAGCCCGCGCTTGACGAGTTCGGTCAGGGCCTTGTTCACCGTCATGCGCGAGCAGTCATATTGCTCGGTCAGTTCGTGCTCGAACGGGATGCGGTGTCCGGGTGGCCACTCCCCGGAAAGAATGCGCCCTTCGACGTCACCGAGGATGCGCTGGTGCAGCGATAGCACCTGCCCCTGACTGTCGGCCGCATCGCCAGGCGGGTCACTTGAAACGGATCGATCTTGCTTGGTGTCCATGACAGCGAACTTAATCAATTCGCAGCCGCGAAACAGCCCTTCCCTCGCCGATTTGCGCTTTTCCACGGCGGCTGAAACGGCTTTCACGTTGACAGCTGTCAACGCTTGGGCGGCGCAGTTCGGCGCCACGCCTCACTCCTCAGTAAAGGAGGTGCCACGGCGTCAGGAACGCGCGCGCCCATTCCTGATTACGATCGGACTCTTCGCACGTCGCCTTGTCGAGCGTCGTCGAGGCGACATCCACTTCCGCCTGCCGCTTTGTCTTCATCGCCTTCGGCACAGGCGGGGGCGGCTCAAGATAGCCAAGGGTCATTCCACCGAGATAGAACATCAGGAAGCTCCATGCATCCAATCGCCAACTGAACACAATCCTGACACAATCAGATCCGCTGTCAATAGTCTATTAAATCTATGCTCTAGTTGGAGATGCGCGAACGTGCCCGAAGGGAAGTTGTCCGCGGACAACTCGGCCGCTTCACAAGCTCGCTTTCCACCGCAAGGGCAGCACCTCCGTCAAAACGCTATGCATTTGTAAAACCGCGCCGAATCGGAGCATAGTGCATCTGCGCATATTGTCCGGATATGACGATTTTTGCGCAGTTTTCGGGGATATCAATGTTGCAGCAAAAAATTCAAAGCCAGGACGCACAGGAGCATCTGCCGACGCTTCTGGCTGCCGATGCTTTGGAGCTTGCCCATCAGCTGCAGCAGCACCAAAAGAAAATCTTCCCCCCGCAAGCGCAAAAGCAGATGCGTCTCTTCAGCCCTGCCGAAGCGGCAGCCTTCATCGGAATCGGCGAAGGCTATCTGAGGCAGGTGGCCTCAGAGGGCCACGGCCCAGCGCCCTTGTCAAACGGTCGGCGCATGTATGCCGTTTCCGACATCGAACGCATTCGCCGCGTTCTCGACGATGGCGGCAAGTCGGGCAAATATGTCCCGCACCGGCGCGGCGATGAAAAGCTGCAGGTCCTGTCTGTGATGAACTTCAAGGGCGGGTCGGCTAAGACGACGACCTCAGCCCACCTCGCCCAATATCTGGCACTTCGCGGCTACCGCACGCTCGCGATCGATCTCGATCCGCAGGCTTCGCTTTCCGCCCTCTTCGGCCATCAACCGGAGTTGGATGTCGGAGAAGGCGAGACGCTTTACGGCGCGATCCGCTATGACGCCCCGCGGTCGATCGCCGATATCGTGCGGTCGACCTACACCGCCAATCTGCATCTCATTCCCGGCAATCTCGAACTCATGGAATTCGAGCACGAAACGCCGAAGGCGATGATGACGGGCGGGGCTGCAGAAACCCTTTTCTTCGCCCGCATCGGCGATGTGCTCGCCGATATCGAGAGCTTCTACGACATCGTCGTCATCGATTGCCCCCCGCAGCTCGGCTTCCTCACCATGTCGGCGCTCTGTGCCGCAACGTCCGTCCTGATCACCGTGCATCCGCAGATGCTCGACGTCATGTCGATGTCGCAGTTCCTGTCGATGACGAGTGAGTTGATGAGCGTCGTCGAAAAAGCCGGTGGCCGCACCAGCTATGACTGGATGCGCTATCTCGGAACACGGTTTGAGCCGAACGACGGCCCTCAAAGCCAGATGACCGGTTTCATGCGCGCCATTTTCGGCAATCGCATGCTGCAGAACGCCATGGTGAAGTCGACAGCTATCTCCGACGCCGGCGTAACAAAGCAAACGCTTTATGAAGTCGAGCGCTCGCAGTTTGTCCGCGGCACCTACGACCGCGCAATGGACTCTCTCAACCTCGTCAATGGCGAGATCGAGGACCTGGTCCGCAAGGTCTGGGGGAGGAAGTAATCCATGGCCCGTAAGAACCTGATCGGGATATCGGAGGAACGCGTCGACGATGCCAACGGCGCACCGGGCAACGACCGCCCGATCGCCGGGCTGATGGCCGGTGCCCGCCCCCCGACTGCTGTCGGTGGCATCACCCGGTCGCTGTCGAACATCACGCAGAAGGTCGAACGCGCCCAGGAGCTCGAGCGGCAACTTGCCGAAGGGCAAGCGGTCGTCGAACTCGATCCGGCGCTCATCGACGCATCCTTCATCGTCGATCGCCTCGGGATTGCGGCCGACGCGCAACTGAGCCTCGCTGAACAGATGCGAGAGCACGGACAACAGGTGCCCATCCTGGTCCGGCCGCATCCAACCATCGAGGGGCGATACCAGGTCGCCTACGGCCATCGCCGCCTGGCTGCTGCCCGCGACATCGGTAGCAGTGTTCGTGCGGTCGTTCGCAATCTCAATGACGAGCAATTGGTCGTCTCGCAGGGACAGGAAAACAACACCCGTTCCGACCTCTCCTTCATCGAGCGCTCGCTCTTTGGCGGCCGCCTTGAGGATCGCGGGTTTTCGCGTGAGATCATCATGTCGGCGCTGGGTGTCGACAAAGCCGCCCTGTCGAAGATGATTTCTGTTGTTCGCCGGCTACCGATTGCGCTGATCGAGGCCATCGGACCGGCACCATCGATCGGACGGCGCCGTTGGTTTGAACTCGCTGAGCTTCTCGCACAAGATGGCAAGCCGGAGGCCGCAGCCGCCTTCACGCAAGGCCGAGAATTCCAGAAGGCCGGCAGCGATCAGCGTTTCGACGCCTTGTGCACCTTCTTAAGCGCCTCCAGGGCGCGTGCCCGGCCTATCCCATGGCTGGCGCCAGACAACACAATCCCGGTGCGTATCCGTGAAACGGACGTCGAGACGACGCTTGCCTTCAACAGCAAGACGGCACCAGGCTTTGCAGATTTCGTGAGGCAGAGGCTCAAATCTCTGTACCTCGAATATCAAGAGGAAACAGGAGACTAACTGAGCAAAAGAAAAAGGCTTCCGAACGACTAGCGCTGCGGAAACCCTTCTCTCGTGTAGCAACTAGAGAATCCCATTTCCGCGAATCGGTGTCAAGAGTTTTCAACGTCGTTTCGGCGAACGGATTTCTTTTGCCTTGGAAAAGGTGAAGAAGAATGGATCGTGGGATTGTCACGACGCCCTTCGGGCGGCGGTCGATGACGCTTGGGATGTTGGCACACCAACTTTCCAGCGCTCCGGCCGTCGACGACGGGAGCGTCGACAAATGGAAATTGTTTCGAACGGTATGTGCCGCCAAGACAAGCCTTGGGGTTTCCGACCGTTCGCTTGCGGTGCTGAACGCACTGCTGTCCTTTTACCCAAAGGCCGAACTCGACCGGGCCGCCGGCCTCGTCGTGTTTCCGTCGAATGCGCAGCTTTCGCTCCGTACGCACGGCATGGCCGAGACGACGCTGAGGCGGCATCTGACGGCGCTTGTCGAGGCTGGGCTCATCCTCAGGCGCGACAGTCCCAACGGCAAGCGTTACGCCCGGCGTGACCGCAAGGGCGCGATCGGCCAGGCCTTTGGCTTCGATCTCGCCCCGATGCTTGCACGGGCGTCCGAGTTCGCAGCGGAAGCGGCACGGCTGGAAGCGGATCGTCGCTACCTGCAGGTGATGCGCGAACGTCTGAGCCTTTGCCGGCGCGACGTCGTCAAGCTCGTCGAGCTCCTGCGCCAGTCCGATGTCCTCCAAGCGGAAGAAGCGGAAACGCAGTGCCAGGCGGTCTACACGGCACTGTCGCGCAAGCCGCTGATCACCGAAGTGGAGCGCGCCCTCGCCGTTTTGTCGGCACTCCGCGACAATCTGACTAATTACCTGGAAAACTTGCTGAAAACGCAGAATACGGCTGCCAATGAACGCCAGTATGAGCGGCACATACAGAGTTCAGAATCCGATTATCAATCTGAATCTGAAAACGCTTGTGAAAGACCTGAAGCGGCATTTTCGGATCTGGCTGGCACCAAGACGTCATGCACCGCGGATGATGATACCGTTGCAGGCAGTGCAAAGTCGCCCGGCCTTTCTCGCCTTCACGATCATATCGGCGCGCTGCCGGTGGTGCTGAAAGCCTGCCCGCAGATCCGTGACTATGGACCAGCCGGGCGAATTGGCAACTGGCGGGACATGTTCCTAGCCGCAACCGTTGTCAGGACGATGCTCGGCGTCAGCCCGGAGGCCTACGACGAGGCGTGCACGGTGCTTGGTCCCGAAACGACGGCAACGGTACTCGCCTGCCTTCTTGAACGATCCGAGCACATTCATTCGGCTGGGGGCTATCTGCGGGACCTGACGCGCCGCGCGAGAAACCAGACATTCACCGTGTCGGCGATGCTGTCGGCGCGCTTGCGAGCCCAGGCCGGAGTGGTGGCCGTGAGCGGATGAACAGCGACAGGGGGCATGAGCGTCGCCTCTCGCGGAAACGCTTTGGCTTGTCTGTGACGTTGAAATGCGGGACACTGTAAGTGCAGGGATTCGTTGACATCTCTACGTTATTCTTACGTCTGAGATTGTTTTCAGACCCTCGCCACCCATCAGAAAACATTGCTGTTTCTCCTTCTTTTGGAAAGGAAGGGGCGGTTCAGTTCCGTTGCGCGGACTCAGCGTACAAGACTTCGAATTTCTCGATCTCGAGCCGAATGATTGAGCGTCCTCCCTTGTTAGAGCCCGTTCTAGCGGCAGAATCCGTTCAGGTGGCGAACTCGCGGGCTGTTGCCAGCTGTCAACAGGTTGCTAGTTTAAAGCCGAGCGCCCTCCCCCCAAAAAGCTGGGTCGCGAAAGGGTAAACTAAAGCGACAAAGCACCAAGCATAGTTGGATCTCACTGCCGCGTGGATTGCGAACACGGTATGGCTGGGGGAAACAGCGAGTATGGTACTCAACTCACTGACCGGGTTTGGCGTTGATAGACGAGACATCAACACGGTTGACAGCTGTCAACACATTGGCGTGCGCCGAGACACATGCAAGTCCTGTTTGAATAGAAATATTCGCCCCGTCGTCGTTTGCGAAATCAGGCGGCGCAGCTTGCTGGTCTTCAAGCGGTGGAGAAAGCGTCTCCTGCCTGTGGGGGAAGTGATTCTCATGTTACGTTCCACATCCGCAGGAACCGTTTATTTTCAAAATGCGATACCAGTCTCCCGATCCCTACCATCCAACGCTGATCCCGCTGATGATTTCGGCGGAAGACGCCTTGGCGCGGCTCGATGAGCGCACGAACCGTCATGTCGTCGAAGACGGGTACCGCGAGCGCGGGCATTTCTTCGATGCGACGGCAGCACTTTGGGTGGCGGGCGAACTCGTTCATGTCGAGGATCTTGTGCTGCACGATGCGCACATGGACGCCCGAGCGCCGACCCACGAGTTGACCATCGCCCATTCGGTCCTGAAAGTCCGCCGCCGCATCTGGCTCGGCGAGCCTGGTTGGGCCCTTTCTGCCCAGGGGCTTGCAACACTCAGCGGCGAACAGAGCCCAGCCCTGGAGCTCGATATCCCTTCACTTGCGCCGGCCGAAACACGGCAGGCGGCGGGTGTCGATCGTGAGCCGGAGCGGGGCGAGCCGGAGGACGACGGCGACAGCAATCCGATGGCGGCCGAATTCGCGGCCATCGACGCCGCCATCGCTCGCTCGCAGCGCCTGCTCGATGCGCATGACCAGGACACGCTGGAAGTCGCAGAACGGACGGCGTTAGCGACAGCCCGCGAGCCGATGGGACAGCTCGGCCTGCTCTTCGACGAAGAGTGGGATGAGGAAGTGCGTCTTGACGAATGGCGCCAGATGGTGGCAGCGGCTGATCAGCTGCCGCCCTGTCTTGGAGCCGCCTTGCTCTTCGATGCCTGGGAGCGGAGGGAGCCTCTGCGCCGTCAGCATTGGCTGGGGTCATTGTTGGTCGGCGCTTACCTGCGCTCCAGAGGCAAGGTCACCTCGCACCTGCTGTCGTTCAACACCGGGCTAAAGACCATCCGCTATGAGCGACGGAGGTCCCAGGACGCACTGACCCGTTGGAGCGCCTTTCTGGAGGCGATGACGGTGACGGCGGATCTCGGTCTCAAGGAACTCGACCGTCTGTCGCTTGCGAAGACCCAGATGGACATGCGCATTCGCGATCGTCGTTCCAACAGCAGTCTGCCGGCCTTGATCGACCTGGTTCTGTCGCGGCCGATCGTATCGGCAGCTTTGGTCGCCAAGCATGTCGGGGTGACGCCGCGCGGCGCGCTGAACCTCGTTCGAGAGCTTGGCATCCGCGAGATGACCGGCCGCGGGCGTTACCGCGGCTGGGGCGTGCTTTGAACCGGCGGCAGCGCGGAAAGCTTGCCGCCGGACCGTATAGGCGTCAGCCCATCGTGATCACGATCAACAGAACGAAGATCACCGGCACCAGCGTCAATGCCGGAATGATGATCGCCGGGTAGCCGAAGGCGACGATGGCGAGCAGCCAGAGCAGCGCGCAGTTGATCAGAAACAGCACCTTGGCCGTCTGTGAACCTTGCACGGCCTCCTTGAGCATCCAGCCGAACACCGGCACGTGGTAGACAAGTCTCGCAATCATGGTTTTTCCTTTGCGTGGGTGGCCGCATTGGGGGGACAGGCGGCGCGGGTTTTATTCAAGGGCGTGTCGTCTCGCCGGTCTGTTGTCGGGTGAAGCCGGCGGTCGTTTCGAGGCGTTCGGGATCGAGGACACGCATTGTCTTCGGGTGGCTGAAGTCGATCAGGCCCTCGCGCTTGAAACGGTTGAGACAGCGGCTGACCGTTTCGACGGTAAGGCCAAGCCAATCCGCAAGGTCGGCGCGGGTGAGATGGAGATGAAAGCTCAACCGGGCAGGGGCGCCGTTACGGCCGGTCCGATTGAACAGGCGCGATAGTTCCACCAGCGCACTGGCGACTTTCTCGCTGGCGGTCTTGCGACCAAGCAGCGTGGCATGGATCTGCATGCGGTGAAGCGTCGTCTTCAACTCGCTGGCGACGGCCGGATTGGTGGCGTTGAGATCCGCGTCACCCAGAGGCTCGATGCGCGCGATACTCAGCGTTTCGGCGGTGGCGATGTTGCGGCCGTCGATAGTGAAGCCGAAGAGCCGGCCCGGTCCGAGCACGTCGGTGATCTGGCGGCGACCGTCGTTGAGAAGTTGCGAAAGCACGACGCAGCCGTCAACGACACGGTAGAGCGCGCGGTTGCGTCCGCCCTCATAGAGCAGGGTCAGGTTTTCGCCGACGACACGACTACGCGAGGCCGGGCGAGGCGGCCTTATCGAGGACGCGCGAGGGGGAGCCGCTGGCGCGGCAGTGGTGATCAGGGTTTCTGGCATGATAAACGTCCGCATGACCGACGCAAGGAGGCGTGATGCCCCGATGCCGACGGGCGTCGAAGGAGGATGTTGACAGCTGTCAACGGAGGTCAAAGCCGGATGACGACCTGTGGCGGGCCTCGCGGACGGGCATTGGGTGCGTGAACTTGTGGCACCGGTCGAACTGCCGCAACCCGGATCGCAGGTGTGCGGTTTGCCTCCAGGCGCTCGCTGAGAGAACCGTCCGGCGGCGTCAGCAGCGCCCAGAAGAACCGACAGGCGCTGCAAACATGTTTATGGCCGGGCTGGTCTTTGCCGTCTTCACCCAAACCGGTCTGGCAAAAATCGGGCAGGGACCCGTCGGGCAGGGCATAGAGCGCCAGTTCGGCCGCCGGCAGGCGAGTGGCCAGGGCAGGGCCGAGATGGGCAAAACCAAGCAGGAACAGCGCCGCGGCGCAAAGCATGCGCACGGCATTGTTCCATCTGATCTTCTCGCGACGTGTCATCGCCCCGGCTCGTTCCTGTTTCGATGGGGCAGAGATTGGCGACCGGCTTGATAAAGCTCAATGTGGCAAACCGCGCAGGGGCAGAATGCCGCAGCCAGAAGAACGCCGCGCCTCCGATTGGGGCGCGGCGATTAACCTATTGAATTATATTGTTATTGTTGCGAAATTGGCGGGCAGGGATCAATCCTCCTCGACAAAAACCTCGTGGCGCTTGGCATTCACACTCGGCAGGAACACGACGACGAGCACCAGGGCTGCGATCAGAAGCAGGATGGCGCTGATCGGTCGAGTGACGAATGTCGTCGGGTCTCCGCGCGACAGGATCATGGCGCGGCGGAGGTTCTCTTCGAGCAGCGGTCCGAGCACGAAGCCGAGCAGCAACGGAGCGGGTTCGCAGCGCAGCTTCAACAGCAGGTAGCCGACGAGGCCGAAGAAGGCGACGGCATAGAGGTCGTAGACATTGGAGTTGACGCTGTAGACCCCGATCGAGCAGAACGCCATGATGATCGGGAAGAGCACGTAATAGGGGATCTTGAGCAGCTTCACCCAGAGCCCGATCAACGGCAGATTCAGGACCACGAGCATCAGATTGCCGATCCACATGGAGGCGATGATGCCCCAGAAGAGGGCGGGCTGTTCGCTTGCGACGTTCGGACCGGGCACGATGCCCTGGATGATCATCGCGCCGATCATCAGCGCCATCACCGGATTGGCGGGAATGCCGAGGGTGAGCAGCGGAATGAACGAGGTCTGCGCGCCCGCATTGTTGGCGCTTTCCGGACCGGCGACGCCGGCAATCGCACCGTGGCCGAACTCTTCGGGGTGGTCCGAGACGCGTTTCTCCACGGTGTAGGAAGCGAAGGCCGCAAGGATTGCGCCGCCACCGGGCAGAATGCCGAGCGCCGAACCGATGATGGTGCCGCGCACGACCGGCGCGAACATGCGCTTGAAGTCGTCCCTGGTCGGCATCAGGTCGGTGACCTTGGCCATCAGCACCTCGCGGGTGCGTTCGTTTTCAAGGTTGCGCAGGATCTCGGCGATGCCGAAGACACCGACGGCGAGCGCTACGAAGTTCAGGCCGTCGGCATATTCCCGGATGCCGAGGGTAAAGCGCGGCGTGCCGGAATAGATATCGGTGCCGACGAGGCCGAGCAGGAGGCCGAGGGCGACCATGGCCAGCGCCTTGACGATCGACCCGTGCGCGAGTGCGATCGAGGAGACGAGGCCGACGATCATCAACGAGAAGTATTCGGCAGCGCCGAACTTCAGGGCGATTTCGGTCAGGGGCGGTGCGAAGACCGCGACGAGGAAGGTCGAGACGGTGCCGGCAAAGAATGAGCCGAGGGCAGCGATCGCCAGGGCGGCGCCGGCCCGACCCTTGCGGGCCATCTGGTAGCCGTCGATCGCGGTGACGGCTGACGACGATTCGCCCGGCATGTTGATCAGGATCGCCGTGGTCGAGCCGCCATACTGCGCGCCGTAATAGATGCCGGCGAGCATGATCAGCGAGGAGACCGGCTCGAGTTGGAAGGTGATCGGCAGCAGCATGGCGATGGTTGCCGTTGCGCCGATGCCCGGAAGGACCCCGATCAGGGTGCCGAGAAGCACGCCGATGAGGCAGAAGAGCAGGTTGGCGGGGGAACCGGCGGTCACAAAGCCGAGCGCGAGATTGTTGAAAAGATCCATTGCGCGTCTCCTAGAATTGGACCCAGGGGCCGAAGCGCTGGAAGGGCAGGCCGAGACCATAGCTGAACACGGCGACGGAGAAGGCCGTCAGCGCTGCGGAGAGCGCCAAAGCCATGAGCGGCGTCATGCGGCCGGAGGCAAAGCAGGCGATGAGTGCCGTGAAGAACAGTGCCGGGACGAAGCCGAGGCCGCGGACCGTGAGGCCGAAGAAAACCGGCGCCGGCAAAATGAAGAGCATGCCACGCAGCGCAATCGCGCCGATCGGCTCCCCCTGGACGCGGGTGGACTGTACGAGGATCACGATGCCGAGGAGCGTCAGGATGATCGCGAGCACGAGGGGGAAATAGCCAGGCCCCATGCGGAAGGCCGTGCCGAGCTCTAGGTTGAAGGCCTGCCAGGCGAAGAACAGGCCGACCGCGGTCAGGATCCCGCCGCAGAGCGCATTGGTGCTATCGAAGGAGAGTGATTTCATCGTGTCCCCATTTGTTTTCGCGGGGTAGCCGGGCCGAGGCGTCGACGGCCTCCCGCATTGGCATTGCCGGCTCGCGCCGGGTTCGCACATTGGGCAACGTCGCGTTGACAGCTGTCAACCGCTGTTGACGGCGCCTGTCCGGACACCGTCGGGAACATGCCCATGTCAGAACCGCCGCGCCCCGAGATGACTCGAGAGCGCGGCGCGATGAGCGGTGGATTAGTCGGCGTACTGGCCGGCCGCTTCGATCACCGGCTTCCAGCGGGCGATCTCGCCTTCGAGCTTGGTCTTCAGCGCGGCCGGGGTGGCGTCGGCGTCCGAAGACGGCTCGGTGCCGAGTTCGCCGAAGCGGGCAACCACGTTCGGATCCTTGAGCGCCACCTGCAGCGACTTCGACAGGCGTTCGGTCACTTCAGCCGGCGTACCCTTCGGCGCGTAGACGCCGTGCCAGATACCAACCTGCAGGTTCGGCAGACCACCTTCGGTGGTCGTCGGCAAGTCCGGGAAGACCTTCAGGCGTTCGGGCGAGGTGACGGCGTAAGCCTTGATCGTGCCGCCCTGAATCTGCTTGGTGGTGTTGGTCGTCTGGTCGCACATGATGTCGACCTGACCGCCGAGGAGATCGGTCATCGCCGGACCGGTGCCCTTGTAGGGAACGGTGGTCAGCGGCGTTTCGATGGCGCTCATGAACATCATGCCGCAGAGGTGCGAGGCGGCGCCGATGCCGGCGTTGGCGACGGTGACCGTGTCCTTGTTCGCCTTCACATATTCGACGAGACCCTTGAGGTCGGTCGGCTCGAGGTCCTTGCGCGCGACGATGGTCATCGGCACTTCGGTGACGAGGCCGACATATTCGAAGGCGTTCAGCGTGTCATAGGCGAGTTTGCGGTAGAGCGTCGCGCTGGTTGCCATGCCGATGTGATGGAGCAGCACGGTGTAGCCGTCCGGATCGGCCTGGGCGACGCGACCGGCGCCAAGCGTGCCGCCGGCGCCGCCGACGTTCTCGACGATGATCTGCTGGCCGAGGTCCTTCGACATGGATTCAGCAACCAGGCGCGCAACCGTATCCGTCGGGCCACCGGCGGAGAAGGGCACGACCATGGTGATCGAACGCTCGGGGTAGGTCTGTGCGTTGGCGGAAACGGCAAAAATGGAAAGGGCGGCAACGGCGCCGAGCAATGCGTTGAGGGTTTTCATCTTCTTCCTCCCGGATGAAATATGGCCAGCCGGCAAGGTTTCCTCCCACGCCGGTGCTGGATGCCCCCATTTGCGGACGCAATCTTAGCACAGACAACGGGCTGTCCGCACGATCCGACGCATTTGTCAGGAGCCTGGATCGGCTTTGGGTGGATTTGGAAACATGGCGGTGCTGGCGTGGGTGGATTTCCACCCATCGCGCGTTTGGCTGCGCGCCGCGGGAAGGGCCTAGAGGCCGGTGCGCCGCTTCAGATCGGCGATTTCGTCGGCGGTGAGGTTACGCGCAGCACCCTTCGGCAAATCACCGAGAGCGATCGTCCCGATCGAAACTCGCAGCAGCCGCAGCACTTCGAAGCCGAGCGCATCGAGCATGCGGCGAATCTGGCGGTTTCGACCCTCTTCGAGTTCCACCTCGATCCACATGTTGCGGCCGCCCACCCTTAGGCGTTCGGCCCTGGCGGCCCGCAACATCTCGCCGCCTTCGTCGATGCCGGCGACCATTTGCGCAAGCTGCGCGTCGTCGATCTGCCCGGTCAGTTGCACGTGATAGACCTTGCCGACATGGGTTTCCGGATCGAGCAGCCGCTGCGCAAGCACCGTGTCGTTGGTGAACAGCAGAAGGCCCTCGCTCGCCTTGTCGAGGCGTCCGACCGGCGACAGATGGGTGGAGTCGATGTTCTTCAGGCAGTCGAAGACCGTCGGCCGGCCCTCCGGGTCATGCCTGGTCGTCACCAGCCCGCGCGGCTTGTTCAGCATCAGGTAGACCTTCTCTTGGGCAAGCACGGCCTTACCGTCGACGGCGAGACGGTCCATGTCGACATCGACCCATGCGGTGAGGTCAGTCGCCTTGCGCCCGTTGATGCTGACGCGGCCTTCAAGCACCAGCTTTTCGGCCTGCGTGCGCGAGCAGTAACCAAGCTTGGAAAGGGCGCGGGCGACCGTCACGCGTTTTCCCGTATCGGCCGCGGGGCGGCGGCCGGTATCTCGGGCGGCTGTCGGTCGCTTCTGTTTCACGTTCTGGTCTTCCGGTTGCTGGTCATCTTGTGCAGCATGGTCCCGCCTGCGAGCATCGCCGGCGGCACAATCTCGACATCAGCCGATCTTGCTATAGTCGATCCGCCGGGCGAGCCAGCAGCCGATCGTCAGCCCCGTCACCTTGCCTTCTGCGTCACGCGAAACGACTACGGTCCAGTCTCCCGGTGCCGGCGCGTCCATCGAGCGTTTGCAGCGCAGCAGCCAGACATCGTCGGCGAGCGGCCGCAGGGCGTGCATGGCGCCTCTGCCAAGCGAACCGTCGAAACCACCATAGAAGACGCCGTTGGTGGAGACGATGTCGAGATGGGCGTCGAGTTCTGCCGCATGGTAGCGGCCGGCGATATCAGGCTTGGCGGCGCCAGAGATGCGCGCGGCGTGAACCGTCAGGTTCTCACGCGGGCGCTCCATGTGCAGCGAGGCGCCTTCCACGCGAAGGGTAACGGCCGCTGACTGCGCGCTGCCATCCGGACCGACCGCAAGCGTTTCGGCACCCGTGGCGAAGTTCAGCGCGACGCGGGATTTGCCGGCGGGCCTGGTAACGAGTGCGAGGCCCGTTTCCGGATCCAGATAGCTGCCGGTGCCGTCGGCATCCCAGGTGCCTGTCGCGGGCTCGGCATCGCTGTGGCCAAGGGCGACCTTCATCAATGCGGTCGCCGCCGCATGGGCGTCGGCTTCATGGTTGAACATCACCACGACCGAAAGGCGCTCAGCGGGCGCGTAGAGCCTGCGGCTGCGGAAGCCGCGCAGCGCGCCGCCATGGCCGGTGATGGCGACGTCGCCGATCTTTTCATGCGCAAGGCCGAACCCATAATGGGCCGGGCGGCCATCGGCATAGGTCTGCGGTACGGACAGGCGGCGATAGAGACTGTTTTCGTCATTCCGCGTCCGGTCGATGAAGCATTCCCAGGCGAGCATATCGTCGAGCGAAGCGGAAACACCGGCATCGCCCGCCCAGTAGATGTTGTTGGCCGCCTCGAAATAGCCAGCCGTCTCATTGCCCTCGTAGCCGACGATACCGTCGGGGGGCAGGCTCGTATCGGCGGTGAGGGCAGCGGTCTGCATGTCGGCCGGGCCGAACACGGAACGCTGATAGAGCTCGGCCATCGAGCGCCCGGTATGCGCTTCGATGAGGTCGGCGAGAATGCGGAAATTGCCGTTCGAATAGGAGTAGCGCGTGCCCGGCTCGAAATGGGTCGACCGCGCGGAGGAGAGCAGGGGCCGTGCGTCCTCGCGGCGGAAGGCGCCGTCGTGCCTGGCGCCTTGCAGCACGGTCAGCGCCCAGTAGTCGCGCAGCCCCGACTGGTTGTGACAGAGATGGGCCACGGTCGGGCGCTTGCCTTCGAGCAGAGGCAGGTAGGCGTCGAGCGCGCGGTCGAGCTTTGCCGGTTCGCCGACGGCGTCCAGAAGCACGGCGCAGGTCATCTGCTTGGTGATCGAGCAGATCGGTACGCGGGTTGTCGCCGTCATCGGCCTGCGGGCGGTCAGGTCGGCGTAGCCCCAGCGGTGGCTGAGGATCACCTGACCATCCCGGACCACACCGGCGACGCCGCCGGGACCGGGATAGTGTTGGGGCAGGGCTTTTAGGGCGCGTTCGAGAGTGGAAAGTTCGGAAGTGGTCATGGCGCTGAAGGATCGGTCCGACGAAGGGCAGGGCGGTGTCTGCCTTCGTTCGTACCGTCCCCTCCCGGCACTTGCAATGCCGCGCCGACAGCTCTCCTCAGCCGGCGCCTGCCTGGGCGTGATAGAGGCGGCTGTAGGCGCCCTTGGCGGCCAGCAGCGTTGCATGCGGTCCCTGCTCGCGAATGCCGCTGCCGTCGACCACGACGATGCGGTCGGCATCGCGGATCGTTGCCAGCCGGTGCGCGATGATCAGCGTCGTGCGCCCCTTGGAAAGCTCGGCGAGCGACTGCTGGATTGCTCTCTCGGTTTCCGTGTCGAGCGCCGAGGTGGCCTCGTCGAGAATGAGGATCGCCGGGTTTTTCAGGAACATGCGGGCGATCGCCAGTCGCTGTTTCTGTCCGCCGGAAAGCTTGACGCCGCGTTCGCCGATCACCGTGTCCATGCCGTCGGGCAGGGCGGCGATCATGCCGTCGAGCCGGGCGCGCCGCGCCGCTTCCAGGATGTCGGCTTCGTTTGCTCCGAGCCGGCCATAGGCGATGTTGTCGCGAATGGTGCCGGCAAAGAGGAAGACATCCTGCTGCACGATACCGATCTGGCCGCGCAGCGACGACAGGGTGATGTCGCGGATATCGGTGCCGTCGACAGTGATTGCGCCTTCCATCACTTCGTAGAAGCGCGGCAGAAGCGAGCAGATCGTCGTCTTGCCGGCGCCCGACGGGCCGACGAAGGCGATCGTCTCGCCGGCGCGGATCGTGAGGTCGATATTCTGGATGATCGGCTTTTCGGCGCTGTAGCCGAAGGAGACGTTGCTGTAGGTGATGTCGCCCTTGAGATCAGCGACGTCGGTCGCACCGGGACGATCCTCGATATCGGGCTCGGTTTCCATCAGTTCGAGGAAGCGCTTGAAGCCGGCGATGCCCTTCGGATAGGTCTCGATCACCGAATTAATCTTCTCGACCGGCCGGAAGAAGACGCCGACCAGAAGCAGGAAGCTGACGAAGCCGCCATTGGTCAGCTCGCCCGTCAACACGAAGTAGCACCCGGTAATCATCACGATCAGCTGCGTCAGCCGCATGCTCATGTAGCTCAGCGACGTGCTGGCCGCCATGATACGGTAGGCCTCAAGCTTGGTGCGGCGATAGTTCTGGTTGTCGGTCTCGAACAGGCTGCGCTCATGGGCCTCGTTGGCGAAGGCCTGGACCACGCGCATGCCACCGACATTCTCCTCGATACGGGCGTTGAAGTCTCCGATCCGGCCGTAGAGATTGCGAAAATTCCGGGTCATGCGCCCGCCGTAGCGGCTGGTCACCCAGGCGGTCAGCGGCACGACGGCGGCGGTAATCAGCGCCAGCTGCCAATGCACCATCAGCATCAGGATCAGCGCACCGATGAAGGTCATGACGGCAATGAACAGATCCTCCGGACCGTGATGCGCGACCTCGCCGATTTCTTCCAGATCCTTGGTGAGGCGGCCGACGAGATGGCCGGTCTTCTGGTTGTCGAAGAACGAGAAAGAGAGCTTCTGCAGATGATCGAAGGCCATGCGCCGCATGTCCGTCTCGATATTGATGCCGAGCATGTGGCCCCAATAGGTGACGGTTGCCATCAGGCCGGTGTTGAGCAGGTAGACGATCAGCAGCCCCACGGAGGACAGCAGGATCAGTGTCCATTCCTGGCTCGGCAAGAGCTGGTCGACGAACAGCTTCACCGCAATCGGGAAGCCGAGTTCGAGCAGGCCTGATAGTACGGCGCAGGAAAAGTCGAGAATGAACAGGCCGCGATAGGGGCGGTAGAACGCGAAGAAACGCTTCAGCATGCACGTGCACTCACTGGGGGCGGGGGCGCCATGGGCGCTGATAGAAAGATGATTTTTAATGTCATGTTTTTGGATCGAAACCAACCCAGAAAAGCGTGAAAGCGTGTCGGCCACGTGACGCGACCGATGTCTCGTGCACCTGCGAGACGCAATCGGTTCACTTCGGCACCGGTGGGAAGGAAACGTTAACCATAGGCTTCGTAGAAATGGAATCAGCAGAGCAAATCGCCTTCGGTTGGGGACACCGGAAGCGGAGCCATTGCTCGATATCACTACGCGTAGGGCGTCTTTGTGCGTTCGCGTCAACGCACGAAGTCCAGGGGGCAAACGAGACGATGGCAAGCAATCAATCAGTGGAAGCCACGGAAACCAACACCATTGTTCCGTTTCCGGTGGTCAGGAGATTGCATGCCATTCGCAGTGCTGCCGCCGAGCTTGAAGATCTGCACGGTGCCGAAGCGCTGCAATTCTGGCGCCGCCGCTGCCGCGCTCTAGCGGATGAGCTCTTTGCCTGCGGATGTTCGGAAGACGAAGTGCGCCATCAGGTTCTGGTTTTTCAGGACGAGGTGCAGATCGAGCTGCAGCATCGCCACCTCTCGCGTCTTTCTGCAGGCGCGATGAGCCAGTAGCCGCTGCGTCTCAGGCCACCGGCAATTCCGGATCCCAGGTAAACAGCTCCTTGGCCCTCGCGATGCCGCGCAGCGCAAAGCGGCCGAGCGAGACTGCGTGGACCCGTTCATCCGGCGGGCAGGCTTCGACGAAATCAGACGACATGATCATGTGCCGCTCGACGGAACGGCACATCGAGGAAATGCGGCTCACCTCATTGACCGCCGGGCCGACCACGGTGAAATCGAGGCGGGTCTGGCTGCCGATATTGCCATAGAAAACTTCGCCAATATGGAGCCCGAGATAGACCTCGGTGGTCGGCTTGCCTTCGGCCTGCCGGCGGGTGTCGAGTTCCGCAAGCATGCGGCGCAGCTGCCGTTCGGCGGCGATTGCGTTGGCGCAGGCGGTCCCCGGATCGTCGGCATTGAAGATCGCCAGAACACCGTCGCCGATCAGCTTCAGCACGCTGCCGCCATGGTCGTGAATGGCGGTGATCACGGTTCCTGAATAATCGTTGAGAAGCGGGATGATCTCGTCGGGTGCTGCGGTGTCGGAGATGCGCGTATAGCCGCGCAGGTCGGAAAACCACATGACCGTTTCGATGCGTTCGGCCGAACCGCGGGCAATGCTGCCTTTGACGACGCGCTGGCCGGCATCGGCGCCGAGATAAACGTCCGCAAGCGTGCTGATGATCCTCACGCATGAGCCTGCCTTCACCGCCAGCGCAAGCGTTGGCAGCAGGATACGGAGTGCTGCGATGTCATCGTCGCTGAAGCCACCGTCGTTCCGCGTCGTCCAATAGGAATAGAAACAGTCCATCTCGCCGACGCGGCCCTGGTCGGTGAAGTGGTGGATCATGCTGACGCAGTCGGTGTGGCCTTCGTCTTTCAGCTTGTCCAATATGTTGTAGGTGGTGCCCTCGTCGGAGGAAAGCCGGATGCGGCGCTCCGCGGTTCGGTCGCAAAGCATGTGGTAGAAGATCGAATTCTGCCAGTTCAGCAGCGCCTCGCCCGTGGTCGTCGAGCCGTATTGGATGACCTCCGGCGTGATCTCGCTTTCGTCGTTCCACTGGAACGCGCGCCCCTCGAATTCGGGATGCAACGTGTCGATCAACCCGAGCGCGCGGGCAAGGTCGAGACCGGCTGCCCGACATTGCTCGCAGAAGCCGGCAAACAGCTCCGGCTCGTCCAGTCCCTTCAGGCCCTGTTCTGAAAGCCAGAGCACGATATCGCGTAGCTGTTGGTCGTTCATGGCGCATCCCGCTCGGCCGAGGTCGACTGCCTGATGATGTGGTGCATCATCCATAGCCGAACCAGGGCTCAGAGCGAAAGATGCAGTTTGCCCGTTTCGCTCTCCGCCGGCACGGCGCAACAGATCAGCGCTTCGCCTTCGCCGACCGGGAAGGAGGGCTGCGAGGGGTAGGTCACCCTGCCCTCCAGCACTGGCGTCCGACAGGTGCCGCAACTGCCGTTGCGGCAGCCGTATTCCGGCTTCAGGCCACGCGCCTCCGCCAGATCAAGCAGCGTGCCTTCGCCCGGTTGCCAGCGCGCCTCCTTGCTCGACTTGGCAAAGACGACGTGAACCGGGGCGTTCGCCGCCGGTACCATCACCGGGCCAGAACCGCCGTCCGGTCGCCGGGTCAGCGACGACAGCCCGAAGGCCTCCGCATGGATGCGGGCATCGGCGATGTTGAGCGCCCGCAAGCCGTCATAGAGCGACTGGGTGAAGGCGGCCGGGCCGCAGAGATAGAAATCGTAGTCGTCGAAGGGCAGGGTGGCCTTGAGATGGGTGAGGTCGATGCGACCGGCAATGTCATAGTCCTGGCTTTCGATGGCCGTTGCCGGCTGGCTCAGCGCCCGCACCAGACGAATATTGCCCTCGCCTTCCGCGACCAGGTCGGCGATCTCCCGATCGAAGGCGCGCTCTTCCGGCGAGCGGGCGGCCTGAAAGATCCAGGTCGGGCGCGTGCGCCGCTTGCGGCGGCTTTCGGCGACAATGTGCTTGAGCATGGCAAGGATCGGCGTGATGCCGACGCCGGCGCCGATCAGCACGGCGGGCCGCCGCTCGGTTCCATCGATCGTGAAGCTGCCGGCAGGCGCCCGCGCCTCGATCCGGTCTCCAGGCTTCAGTCCGTGCAAGTGCCGGGAAGCCACGCCGTCCTTCTTGACGCTGATGCGGTAGAGACCATCCGTCGGTGCCGAGGACAGCGTATAGCTCCTGACGAGCGGTCTTTCGCCGTCTCCGACGTTGATGCGGATCGGCAGGTGCTGGCCGGCCTGATGGGCCATGAGCCCGACGCCATCGTCCGGCGCGAGGTAGAGTGAGCGGATCGTCGTGCTCTCGTCCTCAACGCGGGCAATCCGGAACGGGCGCCACGCATCGGCAAGGGCCGCGGCCTCAAGCCGGACCTTCGCCTGATCCCAGTCGCCGGTGGAATTGAGACTGGGAGACCAGCCGCCCTCCTCGAAGGCCCAGCGAAGCGGCAGGCCGTCCTCGCGATAAATGACCTTCTCCGGCCGGAAGCGCCACAGGCGTTCGGCGCCCTGAAATGCCGCGACCTCCGGAGAAGACAGGATCACCTCGGCGCTGCCGGTCATCTGCAGCATGTCGCCGGTCGCAAAATCGACGAACAGCAGTCCTGCGCGCGGGTTGACCATGAAATTGCCGAGCGTGTTGAAGAACAGGTTTCCGGAGAAGTCCGGAATCGTCAGCACGCCGTCCTCGCCGATCTGTACGAAACCCGCCTTGCCGCCGCGATGCGAGACGTCGACCTGGCGCTCGCCGCTGTCGCGATCGACGTAGGACGCGACGAAGAAGGTGTCGGCCTTGGCGATGATGGCCCGGGCGCGGGCGTCGAGCACGCGACCATGCACCGGGCGCACCGAGGCCGGCTGGTGCGGGTCGCGAACGAAGGCGAACTGGCGAAGCTGGATATATTGCGGGCAGTTGCCGAAGCTCTGCCGGACGCGGAGCGTGAAGCCGTCGTCGGCATCGCGCCGGATCGCGCCGTTCAACCGGTTCCTGCGCCGGGTTTCGAGCTGGATGCCGAGCATGCCGATGGAGTGCGCGTCCTCCATGCCGGCATCGGCCGGATCATCCCTGTCACGCGGCAACCGTATATCGAGATTCCAGGCGTCCGGCGCCTGCATGAAGCCGGGGGCTGCCGCGCGCATCGTCGCCCAGACATCGCCGCTCGCGTCGACGGCTCCGAACATGGCGAAGGGCAGCATCGGGAAGAATTGCTGGTGCTGCTCCGGCATGAAGCTGCGCACGAAATTGCGCCCGGTCGCATCCATGCGCTCGGCGACGCCGAGGCTGCGCTGGATGGCGAGTTCGCCTTCGTGCCACGGCGAATCCGGCTTTTTCTGCTGTGCGTTGTCCGGCATGGTCGGGTGTCCCGGTTGGAAGGGGGCCGGGGCAGCGCTGCCGCCCCGGGGAGCTTGGATCAGGCGGCGAGGCCGACGGCGGTCTTCTCAAAGCCGACGAAGCCGGGCAGGCGCTCGATGCGCGAAAGCCAGGCACGAACATGGGCGTAGTCGGAAAGGTCGACATTGCCTTCCGGTGCTGCCGACACGTAGCTGTAGAGGGCGACGTCGGCGATGGTCGGCCTTGCGCCCACGAGGAAGTCGTGGCCGGCAAGCTCCGCATCGATCTGTGCAAGCACCCGGTGGGCCCTGGAGATAGCCCCTTCTGCATCCAGATTGGCGCCGAAGACCGTGACGAGACGCGCGGCTGCCGGACCAAAGGCGATGTCGCCAGCGGCAACCGAGAGCCATTTCTGCACCTTCGCCGCCGAGGCCGGATCTTCCGGCAGCCAGTCGATGCGGCCGAGCTTCTTGGCGAGGTAGACGAGGATGGCGTTGCTGTCGGCGATGACCGTGCCTTCGTCGTCGAGCACCGGAACCTGACCGAAGGGATTGAGCGCGAGGAATTCCGGCGCCTTGTGTGCCCGCGCCTTGAGGTCGACGTCGATCAGCTCGTGCGGCACGCCGAGCAGCGACAGGAAAAGCTGCGCCCTGTGCGAGTGGCCGGAGAGCGGATGGCGGTAGAGTTTCATGGGAGATGTCCTCGAAGAGCTTGAGAACCGTCACGGCCCTCCGGCGGTTCGGAATGAACCACCTTCGAGATCAATCTATGACTTTCCAATTTTCGGCAGTAGAATGCGATTTCGATAGTCTGATTTCCGAATTATGGAAGGATAAAAGTGGACCGTCTCGACGCCATGGGAGTTCTGATCGCCGTCATCGAAAACGGCAGCCTGTCGGCCGCCTCCCGGCACCTCAAGGTGCCGCTGGCCACGATCAGCCGGAAGGTTTCCGAGCTTGAAACGCATCTGGGCGCGCAACTCATCACCAGGACCAACCGCAGGATCCAGCTGACCGAGGCCGGCCGCGTCTATGTCGAGGCTGCCAAGGAGATCCTTGCCCGCGTCGAAGAGGCGGAACGGGTGGCAGCCGGCGAATACAGCACGATCAAGGGCGATCTGACGGTCTCTGCGCCCATCGTCTTCGGACGCCTGCATGTGCTTCCCGTCGTGGTCGATTTCCTCAAGGCCCATCCCGAGGTCGATATGCGGCTCGCCTTGGGCGACCGGTTCGCCAATCTCGTCGACGATCACATCGACGTGGCGCTGAGGATCGGCAACCTGCCCGACAGCAATCTCGTGGCGACGAAGATCGGCACGGTGCGCCGGGTGGTCTATGCAAGCCCCGATTATGTCGCGCGGCATGGCGTGCTCCGGCACCCGAGCGAACTTGCCGATCACGATTGCATCACCTTCGAAAACGTTACGGCCGCCCATGTCTGGCGTTTCCTCGACGGCGGGCGCGAGCTGGCCGCGCCGATCCGGTCGCGGCTTATCGTCAATACGGCGGAATCCGCCGTCGACGCGGCGATATCCGGTCTTGGATTGACGCGGGTGCTTTCCTATCAGGTGGCGCGCCAAGTGGCGGACGGCCTGCTCGTGCCGCTGCTGGAAGACTTTGAGCACCCGGCGCTGCCGGTCCAGCTCGTCTATCTTCCGCAGGGGCTGGTGCCGATGAAGCTCCGGGCCTTCGTCGACTTCGCCGCCCCGCGGCTGCGCGCGGTCCTGCGATAGTGGGCGGCGGCTAGTCCGGCTGGCTGCGTTCGCCGGTCGTCGGGCGGATGTGTCGGGCGTAGGTTCGGCCGACGCGGATCTCGCTGCCGTCGGAGAGAAGGGCGATGAGCGCGGCGAAGGGGGCCTGCTTCAGCCCCACGATACAGTCCCGGCGCACGATCGAGCTGCGATGCAGCCTGAGGAATTCTGCGGGATCGAGGCGACGCTCGAGCGAGGCGAGGCTTTCGTGGTGCAGATAGGACCGGCCCTCGACGTGAATGCGGACATAGTCGCGTTCCGCCTGAAAGCGCACGACCCGGTCGAGCGCGATCCGCACGAATTCTCCCCGGGCCTTGATCCAAAGGTCGCCGGTCTGGGTTTCGTGCTTGCGCAGCGCCTGGCGCAGCGCCGTCACGGTTTCGTTGAGTTCGAGCACCCGCTCGGCGCTCGTGCGTGCGGCGATTGCGAGGCGGGCGCGCTCGATCGCGGTGCGCAGGCGGCTGGATTCGATCGGCTTGGTGACATAGTCGACCGCGGCGGCTTCGAAGGCGCGCAGCGCATAGTGGTCGAAGGCGGTCACGAAAACGACTGCGGGTGCGTGGTCGCCCAGCCGTTCCAAGACATCGAAGCCGGTGCCGCCCGGCATCTGGATGTCGAGCAGGATCGCGTCCGGCGAAAGCTCGGCAACCATGGAGCAGGCTTGCTGCACGTTGCCGGCCGTTCCCACCACCTCAACGGCGGGAATGGCGCCGAGCAGGCGCAGCAGGCGCCGCCGCGCCAGCGGCTCGTCGTCGATGACGAGGATTGAAAGCGGAACAGTCTGGATTTCATTCATGCAAGCCTCAGCGGCATTGTGATTGCAGCTCTGAAACGACCGGGCGTGACGAGACCCGAAACGCAGGCGCCGACGCCGGGAAAACGGGCCTGGACGCGATCGGCTACATTCTTGAGGCCGATCCCCGTGCCCGGCCTCCGCTCGGTTTCGGGTGCTGCCGCAATGTCGTTTTCGACGGAGATTTCCAGCGCATGGCCCACTTTGGCGGCGCTGATGACGATTTCCACCTGATCCGGCGAGCGGCTGACCCCGTGCTTGACGGCATTTTCGATCAGCGGCTGCAGGATGAGGCTTGGCACCAAGGCCTCCTCGAGACCGGTGTCGATGTCCATTCGGAGCCTCATGCGGTCGCAATAGCGCTCGCCCTCGATATGCAGGTAACCGGCCTGGAGCGCGAGTTCGTCGGCAAGCCGCACGTCGTGCAGCGGGTCAAGCTCCAGCGTCGTGCGCAGAAAGTTGGACAGCGACATCACCATGCGCGTCGCGGCAAGGGGCTGCCCCTCCTCGATCAGGCCGGTGATGGAGTTCAGTGTGTTGAACAGGAAATGCGGATTGACCTGGTAGCGCAGCGCCCGCATTTGCGCGGCGAGGGCTTCCTCGCGCGTGATCGCCAGGCGCCGCTCGCGCTCGCGCAGTTCGAAGCTGTAGAGCAATGCCACGAAGAAGAAGGACCAGCCGACGAAGGTCGCCATGCTGTAGACCAGCGTGTAACCGATGCTGGTCCAATCGGGCGTGATCGGGTCGGGACGCACGATGAAAAGATAGAGAAGAAAGTCGACGCCGGTATTGGCGATCGCAGCCATCAGAGCGGTCGTAAAGCCGACGACGATCTTCAGCGCGATGTGTTGATGGCGGACGCCGAACATCGCTGCGGCGATGCCATAGGAAAAGACCATGCCGCAGGACATCAACAGGAGCTTGCCTGGCGCGGACATGATCGGGTCGATCCCGAGGATCGCCCAAAGAATGCTGCTGATGAGGAATTCCACGAACCAGTAGAGAAAACCGAGCCAGAGCGTCGCGCGCCGCACGCTGGCGATGTAAGCGCTCTCGTCCACCGATCTTGCGTCGTCCTCAGGTTTCATGGCCATTTTTATCCTTCAACCGGCCGCCGATGTCGATTGCCGTTCGTCGGCCAAATCGAGCGGTTTGCAGAAAGGCCCGGACTTTCGACCTTTGCCGGCCGTCGTTGGCCGGAGAGCGGCGATCAGACCAGCCGCAGCGGCATGGTGATCGCTGCCCGAAAACGGTGCGGTGCCACGAGGCCGGATACGAAGGCTCCGACCTCGGGGAACAGGGCCTTGATGCGGTCGGCGACATTCCTCAGTCCGGTGCCGGTCCCGGCAGGTTTATTCGCCGGGCGCGGCGGCTCGTTCGCCATGTCGTTTTCTACGGAAAGCTCCAGCGTCTCGCCTTGCCTTGCCGCCCGGATCACGATCTCGACCACGCCGATCGAACCGCCGACGCCGTGCTTGATCGCATTTTCGATCAATGGCTGAAGGATGAGGCTCGGGACCAGCGCCTGCTCCAGTGTAGCCGACATTGGTCCAGTTGATTGGGCCCGGATCGCCATGCTCGATCAGGCCGTGACTGAGGAGATCGACGCTGGCATTGATCGCTGCGGCGACGAGCGCCAGGGCGGAGCCGAGCAGAAGCTTGAAGAGGATGGACCTGTCCCGGAAGCGAAAGAGTGCCACTGCCATCGCATAGGACATGAGTGTCCCGTTCAGCATCAGGATCAGGGTGATCGGCGCGATCGCAATCGGGTCATATCCAAGGAAAGCCCAGAGCGTACTGCTGATGACGAACTGCATGAACTGGTAGAGGAGCCCGAGGAAGAGCGTCGCCCGCCGAACGCTTGCGGCATATCCAGCCTCGTCAGGCAAAACCGTCTCATGTCCTCGCGCCATGCGAGGTTTTATCCTTCAAGTCCATATGGTTGTCGACCGCCGTTCGTCGCCGAAAACAAGCCGTTTGCAGAAAGCCACAGCCCTTCGACGCCGCAATCTGCCGTTTGCAGAAAGCCGAATTCTCGCTTTTTGCGGGCTTGCTATAGCCGCCCCATGACCCGTGCTTTCCCGGCGAATCCGTTCGCCTGGGATTTGTGCGCCCACGAATGAAAAGGAAAAGGGGCAGACATTGAATACCTGTGCGAAGGCGGACGTTTTGAGGATCAACCTTCTGAGTTCGACGGCGCTCGGTCGCGCCGGCCTGCTCTCGCTGGCTCTGGCCGCCGTGCCACTCGTGCCGTCGCCGGCAAAGGCGGCCGGATTGCTGGTTCCAAACGACACAACGTGGTCCAGCGACCATACGATCAACGGCAATCTCGTTATCCGCGGCGGGCCGGGCGGCGCGACGCTGACCATCAACAGTGGCGCCAAGGTTGAAAGCACCGATGGCTACATCGCAGACAGCCGCGGCAGCGTCGGGACGGTCGTCGTCTCCGGGCCGGGCTCGACCTGGGACATTGTCGATGCCAACCCCAACGGCGACCGCATGCTCTTTGTCGGCGGCTTCGAAGGCGGTATCTATGGCGGCAAGGGCACGCTGATCGTCGAGAACGGCGGCAAGGTTTCGGCCAAGGAGACCTATGTCGGCGCCCTGCAGGAGGGCGACGGAACGCTCGTGGTGCGCGGCGCGGGTTCCATGCTAAACACCGAGTTCCTGGGCGTCGCCTACGGCGCACTGACGCTCAATACCGCTACGGTTCGGATCGAGGACGGCGCCCTCGTCAACACCAACAAGACCTACTTCGAAAACGGCACGGTTCTCGTCACCGGCGACAATACGCGCTGGGTCAACACCGGTGAATTCACGATCGGCGACAGCTTTACCGTCGAAAAAGGCGCTGTCGTCTCGACTAACACCGCGATCCTGCGCGAGGACGAAAGCACCGACACCATCCAGGCTGCCATCGACGGCGCCGGCAGTGAGCTCAAGGTCGCCGACAGGTTGCTGATCGGCGAGGCTGGTCGGGCGAACCTTTCGATCGCCAACGGCGGCAAGCTCTCGGTTGGCGGTGACATCGTGCTCTCCGCCGTCGGCGGCATCAACAACGAGGGCATGGGCAACCTGACGATTGGCGGCAAGGTCAATCTCAACAACATCGCTGAACCGATCGCCGAACAGGCGCAGGCGGCAGGCACGGTCAATTCCTCGGCGAAGATCGATTTCGGACCGCGCAAGGGCTACGTCAACTTCAACCATACGAACACGGGCTACGAGTTCGCCAACACGATGGTCGGCAAGGGTACGATCACCAACTTCTCCGGCGAGACCATCGTTGGCGGCGACCTGTCGAAGTTCTACGGCAAGGTGAATGTCTCCGGCGGCAAGCTGGTCCTGAAGGGCAATATCGACACGATCGACAACGACCCGGACAACGGTCCCGTGGACTTCAGCGAGACCCGCTTCGAAGTGAGCGGCGGCACCCTGATCGTCGATGGCGAAACGGGACGTGTTGAGGGCGATCGTTTCTATACCAATGAAGTGAATGTGCTCGGCGAGTTGAACCGCATTCGCAATCCGAACTCGACCGCTTTCGGCAGGCTCGGCGGCTCCGGCACGGTCGGCGACACGTTTATCGACAAGAATGCGATCATCTCGCCCGGCAACAATTCGACCGGAACGCTGACGATCATGGGCCGGCTGGATATGGCCTCTGGCTCGATCTATGAGGCCGATATCGCCGGCGACGGCCGCTCCGACCGGATCGTTGTCAAGAGCATAGGCACCAACGACAACACCGGTATCGCCAAGATCGGAACCGGTACCAATGTCCAGGTGACGGCACTCGACGCCAACACCAGCTACAAGACCGGTCAGACCTACACGATCCTGACCGCCGATCGTGCGATCGAAGGCAAGTTCGCCGAGGCGATTTCGAAATCGGCGTTCCTCGAAATCTCGCTCGACCAGAAGCAAAAGCAGGTCGATCTGACGATCAAGGTCAAGAACGGCGGCAAGCCGGGCGGCGAAGAGCCGGGTAAGCCGGGTGAGCCGGGTGGAGAGCCGAAACCGGGCGAGCCGGGCGGAGAGCCCAAGCCTGGTGTCTTCGAAGGCGAGGCTGCCACCGGCAACCAACGGCAGACGGCACTGGCGCTGAACACTCTTGCCCAGAGCGGCCCGTCGGTCGGCCTCTACAATGCATTGACACTGCTCGACGGCGCCGGGGCACGCCGTGCCTTCGATCAGCTCTCCGGCGAAGTCCATGCGTCGGCCCAGACCGCGTTGATCAACGACAGCAGCCTGTTGCGCCACGCGGCGAACGACCGCATCCGCGATGCTTTCGGCGACGTCGGCGCTGCAAACGTCCCGGTTCTGGCCTACGGTCCGGAGGACAAGATCACGACAGGCGCAGTCGCGGCGGTCAACTCTGTCCCGGTGGCGCCGCCGGCCATGGTCGGCTGGGGACAGGTGTTCGGGTCCTGGACCAACACCGACGGCAACGGCAACGCCGGTGCGCTCGATCAGTCGACCGGCGGTTTCGTTACCGGTTTCGATGCGGCTATCTCGGACAATGCGCTCGTCGGTATCATGGCCGGCTACAGCCGGACCAACTTCGACGTCGACAGCCGCTCGGCGAGCGGCAACAGCGACAATTACCACCTTGGTGTCTATAGCGGCAGCCGGTGGGGCGACGTCGCACTGCGCTCGGGCCTTGCCTATACCTGGCATTCGATCAACACGTCGCGCAATGTCGCCTTCCCGGGCTTCAGCGATCAGTTGAAGGCCGATTATGACGCCGGTACCTTCCAGGCCTTCGGTGAAGTCGGCTACCGCATCGACCTGCCGAGTGTCGCGCTCGAGCCGTTCGCCAACCTCGCCTATGTCAGCCTGCACACCGACGGCTTCACCGAGCGCGGTGGTGCGGCGGCCCTTTCGAGCCGGAGCAACACGACGGATACGACCTTCACGACGCTCGGTCTTCGCGCTTCGGCTCCGCTCAGCCTCGGCACGACCGAAGCGAAGCTGCGCGGCATGCTCGGCTGGCAGCATGCCTTCGGCGATACGACCCCGTTCTCGTCGATGGCGTTCGGCACGGGCAGCGCCTTCTCGGTCGCCGGTACGCCGATCGCCGAGGATGCGGCGATCATCGAAGCCGGCATCGACTTCGCGCTGACCGGCAATGCGAGCCTCGGCATCACCTATACCGGCCAGTTCGGCTCCGGCACGACGCAGAACGCGGTCGACGCCAAGCTCGATGTGCGCTTCTGATGCGCAGGTTCGTCTGGCTCTCGACAATGCTGATGGCGACGTTCGTCGCCATCACGCCGCTTCATGGCGAAGACGCCGCCGGCAAACCCGCGGCGCCCTCCCAGCTTTCGGAGACCTACGAGGACTGGAGCGTCGCCTGCGCCGAGATCGAGGGAAAGAAACATTGCCTCCTCTCGCAGCGCCAGTTCCACAAGAGCGGTCAGCGTGTCCTGACGATCGAGCTTCGCACGGCGGCCGAAGCCGGGCTTGAGGGGAGCCTCGCGCTCCCCTTCGGTCTTTATCTGGACAAGGGCGTGACGCTTGGCGTCGACGACGCGACCGGCGGCAAGCCGACCCGCTTCCGCACCTGCTTGCCGCTCGGCTGCATCGTGCCTTTGACCTTCACCGAAGCGACGGTTGCGCTGCTTCGTAGCGGCACGGCATTGAAGATCGGCGCGTTCGCCAGCGACAGCCAAAAGGACGTGGCGTTCGCTGTCTCGCTCAAGGGCTTCGCTGCAGCACTCGACCGGGTGATCGCCCTGTCCGGAAAGAGCTGAGGCAACGTCACGGCCTTCGCTTCACCGCCAGGCTTTTGGCCGGTTTTTTTAAGGTGCGTAGCCTCCCGGGGCGGGCCCGGTCGTGCGAAAGAGCGCGGCCGGGTCTTCTCCATGGGGGGAACCGAGTGTCGCCATCCGGACGCGCCACCGTTGGTGGGCGCTTTCGGCCTATCGGGAGGACACGTCGATCGCATCGCCGATGGCGTAGAAATGCCCGCCCGCCACATAGTGCAGGCTGCGCAAGGCCGGATCGGCCGTCTCGAACATCCAATGCCCGTCGCGAAACACGCGATCGTCGGCCCAGGCCGCGAAGACTTCGCCGATGAACAGGTCGTAGCGGCTCTCGATCGACGGCTCGCTGATCAGCCGGCAGGCGAGCCAGGCGGAGCAACCGGTAACAAGCGGAAGATCATAGTCCGGCATGTCGAACAGTTTGACGCCGGCGTTGCGAAGTTTGTCGGGATCGTCGTGAAGGCTCGTGGTGCCCACCGCATGGGTCAGCAGCGCCTGGGCGGCGGTCGGCACCTGGATGACGAACACGCCCGCTTCCTCCGCGAGGCTGCGGGTACGGGTGGCGCTGTCGAGCACGACCGTCAGCTTGGGCGGATCGTAATCGAGCGCGCAGGCCCAGGCTGCCGCCATCACATCCTGAACGCCGCCATGGCGGGCGGAAACCAGGACTGTCGGGCCATGGTTCAGCAGCCGGTATGCCTTTTCGAGAGGAACGGCACGAATATGCGAAACCATCAGACTACCTCACCGCCATTGGCGGACATTGACCGATCATGCCTCTTCTATAGGGGCGCTGCATTTCGCCAACAAGCGCAAGCTTTCGCGGTGCCGGAGGGGCGGTACGGCAGCGGCTGCAAGGCACTTGAAAGGGATGGGGGCCGACGAAACATAAGCGTTTGACAAACGCATACCCGATTGGCTATATATCATCTCATAGCCAATCGGGTATGAGACATGACTGAGTTGCAGGACGCGGTTTTTCGGGCGCTCGCCGATCCCACACGCCGTGGGCTCTTCGAACACCTTTGCCGCCAGGGGGATACCACGGTCGTCGGCTTGTTGGCCGATGCCGGGGTTTCGCAGCCGGTCGTGTCCAAGCATCTCAAGATCCTGAAGGCTGCAGGGCTCGTGCACGACCGGCATGAGGGCCGCTACACCTATTACAGCGCCCGGCGCGAAGCGCTCGCGACGCTGGTTGACTGGACGACGGAGATGGCCGGCTTCTGGCAGGACCGCTTCGACGATCTCGATGATCTCCTGAAGAGAATGGACCAATGATCGAAACAACGGAAACCACCCGCTCTGTCGTCGTCGAACGCGACTTTCCCCATCCGCCGGAGAAGATCTGGCGCGCGCTGACGCAGCCGCATCTGATTGCCGAATGGCTGATGCGCAACGATTTCATTCCCGAAGTCGGCCGTCGCTTTACCCTTTCCGCCGATTGGGGCCAGGTCGATTGCGAGGTTCAGACGATCGAGGCGAACCGCTCGCTCGCCTATCGCTGGGACACCAAGGACTTGACCAGTGTCGTCACCTGGACGCTCGCGCCCGCCAGGGGCGGCACGAGCCTGCGCATGGAACAGCGCGGCTTCAGAGCCGACCAAAAGGCCTATTTCCAGGGCGCGACGGTCGGATGGCCACGCTTCTTCACCCAGCTGGAAGACGTCGTCGCGAAACTCGACTGATCGCAGCCTTCACGACCGTTGCTCAAACCCAAGGTGCCAGAATGACCGCCCTGATCCGGAAAATCCATCGCTGGGCGTCGCTGCTCTTCTCCCTGGCCGTTGCCGCCATCTTTGCCGGCATGCCAGTAATGACGCTCCCCGAATGGGTCTACTACCTGCCCCTGCCGCCGTTGGCGGTGCTGCTACCGACCGGCATTTACCTTTTCGTGCTGCCCTATCTGGGCAAGCCCGAGGGCAGGATGCAGGCGGCGGAGTAGGGAATAGCGCCAGCCCGGCTCAATCCGCGGACAGAGCCGGGCTGGCAAAGCGCTTGCGATATTCGGCCGGCGTGACGCCGACATGTCGCATGAAGGCGCGCCGGAGCGTATCGGCATCGGCAAAGCCGCAGCGGGCGGCGACCTGCTTGGGGGCGTCCTGCCCCTGCTCGAGCAGGCGCCGGGCCGCCGCGACACGTGCTTCTACGATCGGCCCACCATCGGGCATAAGCGACCAGCGAAGCAGATAGGGCGCAAAATCGCTGCTGATTGTCATACTGCGGATCCGCTGATTGCGCGCGGTGGCACCACGGCCACGGCGCGAACTGACGAGCGCTTCCCTCAGGCCTGCTCCACGAGGCAGTCGATCAATGCTCGGGTCGCAGCCGGTAGGTTTCTGTGCGGCGGATAAATGAGGGAGAAGGGGCGCGACCGGCCACCGAATTCCGGCAGAAGCTCGACCAGGCTGCCGCGCGCCAGGCGGTCGCGCGCGATGAAATCATAGGTTTGGCAGATCCCGAGGCCTGCCTCCGTCAACGAGACGGTGCCGAGCACGTCGTCCTCCACCTGGATCGGGCCATGGGGTATCCAGTCGAGGTCGGCTCCGGCGACGCGCAACAGCCATGGGGCCGGACGCCCGCTGCTCGGCATGATGAAGGGCAGGCAGGTATGTGCTGCGAGCTCGTCGACAGAACGCGGCATGCCACGCCGCGCGACGTAATCGGGCGAGGCGACCAGCCTCAACGGCGCGTCTTCGAGCCTTCTGCCGATCATGCCGCTGTCGGGGAGCTGGCCGAGGCGTATGGCAAGGTCGTAGCCCTCGGCGACCAGATCGACATTGCGGTTGGCAATCGACAGCTCGACGGTGACGGATGGATGCCTCGTCGCGAAGCGGGTCAGCTTTTCCGGCAGCTGGAAATGGCCATAGGTCGTGGGCGCACTGAGCCGAACGCGTCCGGCAACAACGCCGTCGCCTTGAATGGCGCGTTCGGCCTGATCGATTGTCTCGAAGGCCGCCCGCACCTGATCGAGGTAGACCCGCCCGGCGTCGGTGAGGCTGATGCGCCGCGTCGTCCGCCGCACCAGCTGCGTGCCGAGTTTCGTCTCGAGCCTGGTGATGGCGCGGCTCAGCACGGAAGGCGTCGTGGCCAGCGCGACGGCTCCTGCGGTCATCGACCCCTTGTCCATGACGGTGATGAAAGCCTCGACATCGGCGAGGTGATCGAAGCGACGCATTTTTGCCTCTGAAGACCAGATCATTTCCTGCGCGGCGCATTTATCGCCGCAGATGGAAGCAATAAATAAGCAGCATCAATTGAGAGCCGCAATGTCAGGCTCGCTTCAACCAGGAGAAAATGATGCCAGAGACGACATCCGTTCCGAAAAAGCCTGTGCTCTTTGTGCTCACCAGCCATGGCATCAAGGGGGAGGGCGGCCAACCCACCGGCTTCTATCTTGGAGAGGTCACCCACCCGCTTGCCGTGCTCGAGGCGGCCGGCATTGCCGTCGAGTTTGCTTCGATCAAGGGCGGCGAGCCGCCGGTCGACGGGCTCGACCTCAATGACGGGACCAATGTCCGCTACTGGAACGACGAAGGGTTCCGTGCCGCAATCCGCACGACGGTTCGGCTCGATGATATCGATCCCGACCGCTACGCGGCCATTTTCTTCGCCGGCGGTCATGGCGCCATGTGGGACCTGCCACAAAGCCGCGCCGTCGACCGGGTGACGCGTTCGGTGTTCGAGGCCGGCGGTGCTGTCGCGGCGGTCTGCCACGGACCGGCAGCCCTCGTAAACGTCAAGCTTTCCGACGGCCGCTATCTGGTTGCTGGCCGCAACGTCAGCGCCTTCACCGATTCCGAAGAGCGCGCCGTCGGCCTCGACAAGACGGTCCCGTTCCTGCTCGCAAGCACGCTTGTCGAGCGCGGTGCGACGCACCATCCGGCCGCGGACTGGACATCGAAGGTGGTTGTCGATGGCAGGCTGATCACCGGCCAGAACCCGCAGTCGGCGACTGGGGTCGGCGAGGCGCTTCGCGATATCCTGAGTGCCTGATCCCGCGTAGCCGGGCACTTGGAAAGGTTCGGCAAGTCTGTCCCGATCGTGCTGCCGGCGATGCGTCGCCGACAGCGTGAGGCGAACCGGACAGGTGGGGCGCTCGACTGCCATTGCGTTGGCCATGGCGGGAAACCGGAAAAACCGCCATGTTCACCATCCCTGTCGCGTCCGGTTGACACTGCCCGCACACCATTGGGTAAGCCGTGTCGGGCCGGAAAGTTCCGTCGGAGCGGAGGCTTCAGCCGCGCCGCGCCGCCTCGATCGCAGCGACGTCGATCTTGCCCATGGTCATCATCGCCTCGAAGGCGCGCTTTGCTTCGGCACCGCCGGCCGCCAGGGCATCGGTCAGGACCCTTGGCGTGATCTGCCAGGAAATGCCCCACTTGTCCTTGCACCAGCCGCAGGCACTCTCCTGTCCGCCATTGCCGACAATGGCGTTCCAGTAGCGGTCGGTCTCCTCCTGGTCGTCGGTGGCGATCTGGAACGAAAAGGCCTCGTTGTGCTTGAACATCGGCCCGCCGTTGAGGCCGAGGCAGGGAATTCCGGCGACCGTAAACTCCACCGTCAGCACGTCTCCCGCCTTGCCGGACGGAAAGTCGCCGGGCGCGCGATGCACGGCGCTGACCCGGCTATCGGGAAAGATCTCGGCGTAGAAGCGAGCGGCGGTCTCGGCCTCCTTGTCGTACCAGAGGCAGATCGTGTTCTTGGCCATGACGCGTCCTTTCGTTTTGAAGCCGGAGGGGCCGTTTCCTTCGCCACCTGCTCTGCGAGATAGGTCGGCGCCCCCGTTTCTCCACCCTGAAATCTTCCCGCACTTGCCTTTGCCCGGCGGAACGCGCGTCGAAGGCATGTGCGCCGGGTCGTCGCATCCGGCGCTTTCCCGTTGGAAATTCAACCGCTGATACCTAATTGTGCGGCTTCGACACGCGCGTCGGCCTTCTCTTCGCGCTTTAGGGGATGCGGATGATACAACTGAATGAAACTGTTGCGGTGGTTACGGGCGCTGGTCGCGGCCTCGGAGCGTCCCTGGCCTATGCCCTGGCAGAAGCGGGGTGCGATCTCGTGTTGTGCGGGCGCAGCCAGAGCGCTCTCAAGGACGTGGCCAAACCGATTGCCCTCAATCTCGGGCGACGGGTACAAACCGTCGCGCTCGATCTTGCGGATGCGAAAAGCGTGGCTGCGGCAGTCGAGGGCATCAAGTCCGAGAACGGACGCATCGATATCCTCGTGAACAACGGCGCCATGTGGCTCGAGGACAGTGACGAGGATCATCCTGATGACGCGGTGCTCGGCGTCGTCAACGCGGCGGTTACCGGGACCTTCCTGTTCACCCAGGGGCTGCTGCCTTTGCTCGCTCACTCGCCCCGCCCGGATATCGTCACGATCGGCTCGATCAGCGGCCTGCCTAATGCCGCACTCCAGACCGTGTCCGTGCCCTTTTATGCTGCCAAGCGGGCACAGGCCGCCCTGGCCGATGGCCTGCGCCAGAAGCTTGCCGGTACGCCCACCCGTTCGATCGTCGTCCACCCGCCATACATTGAGGACATCTCGCCGCTTGATGGCGCATGGGAGGCGGCCGGCAGTCGACGGAAGGGCGAGGCGGCGACGAACCGGGACATCGCCGAGGCAGTGCTGTTCGCGCTGACGCGGCCGCGGCATGTAACCTTGTCGATCACCGTCGATGCCGACGATGGCGGCCTCTATCCGTCTCCGGCTCGCTCCGCCTAGCGGCAAGGCCCTGCCAGGGGCCGATCTCGCACATTGCCGAACGCCCCAATGGCGTTCGGCGAAAATCAGGCATCGTTCGCCGAGATCCTTCAATCTCGATCGTCCACATATGCAGACGATAAGTCCAATTTAGGCCGACTACAGAGGCGCCGTCCACGTCGATATATCCATGACATCAACAATGGAGAAACGACATCATGCACAGTGTCTCTGAACCGATCTTCACCTCAGGCTTTCCACTCGGAAGTTCCGCCGGCCTGGTCACCGCCTTCGAATGGCTCGGCCAGCCCTATCGCCTCACCCGCGTCGACATGCTCGGGGAAATGCGCACCGACGCCTATGAGCGCTTCAACGGTCGGGTCGAAACGCCCGCTCTCGTGACCGACAAGGGCGACGTGCTGACCGAGACCATGGCGATCGCCTTATGGCTGGAGGGGCGCGATCAGGAGCGTCGCATCAGCTTCGCCCCGGGCACTTTCGAGGCGGACCGCATGCACCAGTTCATCGCCTTCCTCAACACCGGCTTCACCGGCGCGTTCTTCTCGATGTGGGTGGCGCTGGAATCCGAAGACGCCACGGAGGAATACCGCGAAACCTTGCGCGCCTTCGGCCGCGAGTTCGTCGCCAAGCGTCACAAGCAGTTGGAAGCGATGATGGGCGACAGCAATTACCTCATCGGCGACCGGCCGACGCTTGCCGATGCGGTCTTTGCCGGCGTGGCCCGCTGGGTCGATTTCCACGAGGCGATCGATCCGAAGGACTATGCGCGCAACTATCCGCGCATCCACGCGCTGCGCCAGCGCATCGAGGCCGATCCGGCCTTCCGCTTCGCAGTGGCGATCGAGGATGGCGAGCCCGTTACCGGCAGCGGTGCGATGAAGGGGCTTGTCCCGCTTGAGGATGTGTTGCGGATGACGGGCGCACTCCGCGCGTGATGTAAAAAAGTGAGGTGGCGCACCGGCAGGCGGTGCGCCACCTCAAACAGTTGGAGCGGCCAGCCGCCGCCGACATCACACCTCGAATACGTCGACGAACGATTCCGGGAAGCTTTGCCGGGCAACCTTCTCGTTGATGACGAGCAATGCTTCGTAGGACACGGGATCGAAATCCTTGTCGACCGGCAGCACCTCGCGTCCGAACAGGAGGTTCAGCCGGGCGGCATCGAGATTGCCGCGCTCGAATGGTTCCGCGCCGAAATGATGCCAGAGGGCGTGGAGGAAGGCCGCATCGATGCGGTGCGCCCCGGAGCCGGGCCGGGCATGGCGGGGCAACGCCTTGATCGGCGTTGCTCCCTTGGGGTTGGCCCGACGGATGACGAACTGGATGCCCGTGCCCGGCATGGCGTAGGGAAAACCCCGGTGTTTCGTCATATCAGCCAGCTTGGCCATTCTATTCTCCTTAGGCGGTCTGCTTCTCGACGATCTTGTCCTCAGTCTTCGTATCGAAGTCGGAAGCGTCGTGACGCTCATGCAATTGTTCGGACGGGTTGCCGCTCAAGCGGTTGACCATGCGGCCACGCTTGACGGCCGGCCGGGCGGCGATCTCGGCCGTCCAGCGCTGGACGTGCTCGTAGCTCTGAACCTCGAGGAAAGTACCGGCATCGCCATATACCTGCCCGAGCGCCAGATTGCCATACCAGGGCCAGGTGGCCATGTCGGCAATGGTGTATTCCGAGCCGGCGAGGAAGCGGTTCTCCGCGAGATGGCGATCGAGCACGTCGAGCTGGCGCTTCACCTCCATCGCGTAGCGGTCGATGGCGTATTTGATCTTCATCGGCGCATAGGCATAGAAATGGCCGAAGCCGCCGCCGAGGAACGGTGCCGAGCCCATCTGCCAGAACAGCCAGTTCAAGGTCTCTGTGCGGGCGCGAAGCTCGCTCGGCAGGAAGGCGCCGAATTTCTCGGCGAGATAGGTGAGGATCGAGGCCGATTCGAACACGCGCACCGGCGCGCCGCCGCCCTTGGGCGCATGGTCCATCAGCGCCGGGATCTTGGAGTTCGGGTTGACGTCGACGAAGCCAGAACCGAACTGGTCGCCGTCTCCGATCCGGATCGGCCAGGCATCGTATTCGGCGTCCTTATGGCCGGCCGCCAGCAGCTCTTCGAGCATGATCGTGACTTTCACGCCGTTCGGCGTCGCCAGCGAGTAAAGCTGCAACGGATGCTTGCCGACGGGCAGATCCTGATCGCGCGTCGCGCCGGCGGTCGGACGGTTAATGCTGGCAAACGCGCCGCCATTGCCCTTGTCCCAGGTCCAGACCTTGGGAACGTCATAGCCGGCGGGGAAATTGTCAGCGGGGGATTTTTCGGTCATCAAATCTGTCCTTGTCTTGGCGGAAACCTCGAACGTCGTGTTCGCTTATATAGGAAGTTTATCAAGCCACCACATCGACTTGGCTGCGAGGACGACCATGCTCAAAGGCCAGACGCTGGAGAATTTTTTTATCGAAGTTGGATGAGACCGGCATCCGTCGGCACGAAACCGCACCGGTCGACGTAGAATTCGCGCAGATGCGGGTCGAAGTCTACATGCAGCCATTCGCAGCCCGAGGCCTTGGCGTGCGTTACGGCCTCTTCGACGAGCAGCGTGGCGTAACCCTTACGCCTCAACGGTAGCGTCACCATCGTATCGAGCAGGAAAGCATGCACGCCACCGTCCCAGGCGACATTAACGAAGCCTGTCAGTGCGCCCGAGATCCGCATGGTGACCCAGCCGAGGCTGAAGCGGTTGACCTGGCTCCACCAGTCGTCATCGGTCAAGGCGTGCTCGAAGCATTCGGCGTGCAGGGTATTCAGTTCCTTGTTTTCAAATGCGCCGCGCCAGGCGAACGCGGGTACTTCAGTCGGATTCTCTACCGTCACGGTTCAACCTCAGAGTTTGCCGGGATCGATTTTGACCACCAGGGCTCGGCTGCCAGCAAGCGCGGCCGAGTTCTTGAAAAAAATCATGGGCCTCCCTTGATACCGGAAAACCGAGCTCCTATCTGCCGCCTAACCCGCTGGTCCGGGCCCCTCTGGCGAGAGCTTCGGCACTCTTGCGATGTCGGACCTTATTCCGACAACATGTGCCGATTGGGGACCCGTCTGTGGACTTTTCCTTCATGTCTGTAGTGTGGCTGGGAACGCCACTGTGGCTGTGGGCGAGCTTTTTCGCCCTCGTGATCGCTATCCTGTCGTTCGACCTTGGTATTCTCCATAAGGAGAACAAGGAGATCAACGTTGCCGAAAGCGTCAAGCTTTCCGCCTTCTATATCGCCCTCGGCCTGAGCTTCGGCGGCTTCGTCTGGTGGTATCTCGGTGCCGAGTCCGGCCTTGCCTATATGACCGGCTTCGTCGTCGAAAAGACCCTGGCGCTCGACAACGTCTTCGTCATCGCCCTCATCTTCTCCTTCTTCGCCGTCCCGCGCATCTACCAGCACCGCGTGCTCTTCTGGGGTATCCTTGGCGTTATCGTGCTGCGCGCGATCATGATCGGCGTCGGCGCGACGCTCGTCGCCGAATTCTCCTGGGTTCTCTATATTTTCGCTGCGTTCCTGGTCTTTACCGGCATCAAGATGCTGGTGATGAAGGAGGCCGAGCCCAACGTTTCGGACAACGCGCTCGTGCGCTTCATGCGCAGCCGTTTCAACGTCACCGAGGAACATCACGGCGAGCGCTTCTTCGTGAAGCTCGTCAACCCGAAGACCGGCAAGATGACCTGGTTCATCACGCCCCTTTTCATGGCGCTGGTCATGGTCGAGGTGGCCGACGTGATCTTCGCCGTCGACTCGGTTCCCGCGATCTTCGCGATCACCACGGACCCGTTCATCGTCTACACCTCGAACATCTTCGCTATCCTCGGCCTGCGCGCCCTCTACTTCGCGCTCGCTGCCATGATCCATCGCTTCCGCTACCTGAAGCCGGCGCTGGCCGTCGTCCTGATCTTCATCGGTTCGAAGATCTTCGTCGCCGATCTCCTGGGGCTAGAGAAGTTCCCCGCGGCCCTGTCGCTCGGTGTCACCTTCGCGATCATCGCTTCGGGTGTTGTCTGGAGCCTGGTCAAGACCAAGGAAGAGCAACTGCCGGCATAACGCCCGGGCTCATCCGACCGTGACGAGAAACGCGGCGGCCTTCGAAAGGGGGCCGCCGCGATCTTTTTGGCCTTGCCGAGCGTGGGGTTGACCCTCGCCCGGACGACCCGTCGGGTCGAGCCGTCCGGGCGAGGCATCACCCGATGATCGCCTTCGGTTCGAGGAAGGCGTCGAGGCCGAAGGGACCGAATTCGCGGCCGATGCCGGATTGCTTGAACCCGCCGAAGGGCGCTTGAGCGTCGGCCGGGGTTTCGTTGATCACCACGCGCCCCGCCTCCAATTGTCGGGCGATGCTGCGCATACGTTCGGCGTCGGTGCCAAGAACGTAGGACTGCAATCCGTATTCCGTGTCGTTGGCAATCGCGATCGCTTCCGCTTCCGTTTCGTAGGAAAGAACGCTGAGCACGGGGCCGAAGACTTCCTCGCGCGCAATCCGCATGTCGTTGGTCACACCGGAAAAGACGGTCGGGCGGACGAACCATCCCCGTTGCAGCCCTTCCGGCCGGCCTTCGCCGCCGACAAGAAGCGTCGCACCCTCTTCCTGCCCCAGGCGGATATAGGCCTGGACACGCTCCCACTGCCGGGCGCTCACCATCGGGCCGATGTCGGAGGCCGGATCGCTCGAAGGTCCGGGTCGCAGCGCGGAAACGGCGTGCGCAAGGCGCGATATCACCTCCGTATGTCTTCGCTTCGGAACAAGAAGCCGGGTTCCGGCGATGCAGGCCTGCCCGCTGTTGCGGAAGGCCGATGCCAGAACATGCGGGATCGCCCGGTCGAGGTCCGCGTCATCGAGCAGGATCTGCGGCCCTTTTCCGCCCAGTTCGAGCGTGACGCGCTTGAAGCTTTCCGCTGCATTGCGCAGGATCTCCCGACCGGTCGTGGTGGAGCCAGTGAAGGTGATCTTGGCGATGTCGGGATGCCGGCTGAGTTCCGCGCCGACCACGTGGCCGTAGCCGTTGACGACATTGAGGACGCCATCGGGCAGTCGCGCTTCGTGCAAGACTTCGAGCAGCACCTGGGTCTGGATAGCGCTCATCTCCGACGGCTTGATCACGATGGTCGTGCCGGCCGCGATCGCCGTGGCGAGTTTGGTGCAGATGAAGCCGATGTTGCTGTTCCAGGGTGTGATTGCCGCGGCCACGCCCACGGGTTCCATCACCACCTCCGCATTGCCGATACGACGGGTAAAGGCGTAGTCGGCCACGGTCCTTGCCGCGACGTCGAACACGTTCGCGGCGTGCGGCACGGAGAATGCGAGGAACGACTGCGGCGCGCCGTATTCGATGGTCATGGCCGCACGAAGCGCATCGGCGTTGGCGGCGACAGCCTTCGCCAGCGTTTGCAGCATGGCGATGCGTTCGGCCGGTGTCGTTTGCCGCATGGCCGGGAAGGCCCGTTTCGCGGCAGCAATGGCCGCGTGCGCATCCCGATTGTCGCCCAGCCGGACCTCGCCGATCTTTTCCTCCGTGGCGGGATTGAAAAGCGCGAAGCGCTCGTCGCCGTGAGGCGCAACGAAAGCGCCATCGACATATATCTGCTCAATGATCTTCATCGTCCGATTTCCTGTTGCGATGAAAAGGATATGCATCGGAACGATCGTCAGGATAAGATCATCAATCACAGACACTCTGATGAGGAAAATAGCGCAATGAAGGCGAGCCTGTCCGAACTGGAGGCGGTGGCGGCAATCGCGCGGCTCGGCGGCTTTCGGGCCGCTGCCCGGGAACTCGGGGTTTCGTCCTCGTCGTTGAGCCATGCGGTCCTGGCGCTGGAGGCGCGCCTCAATGTGCGCCTGTTCAACCGCACGACGCGATCGGTGGCGCTGACGACGGCAGGCGAGGCTTTCGTTGCCGAGATCCTGCCGGCTCTTGCCGCCATCGACGGCGCCGTCGAGCGGGCGACGGAGTCTCAGGCACGACCGAGCGGCATGCTGCGGCTCAACACCTCCCCGGGAGCGGCGAAGATGGTTTTGCGGCCGCTACTGATCGAGTATCTGAGGCGATATCCAGAGATGGCGCTGGAGGTTGCGACCGACAATGCGCTGGTGGATATCGTAGCGCTCGGTTTCGACGCCGGGTTTCGTCTCGCCGAGGCGGTTCCTCCGGATATGGTCGCCGTTCCGGTCGTGCCTCAGTCGAGCATGATCGTCGTGGGTTCGCCGGACTATTTTCGCGAAAGAGCGGTGCCGCTGCTGCCGGGCGATCTGAGGCAGCACGCCTGCATCCGGGCGCGCATGGCAAGCGGCAGGATCTATCACTGGGAGTTTTCCCGGCGCGGGGAAAGCGTCGAAATCGATGCGCCGGGACCGCTCATCCTCGACGACAGCGAACTCATGCTTCAGGCGGCTCTCGGCGGGGTGGGACTGGCCTATCTCTCCGATCATCACGTCCGCGACGACGTCGAGGCCGGGCGTCTGGTTCCGGTGCTGGAAGAGTGGACGCCGCCCTACGATGGGCTATGTCTCTATTTTCCTGGCCGCCGGCACGTACCGGCGAAATTGCGTGCCCTGATCGATCTGGTCCGGGAACTGCGTTCCGGCGGCCCCCGCGCGCCCGCTCACACCCCGCATTCGCCAGCCTTGAAATTTTAACATGAGTATTACAGACAAGTTTATTTCTGCGTGCTAAGAGACACGGCGCTCGATTGGTCCCTTGGCCATAGATCGCCTCTCGGCAGGGGTGCGCACGCCGCGCCAAATCGAAATTATATGATCGGATCAGACACAGTGGTCGACATCGATACGCGCCATCAGGTCTATTTCGCCAACCGTACTGCCCTGGTCGCCTATGCCACGCGGATCGTCGGATCGCGGGAAACGGCCGAAGATATCGTGCAGGAGGCCTTCATTCGATTTGCGCCGGCAAACACCGGCAATCCGCCTTCTGCCGGACCGTCCGGGCTTTCGCTCGCGTATCTCTACAAGATCGTCCGCAACCTGTCCCTCGACCTCTTGAAGCGCCGCAAGATCGAAGCGCGGGAAGAGCAGAGCGAGCCGCCGTTCTGGTCGATGCCGATCGAGGTGCCGACGCCCGAGGACATCATTCTCGTCAGCGACGAAATCAGACGCATCTCCGGCATTCTCGAAGACCTTCCCGAGGAAGTGCGGGTCGCGCTCGAGATGCACCGTTTCGGCGGCTACACCCTCGAAGAGATCGCCGCCCATCTCGACATCTCCGTCGCGACGGCGCACCGCCACGTGCGCGCCGCCATGATGCGGGTTGCGACAACGCTTGCGGGTGGGGCCTCCTAGAATTTCAGGGGTCCCCGTGTGAAAAAAAATCGGGTGCTGGTCGTCTTTATGACAGAGCGAAAGTACCACGGAAGCGTCCCGCTTCCCGGTGACGCCGCTTGACGGGGTTGGGGGCTACAGAAACAAAGTGCTAGGGCGTCGAACATCCAAGCGGCAGGCAGGGCTTTGACCAAGGACAACCACATATCGGAGGCGCTGCTCGAAGAGGCCATGGATTGGTTCCTCGAGTTGAAGGCGCGCCCGAACTGTCGCGACACGCAAGCCCGGTTCCGCGCCTGGCTGGGCCAGTCGGAATTGCATGGCCAAGCCTGGCAGACGGCGTTGCGGACCTGGCAGCTGCTCGGTGAGGTGCCGCCGGTGCACGAGCATCTATGGCGTGGGGCAAGGCCGTCCGTTTTCGTCGAGCCACCGGTCCGCCAACGTCGCCGGATGGGAACGGGCGGCTTGGTCGCCGGCGTGGCGCTGGCGCTTGCTGCCTGCCTCGTCCTCTTCGTCTCCCTGCCGTCGCTTCTCGTGTGGTGGCAGGCCGATCACGTGACCGAGACGGCGCAAAACAGGACGATTACGCTTGCGGACGGGACGATCATCGAAATGGGCGGCGGCAGCGCCATCGCCACCGACATCAGCGCCGGCACCCGCCATGTCAGGCTGCTGAAGGGCGAAGCCTATTTCAACGTCGCCCGCGATCCCTCGCGTCCCTTTGTCGTTGAGGCGGGTGGCGTCGAGGTGTCCGTGCTGGGGACTGCGTTTGATGTGCAGCTGGCGAGCACGGAGACGACCGTCGAGCTGGCGCACGGCACGGTGGCCGTCTCCTATAGTGCAAACGCGCACAAGCAGAATTTCGAACTGGCCCCGGGAGAAATGGCGACGGTGAGCCATGCGACCGGCGCAGTCTTGCGAAGCGCGATCGCGGCGGATGATATCGGCGCCTGGCGAAGCGGCAGGATGTTCGTCAATGATGTCACGGTCGCCGCTGCCGCCGAGCGGCTGCAGCGCTACCATTCTGCCTGGATTTCCATTCCGCAGCCGGATCTGGCAGGGCGGCGTGTAACCGGCGTCTACGATCTGAAGGATCCGGATCGGGCGCTCCAGGCGCTGGTGCAGCCTTTCGGCGGCAAGGTACGCGAGGTGACCCCCTATGGCCGCATCCTGACGCGGTTTTAATTGGAGTAAAAAAATCAGGAAAAAATCGCGCGCCGGTGAAAAAAAATCCGGGGCCGGTCGTCTTTGGTTGGAAACGCGCGCCCGCAAGGCCGCGTGGAATGCCGAGACGGGGGTAAAATGCGTTCGCCGAAATGCCGCAAGGGACATCTGAAATTCGATACGGGACGTCGCCGTGAAAGACGGCGCCTGCTGACGACGACGGCGATCGCCGCGTTTTCCTCGCTCGCGCTGATGCCCGTTTCCACGGCCTCCGCCCAGCAGACCACGTCGCGCGTCAGCAACGCCCGCAGCTTCGACATCCCGTCGCAGCCGCTTTCCACCGCGCTCAACGCCTTCGGGCGGCAGTCCGGCCTGCAGGTGACCCTGGCGGCTTCCACCTCGCAGGGGCTTCGCTCGGCGACGGTCAGCGGAACGATGACGGCGGACCAGGCGCTTGCCCGGCTTTTGTCGGGCACCGGCATTTCCTACAGGATATCGGGCGGCACCGCGCTGGTCGGCTCGGCCGTGTCGGCGGGTGGCAGCGCTGCTGTCGCTGCGGACGGAGCAACGGTCCTCGATCCGATTTCGGCCTTCGGTGCCGGGCCGCTCGGCGCCGGCGAGATCGTCATCTCGTCGGAAGACCTGAAGCGCAAGAACCCCGCCAACATTGCCGACGTGTTTTCCGGCGAGCCCGGCATTTCGGTCGGCAGCTCGTTGCCGATGTCGCAGAAGGTCTACGTCCACGGCATCGAGGAAACCAGCCTCGCTGTCACGATGGATGGCGGCCGACAGAACAACAAGGTCTTCCACCACAACGGCACCAACCTCATTGACCCCGGCCTGCTGAAGGCCGTCAACGTCGATGCCGGCGTTGCGCCGGCCGATGCCGGTCCCGGGGCGCTTGCCGGCGCGATCGCTTACGAGACGATCGACGCGCGCGATCTGCTCGATGGCGACGGCTTCGGCGGCTTTGTCACGTCGAGCTACAATTTCAACAGCGACACGGTGACGACCGGGATCTCCGCATACGGCATGCGCGACGGGCTCGAGTTCCTCGGCTACTTCAATTTCGGCAACGGCAACGATTTCACCGCCGGCAATGGGCAGGACGTGGAAGGCACCTCGACAGACGTGTTGAGCGGGCTTGGCAAGCTTGCCTACGAGTTCGACAGCGGCGACCGTTTCGAGATCAGCCACGACCGCATTCGCGACGACGCGCCGCGTCCGTTTCGCGCTAATATCGGCTTTATCGACGGACGCCCACCATGGGAGCCGCGCGTGCGCGACTACATGCTCGACCGGCAGAACACGGTGTTTACCTATACCGACAGCACGCCGGAGGGCTGGTGGGATCCAACGCTGATGCTCGCCTACTCCAGGACGGAGGTCGAAATTCCGATCATCCTGCCGCCGCGCCTCAACATTCCGCCCTATCCCGCCACCGGCACCACGAGCAGCTTCAACGGCAAGTTCGAGAACAAGTTCTCGTTCGACATGGGTAACGTCATTGCCGGCGTTGACTTTTATGACGACAAGGCTGACCTCGACGACATGTTCGATGCCAGCACCGAGAAGGCGCGCAATGTCGGCATCTATGCCCAGGCCCGGCTCGAGCCCTGGGAGAGAACGCGCCTCTCCTTCGGTGCGCGCGGCGACACGCAGCAGTTTACCGGGACGACGGGAGAAGAGTGGAACAATTCGGGCCTCAGCGGCAACGTCTCGGGCGAGTACGACCTCATCGAGGACCTGCTGACCGCCAAGGCGGGCTATTCGCACGTCTGGGCAGGCATTCCGCTCGCCGAAAACTTCATCATGAATCCCAACTGGAACTATGGCAGCGGTCCGAAGCCGGTGACGGCGGACAACTATATCCTGGGCCTGGAGGCGAACTACAACGACTTCACCGTCGAGGGCAGCGTCTTCCAAACCGATATCGATGACGCGCGCACGCCGCGTTATGCGGTCACGCGCGGGATCGAAGCGCATGACGTCCGCTCGCGCGGCTTCGAGATCGGCGCCGGCTACAGCTGGGGCGATGGTTTTTTCAAGGTGAAATACGCCAATATCGACGTGGAGATCGACGGCAAGCCTGCCGATTCTGATCTCGGCACCTATCTGGCCGCGCCGGCCGGCCAGATCATCACGCTGCAAGCGGTCCACACGCTGACGGACTGGGGCGTCACTTTCGGGGCCGACGCGGAAATTGCGCTCGACTACGACGACGTTGCCGACGGCAGCAAGCCCTTCGAGGGCTACCAAGTCTTCAACGCCTTTGTCGAATACGTGCCGCCGGAGCGGCCGAACCTGTCGCTGCGCGCCGAACTGAAGAACATTTTCGACGAAACCTATTCGGATCGGGCGACCTACGGTCAGGAGTTCGGAACGGTGACGCCACTCTACGAGCCGGGCCGTTCCTTCATCCTGACCGCCAAGGCGACTTTCTAGGGCGTCCGCGACCGCAACGGCCGCCGCCTCCAGGTGGCCGTTGCCTCAACAAGCGGAGGCGGCCACCCAAGCGCCGCCCACGCAAGCGAAAGCCGAAACGGGAGTTCCAGATGCAAGAAGCCACCACCCATTTTGCGACGGAAGACGGCCAGAAATACCTGACGCAGCTCTGCAAGCATTTCGCCCACAAGGTCGACGTCGAACAGGAGGGCCCGCGCGCCGAGCTCAGGTTTTCCTGCGGCACCGGCTACCTCCATGCCACATCAGAAGGCTTGAGCATCCGCGCCCGCTCACCCGATGACGCCAACCTTGCGGACACGAAATCGGTGATCGAAAGCCATCTTCTGCGCTTCGCGTTCCGGGAAGAGCCCGATCCGCTTGCCTGGCAGCCCGCCGGCTAAGCGAACCGCTCGCAAGCTAGTTCCGACAAGAAAATTCAATGTGTTGGTCGAAAGCGCCCAACGCAATTGCGCGGCTATGCGTGTCGCGTGCCGAGGATCAGGATGCAATCGTCTAGGCAAATAGCAGAAATCGCCACCTTTCAAAGCTTCGCAAACTGCTACCTGCGCGAAGTCAATCCGGGCATCCGGGCCATGCATCGCGCCGCAGGCGGCGCCGTCGACTGCGTGGAATGGTCTCTGCCCAGGCAGCAGATGATCCTGCGCGCCGAGGTGACATCGCCGTCGCTCTGCGGCCCACACCATTTCGGCAGGGTCTGGGGCAGGGGCGTGTCCGACGCCACCTGGCGCCATATCGAACTGATTTCGGCGCTCCATATCCTGGTGCACGAATGCTACCGCCAGGTCGACGAGGCCAAGGCCGACGTTTTGCGCGGCTTCGAGCTCGAACTCTTGATGCGCGTGCTCGAAAGTTACCAGCAAACGGCACTCTATATCGACAGGGCCGCGCCGGAGCCGGCGGACGGCGGTCATTTCATCGAAGCGGAGCAGTCGCTCGTCTTTGGCCATTGGCAGCACCCGACGCCGAAGAGCCGCCAGGGCATGACCTATTGGCAGCAGGAGAGCTACGCGCCGGAACTGCGCGGCCAGTTCAAACTGCACTACTTCGCGGCAAAACGCGGCGATATCAGGCACGATTGCGCGCGCGCGGTTGCAGCGCCCGAGATCGTGCGGTCCCTCGTCGGGTCGGATGCTAACGGCATCGCGCTCGGAGACGACGAGTATCTGTTGCCGATGCATCCGCTTCAGGCTGAAGCCCTGCTGCTTGATCCCGATATCCGCGGCATGCTGGGGGACGGGCGGCTGCGGCATCTCGGCCCCGCCGGCCCGGCCTTTACCGCGACCTCGTCGGTGCGCACGGTTTACGGCGCCGATGCCGGCTGGATGCTTAAATTTTCCCTGCCCGTGCGCATCACCAACTCTGTGCGTCTCAATCGTCGTCAGGAGCTCGAAGCGGGTGTCGCAATGGCGAAGCTGATTGACCGGATCGGTTTTGCCGAACGCTCGCGAAACTTCCGCATCATTCAAGACCCCGCCTATATCACGCTCGAGCTGCCCGGACGCAGCGAGAGCGGCTTTGAAGTCATCCTGCGGGAGAACCCATTTGCGGACGGCGGTGGGCGGGGCGTCGTCACCGTCGCGGCCCTGACGGCCGATCCGCTACCGGGGCAGGTTTCGCGCCTCGAACGGCTGGTTCGGACGGTCGCCGCCCGTACGGGCGAGAGCCTGCTCGATGCGACGCACCTCTGGTTTCGCCGGTATCTCGATTGCGCCGTCGAGCCGCTGATCCGCCTCTATGACGATTATGGTATAGCGCTCGAAGCCCACCAGCAAAACAGCCTGCTGGACGTCGGCACCGGCTATCCGTCCGTCAGCTACTATCGGGACAATCAGGGCTTCTATCTGTCGGAGCGGTACCGCAGCCTGATTGCCGGCCATGTGCCCGAGACGCAAACGATCGCGTCCCTCTATTTTGCCGAGAGCGAGATTCGGGATCGCTTCGCCTATTACCTGATCGTCAATCAGGTCTTCTCGGTGATAAGCCGCATGGGCCATGACGGGCTCTGCGATGAGAGCCTGCTCCTGCGCGAACTGCGCGGGCATCTCGAGCGCTATGCCAGCCGAATGAGTGGCGCCGGGCGTGACTTTGCCCGTCACGTGCTCGACCTGCCGACGATCGTCTCCAAGGCCAACCTGACGACGCGTCTCTACGACGTCGACGAACTGCAATCCAGCAACGCGCCGTCCCTTTATCGCCCCGTGCCGAACCCGCTGAGGGCGCCGGCTGTTCTGACTGCGCCGAGGACCGACCATGCCATTGCCTCTTGATCTCAAGGGCCGCCCGGACGAGCGGGTGCTTCGCCAGCTCGTTGCCGCGCTGCTGTTCGAAGGTATCGTTGAGGCCAGCGAGCACACGGACGGGGATGTCACCACCTTCCACTGGTCGATCGGCGGCCGGCAGTTCCGCTGCCACGGCGCCATCGGCCCCTTTGGCCGGCTCCGGCTGGCTGCCGGATCGGTAGAGATGCGCGATGATGCGGACGGCTGGGTCGTGCCGCCGCTGGCGCAGCTGGTATCCGTCCTGCCGGGCAGCGGACCGACGCGCGGAAAGCTGCTCAACGAACTCACGCAGACGATCGCCTTCAGCGCCTGGAACGAGCGTCAGGTACCGGCGCGGCTGCGCCGCGCTTTGTCATTTGCGGAGTTGGAGGGAGCGCTTGAGGAGGGCCATCCCTATCATCCCTGCTACAAGGCGCGTACCGGCTTTTCCGTCGCCGACCATGCAGCCTATGGGCCCGAAATGGGAGGAGCGTTCCAGCTCGTCTGGCTTCTGGTGGCGCGCAAGCATCTTCGCTGCGCGATCCCCGGTGACGAGGATGCCTTCTTGGAAGCGGAACTGGGGGAGGAAACCTGGTCCGAACTCCGGGCGAAGCGGCAAGAGCGCGGTGTTTCGCCTGATGCGTTCGGTCTCGTACCGCTGCATCCCTGGCAATGGCGCGAACTCCGTGAGAGACAGCTTTCTGGCTGGATCGCCGCGGGCGAAGCCCTTTGCCTCGGCCCGGCGGGGGACCGATACACGGCGACGCAGTCGGTCCGATCCCTGTTGAACCGGGACCGACCGTTGGCCGCGAGCGTCAAGCTGCCGCTCAACATCGTCAACACCTCGTCGCGCCGTACCCTTGAGCCGCATTCGGTCTGCACGGCGCCGGTGATCTCGCGCTGGATCGCCGAGATGGTTGCCGGAGATCCGGCCTTTCGCGACCGCTATCCGCTCACCGTCCTGCAGGAATATGCCGGCATCATAGCCGACAGCGACGGCCCTTTGGCCGGACAGGTCGCAGCCATCTGGCGCGAGAACGCGGAAGCGACGCTTGGCTCCGGCGAGGCCGTCATTCCCTTCAACGCGCTGATGATGGTCGAAGCGGACGGGCGTGCCTTCGCCGACGACTGGATCCAGCGCTTCGGCTTGATGCCCTGGATCAACCGCCTGATTGAAGTCGCGGTCCTGCCTGTCTGGCACCTGCTGGTGCACCATGGGCTTGCGGTAGAAGCGCACGGGCAGAACATGCTGCTCGTCCATCGCGATGGCTGGCCGGCCCGGCTGATCCTGCGCGATTTTCACGAGAGCATCGAGTTTTCGCCGGGCTTTCTGCGCGCGCCGGAAAAGGCGCCGGATTTCCTGTCGCTCGAGCCGATCTACCGGGAGGCGGAGCCCGACCAGTTCTATTGGACGGACAACCTGGATTCGCTGCGCGAATTGGTGATGGACACGCTGTTCGTCTACAATTTGAGTGAGATCTCCCACCTTCTCGACCACTGCTACAACCTGCCGGAAACGCTCTTCTGGCAGCGCGTTCAAACCGTGCTTGCCGCCTACGAGGCGGAGCACGGCGCGACGGAGCGGCTGGCGCAGCTCGGCTGCGACCAACCCCGCATCCTGACCGAATCCCTGATGACGAGGAAGCTGCTCGCGCTCAAGCCGGAATACCACCACGAGGTGGCAAACGCCTTGGCCGCAAGGATGCTTCAACGAAGGAGAAAGCCATGATCCGTATCGATGACAGGCTCTATGACGAGGCCTATTTCAGCGCCAGATCGGCCGAACTCGCAGCCGAGATCGGCCTTGGCGCACAGGACACCGGCCGCTACGCCGTCTGCTTCTCGGAGACGGTCGATTGGCTGGCTCTGTTCTTTGCCATCCGCAAGGCGGGCGCGAGCGTGCTGCCGATCCATCCGGGCACACCCTATCCGGCCGCGCGCAAGCTCGCGATCGGCGCCGGCTGCGACCGGCTGTTCTACAACAGCCTGACGGCCGAAGTTCTCGAACCATCCGACCTGCTTTCGGCTGAGGGCACGCTGTTGCAGATGAGCTCCGGAACGACGGGCGCGCCGAAATGCGTGGCGCGCAACTGGACGGAAATCGATGCCGAGATCGAAAGCTATGTCGCCACCTTCCGCGAACCGGAGGACATGACGCCGGTCGTCGCCTGCCCGACCACCCATTCCTACGGGCTGATCTGCGGCATCCTGGTGGCGCTGAAGCGTGGGCAGACGCCGGTCATCGTCAACACCGCGAACCCGAAATATCTCCTGAAGGTGCTGCGCGAGATCGAACGGCCGCTGCTCTATTCCTCGCCGGCGATCCTGCACACGCTGGCGCGGCTGACGCCCGCGGGCGAACAGATCCACGCAACGATGACGTCGGGCACGCTGCTTCCCGATCCGTGGTTTGCCGACATTCGCGCCAAGAGCCGGTTCATGTTCCAGCAATATGGCTGCTCGGAATCCGGCTGCATCGCCATCAATCCGGATGTGACTTCCGCCGGTGACATGGGCTTCGTCCTGCCGCATCTGATCGCCGCCACCGGCAACACCGCCGAGGACGCGGGTGAGATCGTCGTTAGCAACGGCGACGGCGCGCCGATCCACACGCGTGACCTCGGCTACCGGCGCGCCGACGGCATGCTGGTCTTCGTTTCCCGCCTGGACGACATGATCAACGTCTCCGGCCTCAACGTCTATCCGAAAGACGTGGAGGATGCCGTCATGGCGATGCCGGCGGTCACCGACGCCGTGGCCTTCCGCAAGGCCGATCGTTTTGCCGGCGAGCGCGTGGCGCTGCTCTTTAGCGCCGAGGCGCCGGTGGCGCCGCAGGCCGTGCGCGAATGGTGCAGCCGACACCTCGCATCTCACCAGTTGCCGATGGAAATCCTGCAGATCGATGCAGTTCCGCGCCAGGCGAACGGCAAAATCAGCCGCCGCGATGTCGCGGCCCGTCATCTGGCAGGCGAATTCAACAAACCGATTGCGGGAGCCGCATCATGACCGAAAGCGAAGTTCTGGCGGCGATCGAGGCCGTCCTGACCGACAAAATGGCGCATGGACATATGGACGGCTTCGGCCTCGATGCCCGTCTCAACGAAGATCTCTATCTCGACTCCGTGCTGATCCTCGAAATCTTCCTCAATCTCGAGCTCGAATACGGGTTGTCGGTGCCGGAAGAGGCGATCGCAAAACGGGAGATCGAAACGGTCGCCGATCTCGTCGCGCTCTATGTGCCGAAGCCGACCGCCGCCATCGTGCCCGCCTTTCCGCTCACCGGCGGGACGACCGACGAGGGGGTGCACGGCGAGGCCTATTACGACATCAAGGTCCATTGCTTCGTCAGTTGCGTCTCGGACGGCCTGAAGCGAAACGGGCTCGATCAGCGGCCGTTCTATTTCGGTGTCTGGGACGCGAAGTTCGCGGTCAGCGAGCGTTTCGAGCTTCTCTATCATGCGCCCGATATCACCCAGGAATTCTTCCGTGGCTGGTTCGAGCGGCTTTACGGCGTTTCCGTCGTCGAGTGGTACGATCCGCAGCGCACCAAGCTCGACAACCTCGCAGTGCTGCTCGGGCTGATGAAACAGCGCGGCGAAACCGGCTCGGTCATGGTCATGCTCGACATGTTCCACCTGCCGGAGCGGGAGAACAAGTTCAACCAGAACCCCTTCCCGCACTATCTGATGCTGCAGGAAACGGCCGATCCCGACACATGGTTCGTGCACGATCCCGACTATCGCTGGGAGGGCGAGATTGCCCGCGAGAAGGTCGTTCACGCCATCATGCAGCCGACTGTCGGCGGCGGTTATGTCTTCGACAATGCCGAGGCGCGCGCGCCGTTTGCCGAAGATCTGAGGGCCTATTTCGAGGCCTGCTTCGTCCGGGACCGCAATCCGCTGGTCGATGCCGTCAGAGCGATAGTCGCCGCGCATCTCGACGGGACGAACGGTATCGCACTCACTGATCTCGGCGCCGCGGTGCGGGAACTGCCTGTTATCACCATCCGAAAATACGCCTATGAGCACGGCTTTGCCTTCTACTGGCGGGCGCTGAAGTTGCCGGCCGCCGAGTTCGAGGGCTGGTGCGGGGAGATCGAGGCGCTGGTTCAGTCGCTGAAGACGCTGCACTACGCCTGCATGAAGCTCGCCCAGACAGGGGATCGCTCGCTGTTGGGCGCCGTCATCGAGCGTCTCGACGAAGCCGACCGGCTGGAGACGAAGCTGAAGGTCAAGCTCGCAGAGGTCTTCGATCTCTGGTGCGATCTTGCCATCCCCCAGGAAATCCGTCCCTTGAAGAGAATTGCGCGATGAGAGTTTCGCTCTGCACCATCACTTTCCGCCACCATCTGATCTCGCTCGACGAGATCGCCGCCTGGGCCGAGGCCAACGACTTCCAGGGTATCGAACTCTGGGGCGCGCATGCGCGCAACCTCTCGCCGCGCGCGGATCGCAACGCCGAATGGCTCGACGGCTACGGCCTCTCGGTGCCGATGATCAGCGATTACCTGCCGCTCGACGGCGACGTGGAAGCGCTGCGGCACAAGGCGGTCGAGCTTTGCCGACTGGCGCGCCGGTGGCGCACCCGCAAGATCCGCACCTTCGCGGGAAGCCGTGGCAGCCTTGACGTCAGCGCTGACGAGCGGCGGGAGATTGTCGAGCGCCTGAAGGAGATCTGCACCATTACCGCAAGCTACGGCATCCAGCTGCTTGTCGAAACGCATCCGAAGACGCTCGCCGACACGGCGGCCTCGACGATGCGGCTCATCGAAGAGGTGGACCATCCCTCCTTCGCCATCAATTTCGACACGCTGCATGTTTGGGAAGGCGGCGACGACCCGGTCGCCGTGCACCGTGCGATGAAACCGCACATTCGCCACTACCACCTGAAGAACATCGTCGGCCGGGCAGAACTTTCCGTCTTCGAGCCGGCCAATGTCTATGCCGCGGCCGGCAGCCGGCGCGGGATGACGCCGCTCTTCGAAGGGGTTGTCGACTACGAACGGTTCCTGACGGAGATCGCCGATGAGCCGTCGGTCGACGCGTCGCTTGAATGGTTCGGCAACGATTGTTTCGAGACCCTGCGTCGCGATCGCAGGCAGGTCCGCGAGGCGGTTGACGGGACCGAGCCGAACCGCCGGGCCGCCGGCCAATAGGCGTTACGCATCATGATGGCCCGGAGGTCTGCGCGCCGGCTCGTGTCGGCGCGGGGCCTATTGTGTCTGAAGCCTGTAGATCTCGGTCTCTTCGCTTCGGCCGGCCAGACAATGTTTGCCGAGCTGGGCGAGATCGGAGCGATCGTCATCAGCCACCAGACCGAAGGTTTCGCCGCTCAGGAGGATCATTACCTCTTCACTTGGCGCGATCGATTTGCCGAGCTGCTCCAGCCGGTTGCAGGCGTTCACCGTGTCGCCGACGATCGTATAGGCCGACCGACCGGTCATGCCGATATTGCCGGCAACGACCGACCCGGAATGGATACCGATGCGCACCCTGAGGGGCGGCAGGCCCTTTAGGCGTCGCTCGGCGTTGTCGCTGGCGATCGATTTGGCGATCGCCCGCGCTGCCCGGATTGCCCGATCTGCATGGTCCATTTGCGCGTCGGGTGCGCCCCAGAAGGCCATGACGCAATCACCGATGAACTTGTCGATGGTGCCGCCTTCGCTTTCGATGCAGTGGCCGAGCAGATCGAAGTGGCTGTTGAGCAGTGCCGCCACGTCGCCGGCGCTGGTCTTTTCTGCCGTCGCGGTGAAATCGACCACATCGGTGAACATGATGGTGACGGTGCGCTGGGTGGATGCCAGGTCCTCACGACCGATCAGGTGGCGCACGAGCTTCTTCGGCACATAGGTCTCAAGCCAGCGCAGCCCAGTCAGCATCGTGTTGTAGGCCTTAGCCTGCTCGTCGAGTTCGGTGAAGAGGCTGCCGGGAAGCGGCCGCAGAGCGGCAAAATCGAGCATGCCGACGGCACGGACCTCACGCGCCATGCTGGTGACCGGGCGAACGATCAGGCGACCGACAACCCACGCGATGACGATCGCGACGAACAGCACCGCGAGGCCGGCAATGCCGGCCCGCAGCAGGTCCCACACCGGCTTCTCGACCGCTTCGATCGGAACCTCGACACCGATAATGAGCGGAGAGGGAGCGTAGCCGCGGATCTCGCGCGTCAGGACGACCCGTCCGTCGTCCCCGAGCTTGACCGCGCGTATCTCCATGTCCGAATCGTCGAAGGTCTCGGCCGGTTCTTTCCACAGTGCGGCGAGAAAAGGGTCGCCCAGTTCGTCGAGCTTCGGCAACCGATGCTCCGCCGAAAGGAGCGGATGTCCCGCGGCCATCAGCGGATGGGCGAGAACCTGGTCGCGGCCGTAGAGGACGAAGGGCGTCGCCCCCGGGTTCGAGACGGCAATCTGGCGCAGGAAGTCGGACATGGTGTCGACCGTTATCGTGGCACGGAAAACGCCGGCAAATTCACCGTTGTGGTTTGCCGGTTGCTGCAAATTCGTGACTGACGTGCGTATCGCCGGATCGGGTACGAAATAGACGGGCCCCCAGTGAGGCGTGCCGCTGCGCCGCGCTTCCTCGATCTCCGCGCGCTCGTTGTCGCTCGTGACCTGGTCGGTATAGGAAAAGACACCCTTTGGACCCTGCGTAACGCCGATGATATCGCCGTTGGGCTTCACGAAAGAGAGTACTCGAACTTGCGGCGTTGCCGCCAGAGCGCCCGTCATCACGCGTTCGAACTTCGGCGAATCCTTCGGGTCGAGGCGGCCGGCACCGACCTCTCGCGCCAGAAAGGCGAGCTGATCCTCCACAGGCGAGAAGCGGCTGCCGATTTGCGTCTGCACCGCCTCCAGGCCGAGATGCGCCGATTGCACGAGCAGGTCGCGGGTCGTGCCCGCTGACATGAACCAGACGACCGAGAGGATAACGGCTGCGGTCAGGGCGACCAGGGCTGCCATCACGATCGCCAGGGTGCGCGACAGGGAGATGGTTCGGTTGGGTGTTTCGGCGTTAGTCGCCTTGGTCGTCTGCACCAGCATGCCTCATGTTGCAGCAGGTGCTCGCCATTCGCGCGGCCCCGCAAGGAATGCACCCTCTTCTAGCTGTTTTGGGCTTTTTTCCAAGCGTGCGCCGGCCTTTCCCGTTCTGCGTCAATCTGTCCCTTGCAGCCGCCGGCTGATCGGCTCGAACTCCGGGGTCGCCTTGCGCGGCGTCGTGTCGCGCTCGTTGGCCTCCATCTGCTGCCAGTATTTCCAGCCGACCTTTTTCGCGCCGAGCTCGTAGTCCATGCCGTCCCAGGCATCCTCGCGGAAACTGTAGAAGGCCCAGTGCAGATCGTCCCTGTCGAGCGCGGTCAACACGTCCTCGAGATAGGTCTTGCAGCCGGACCACAGGCGCATGCAGCCGAACTCGCCGGCAACCAGCCGATTGAGCGGCACGCCCTTGTCTTTTGCCCATCGCACCGGCTCTGCAAGATAGGCTTCGACCCGGGCCCTGTCCCACGTCTCCTCGCCGTCGCCGAAGGGCACCTTGCCGGGGTAGGCGTAGGGCTTGTCGCGCTTCATGTTCGGTGCGCTGGTCGCGGCATAGGGCTCATACATGTGGAAGCTGTAGAGCACCTTCTGGTCGGTGAGCGCTGCCGGCCAATAGGAAAAGGCGTCGGCAGCCGCATACCAGCCGGCATCCGCCATGATGGGCGTTGCCGGGTCGACCGCCCGGATGGCGGCGATTACCGTCTTGTAGAAGGCCCTGAGGTCCGAGGCGCTGCCCGCCTGGTCGCCGTACCAGGCTTGCATCGTCTTTCGGTCGGCATGTTCGGCAAGGCCGTTCCTCTTTTCAGGCGCCGGCTCGTTGACGATGTTGTAGGCGGCGACCGCGGGATGATCCTTCAGCGCGCGGGCCAGATCCTGCCAGAAGGCTGCTGCCTGGCCCCACCAGATCTTGTCCTGCCAGAGACGGCCGTCGAACCGGTTGCCGTTGTTCTGCGCCCAGCGCATGCCGGGCAGCGACAGCGGCGCGATGACGACCTTGAGGCCCGCCTTGTCGGCCCGGTCGAGGGTCTCCTTCAGCGTCTTGAGGTCTGCCGCCGGTATGCCTTCGTATTTGTCGGCGTCGCCGATCAGATAGTCGCGCTTGGCCGGCTCCCACTTGTCGTAGGACAGGCGCACCCAGGTGGCGCCGTAGCCGGCCAAGGCCCTGAAATAGGCGTCGTCCGGGGGCAGCCGGTTGAAGCTGTTGCCGCCATGCTGCGGCTTATCCCAGAAGGTGATGAGATCGGCGGCACTGGCGGAGCCCGCAAGGCTGCAAGCGAGGAGGGCGGAGGCAATCAGGCGCATTCGGTCGGTCCTTCTGGAGTTCTTGGCCTTCGCGGCTCTTGGTTTGGCGCGGCCAACCTACCGGCGGATCGTTTCGCTGAAGTTCCCTGGGGAACAGCGTCAGGGTTCAAAGCGAGTTTGCGAAACCCATTGGCGGTGACTGATGCCTAGCGGTTTCGTTCTTCGCGAGAAAAAGGCCTCGCAGCGGATCAGTGATCCGCTGCGAGGCCCGCTTGCCTGGATATCTTCGCGATCAGTCGGAAAGCGCTGTCGCCGCCTTCTCAATCAGTTCGGCGACGGCGGCCGGCTGGGACAGAAAGACCGCATGACTTGCCTTGACCTCGACCGTATCGCTGCCGGCACGCTTGGCCATCGTCCGCATCAAGTCCGGATGAATGGCCCGGTCTTCGGTCGCAATCAGCGCCCAGCTCTTCTTGCCCTTCCAGGCCGGTACCGTGATCTTCGTCTCGAAGGCAGATTTTGCCGGGAAGACCTGGGAATGAGCCATGAAACGGGCTTCTACCTCGGGAACGTCGGCGGCGAAGTCCGCGGCGAAGACTTCCGGATCGAGATAGAGATATCCGTCGTCCGTTGCCGCGATGCCCTTGGTTGCAGCCGGCTTCCTGGCTGCCAGGTCAAGCAGAGTTTCGCCAGCATCCGGCTGAAAGGCTGCGACATAGACGAGGCCGGCGACGTTTTCGGAAGTCCCGGCTTCGGTGACGATCATGCCGCCATAGCTGTGGCCAACGAGGACCGATGGGCCGTCCTGCAGGTCGAGGATGCGTTTGGTTGCCGCGACATCGTCGCCAAGCGAGGTCATCGGCGGTTGGACGACCGTGACGGTGAAGCCTTTGGTGGTCAAAAGGTCGAAGACCTTGCGCCAGCTCGAGCCGTCGGCGAGTGCGCCGTGCACGATGACGACATTCTTGACGGGTTCGGCCAGGGCATGCCCAAGCGGGGCCGCCGCCAAAGCCAGGAGTGTGGCAGCCAGGATTCTCATCTTTCGCATTCTTAGGTTTCCTTTCCTTGAGAGCGGAGTGATTGTTCCCCGACAAGCGGCGCCTTCTTCGGGTGACGCTTCTGGATTTTGAGAGGCGCACGCATGCTCTGGCCGCGGGGTCCGCGGCGCATGATGGTGCGTCTTCGATAGTTCGGACGGCGATTGCTGAACTATGGGAAGAGGAGAGCCGCTTGTCCGGCAGCGGTTCGCCGGCCTGCCGTCAGCGCCATTGCGGATGCCGCGAGCGCGTTGCGGTCGAGCCGGAAGTGGCGGTAGAGATCGCCGATCGTGCCGGTCTGGCCGAAATGTTCCACGCCGTGCGCGATGGTGCGGTGGCCGGCGACGGCACCGAGCCACGAGAGCGCTGCCGGATGGCCATCGAGCACGGTGACGATCGCGCAGTGGCCGGGCAGCGGATCGAGCAGCCGCTCGATATGGCTTTTCGCACGGGGGTTGCCACGGGCCCGTTCGCGCTGGGCGGCCGTCCAACCGGCATTGAGACGGTCAGCCGAGGTGACGGCGAGCACGCCAATGTCGCGGCGGACCTCGCCTATAAGTCCGGCAGCGGCAATCGCCTCGTCGGCCACCGCACCCTGGTAGGCAATGACGACATCGCAGTTTGGCCCTGGCTTGCGCAGCCAATAGGCGCCGTCGATTGCACCCTGGCCAAAATCATCGTCGACGCGCTTCAGCGGCTGTTCGAGCGGCTTGGTGGTGAGCCTCAGATAGACGGAGCCGCCGGTCTCGTCGCGCAGCCAGGTGCGCTCGTCCGGATCGTTGTCGCCATCGCGCTGCATGTAGTCGAAGGCCCATTCCATGATGACGGCGAGTTCGTCTGCAAAGGCTGGTTCGAACGCTGCCAGTCCGTCCTGGCTGATCCCAATCAGCGGCGTGCCGATCGACTGGTGCGCGCCCCCTTCGGGCGCCAGCGTCACGCCCGAGGGCGTGCCGACGATCATGAAGCGGGCGTCCTGGTAGCAGGCATAGTTGAGCGCATCGAGGCCGCGGCAGACGAAGGGGTCATAGACAGTGCCGATCGGGATCAGCCTTTTCCCGAAGAGCGAATGGCTGAGGCCGGCGGCGCCGAGCAATAGGAACAGATTCATCTCGGCGATGCCGAGTTCCACATGCTGGCCCTCCGGAGTGAACTCCCACTTTGCCGTCGATGGAATGCGGTGCTCGATGAAGGCGTCGGCGAGCGGCTGGCGGGCAAAGAGCTTGCGCCGGTTGACCCAGGCGCCAAGACTGGTGGTGCCGGTGACATCGGGCGACGTCGTGAGGATGCGTTCGGCCAGGTCCGACTTGCCCTTGGCGAGATCGTCGAGGATCTTGCCGAAGGCCATCTGCGTCGACACCTCGCGCTGGGTCTCAAACGCGATCGGCGGCACCTCGAGCCGGTGCTCGGCGTGGCGGCGTATGCCTTCGGCAAAGAAAGGGACCGCGGCGAGGAACGCCTGGAGCGCTTGACGATCCGCCACTCCGGCGAAAGGCTCCCATTCCTCGCCGCGCCCGACACCCATATGCGCCTGCCATTCGGCGAACTGGGTCGTCGTCATCAGGCCACCGTGATTGTCCTTGTGGCCGGCAATCGGCGTGCTCCAGCCCTTGATGGTATAGGCAAGGAAGCAGGTCGGCCGATCATGGTCGATCGCTGCGAAGGTTTCGGCCATCGTCTCGACGCAGTTGCCACCGAGGTTCTCCATCAGCGCTGAAAGCTCGGCATCGCTGCGCCGCTCGATGAGCGCCGAGACGTCACCCTGGTCGCCAAGATCGTCGGCAAGCCGCTTGCGCCAGACGGCACCGCCCATGAAAGTCAGCGCCGCATAGTCCTGATTGGAGCAACCGTCGATCCAGTCGCGCAGCTTCTGGCCGCCCGGTTCGGCAAAGGCCGCGCGCTGTAGCACGCCATATTTCACCCGCACCACGTCCCAGCCGAAGGCGTCGAAGATTTTCTCGACGCGCTCGAACAGGCCCTCGCGCACGATCCCGTCGAGCGACTGCCTGTTATAGTCGATGATCCACCAGCAGTTCCTGAGGTCGTTCTTCCAGCCCTCCTGCAGCGTCTCGTAGACGTTGCCTTCGTCAAGCTCGGCATCGCCGACGAGCGCGACCATGCGGCCGATCTTGCCCTCGCCCCATTGTTTGGCACGGACGAAATCCTGGACGATCGAGGCGAGCGCGGTGATGCCGACGCCGAGTCCGACCGAGCCGGTCGAAAAATCGACATCGTCGACATCCTTGGTCCGGCTCGGATAGCTCTGCGCCCCGCCAAAGCCGCGGAAGTTCTCAAGTTTCTCGCGCGTCTGTCGGCCCATCAGATAGTGCATCGCATGGAAGACCGGCGCCGCATGCGGCTTGACGGCAACACGATCCTCCGGCCTGAGCGCCGAGAAATAGAGCGCGGTCATGATCGAGACGACCGAGGCGCAGCTGGCCTGATGCCCCCCAGTCTTGATGCCGTCGACCTTCGGCCGGATGTGGTTGGCGTGATGGATCATCCAGTGGGAGAGCCAGAGCAGGCGCTTTTCAATGGTCTTCAGATGGGTCGTGTCGGTCATCGCCAGGTTCCGATGGAGAAGGACGTAAGGTGACAGTCTAGGCCAAGGACTCAGCCGTCCTTGTAGTAGTAGCTGTAGCCGTTGAGCGCCGGTGCGCCGCCGAGGTGGGCGTAGAGAACGCGAGACCCCTCCGGGAAGAATCCCTTGCGGGTAAGGTCGATCATCCCCTGCATGGATTTGCCCTCATAGACAGGGTCGGTAATCATCGCTTCGGTGCGAGCCGCGAGCCGGATCGCCTCGTTGGTTTCCTCGGATGGTACGCCATAGGCGGGATAGGCGTAATCGGGATTGATCACGATCTCGTCTTCGCGGATCGCCCTGCCGAGGCGAACCAGTTCGGCCGTCGAGTCGACGATCCTTCGAACCTGGGAGCGGGTCTGCTCGAGCGTGCCCGATGCATCGATGCCGATCACCCGATCGGCGCGGTCCTGTGCGGCAAAGCCGACGATCATGCCGCCCTGGGTGGAGCCGGTGACGACGCAGACGACGATGTAGTCGAAGGTGAAGCCGAGCTCCTTTTCCTGTGCCGCCACCTCTTCGGCAAAGCCGACGTAGCCGAGTGCGCCATACTTGTGCACCGAGGCGCCGGCCGGGATCGGGTAGGGCTTGCCGCCGGCATCCTTAACCGACTGGATCGCATCTTCCCAGCTCTTCCGAATACCGATGTCGAAACCGTCGTCGACGAGTCGACTGTCCGCCCCCATCAGCCGTGTCATCAGGATGTTGCCGACGCGGTCATAGACCGCATCATAGTGCGGCACCCATTTTTCCTGGATGACGACGCATTTCATGCCGATCTTGGCAGCAGTGGCGGCGACCATGCGGGTGTGGTTCGACTGCACGCCGCCGATCGAGACCAGCGTATCGGCGCCCGAAGCGATTGCGTCGGGCACGATATACTCAAGCTTCCGGAGCTTGTTGCCGCCCATGGCGAGGCCGGAATTGCAGTCGTCGCGTTTGGCGTAAATCGCGACCTTTCCGCCGAGCGCCGCCGTCAGTCGCGGCAGATGCTCGATCGGCGTCGGGCCGAAGGTGAGGGGGTAGCGTTCGAACTTCTCAAGCAGTGACATGATCCAGGCCTCCGTGTGAAAATTGTAGGAAAAGGATAGGCGAAGTCTCGTGAAAGGTGCTCTCTAAATTGCTGTTCAAATTTCGCTGGATAGAATAGAGTTCCGATCAAGTTTTGATTTTCTTCAATAAACGGGATGCATAATGAAAGATTCTTCCGATGATGATTTTGACCGGATCGATCTCAAGATCCTGCGTGCCCTGCAATCCGAAGGACGGCTGACCAACGCCGACCTTGCCGAGCGGGTAAACGTCAGTCCGGCGACCTGTCATCGGCGAACACAGAGGTTGTTCGAAGAGGGTCATATCACCGGTGTGAGGGCGGAGGTCGCGCCGGCAGCGGTCGGTCTCGGAGCGTTGGTGATGGTCGGCGTTGTGCTCGATCGTTCGACGCCCGAGAGCTTTGCGGCCTTCGAGGGCGCGGTGCTGGAGATGAAGGAAGTGCTCGACTGCAATCTCGTTGCTGGCGACTTCGACTATCTTTTGAAAATCCGGGTCCGAGACATGGCGGACTTCAACAAACTGCACGGTCAGAAGCTGATTGCGCTACCGGGGGTACGCCAGACGCGCACCTTCTTTGTGATGAAGGAAGTCAAGGAGAACGCCCGGCTGCCGTTCTGACGGTCGTCGAACGATTGGCCTTTCGCATCGAAGGGCACGCGAGACCCGGTACGTCTTCAGCGTGCCGGATGCGGCCCGATAGGTGCAACCCGGTCAGACCTGGACGAAGTGATCGTCTGCGACCTGCTGATAGCGCCGCGTTTCCGGAACGTAGTTGGGCGCGCGCAAGGGGCTCTTCAGCTCGTCGCTCGCGACATTGCGGCGCGCATGGCGACGGGTCGGATCGGCGATTGGGACGGCGGCCATCAGCTTCTTCGTATAGGGATGCTGCGGATTCTCGAAAACCTGCGCACGCGAGCCGATTTCGACGATCTCGCCGAGATGCATCACGGCGACCCGGTGGCTGACGCGCTCGACGACGGCCATGTCGTGCGAGATGAAAAGATAGGCAAGGCCGAGGCTCGCCTGCAGGTCGAGCAAGAGGTTGATGACCTGTGCCTTGATCGAGACGTCGAGTGCCGAAACAGACTCGTCGGCGACGATCAGCTTCGGGTCGAGCGCCAAGGCGCGTGCGATGCAGACGCGCTGGCGCTGGCCGCCGGAGAACTCGTGCGGGTAGCGGGCGGCCATGTCGGCCTGCAGTCCGACGCGTTCGAGCAGGTCGGCGACCTTCTCACGCGCCTGCCGTGCCGTGCCGAGCTTGTGTTCGAGATAGGGTTCGGCGATCGCGGCGCCCACCGTCATGCGCGGATTGAGGCTCGCGAAAGGATCCTGAAAGATCATCTGCATGGTGCGGCGCATTTCGCGCAGCTGCCTGCGATCCATTTTGAGGACGTCCTGGCCGTCGAGCGCCACGGAGCCGCTTTCCGGCTCGATCAGCCGCATGATGGCCCGGCCGGTCGTCGACTTGCCGCAGCCGGATTCGCCGACGAGCGACAGCGTCTCGCCCGGCTGCAGACTGAAGGAGACGTTCTCGATGGCGTGGACGCGGCCTTTGAGCTTGCCGAGCAAGCCGGCGTGGATGTCGAAGCGCTTGACGAGGTTCTTGACCTCGAGGATCGGCTTGCGGCCGGCCTGGACCGTATCGGTGGCTTCCGCCGTCGCCGAAGGCAGCCCGGTCGCGGCGTCGATCACGGGAAAACGCATCGGCTGGCTTTCGCCCTTCATCGAGCCGAGCATCGGCACGGCCGAGAGCAGTGCGCGGGTATAGGGGTGTTTCGCCCGAAGGAAGATGTCCTCGGTGTTGCCGGTCTCGACCGCGTCACCGCGGAACATCACCACCGTGCGGTCGGCGATTTCGGCGACCACGCCCATGTCGTGGGTAATGAAGAGCACCGAGGTGCCTTCCTCCTCCTGCAACACCTTGATCAGGTCGAGGATCTGGCCCTGGATGGTGACGTCGAGCGCCGTCGTCGGCTCGTCGGCGATCAGGAGCTTCGGCCGGCTCGCGAGCGCCATGGCGATCATCACGCGCTGGCGCATGCCGCCGGAGAAGCGGTGCGGGTATTCGTCGAAGCGCGAGGCGGCGGAGGGAATGCGGACCTTTTCGAGCAATCGGATGGTTTCCGCCCGGGCGTCGGCCTTCGACATTGGCCTGTGGCAGAGAAGGGCCTCGGAGATCTGGTCACCGATGGTGAACAGCGGATTGAGGCTGGTCATCGGCTCCTGGAAGATCATCGCGACATCGTTGCCGCGCACGCGGCGCATCTCAGATTCCGGCAAGTCGAGAATGTTGCGCCCGCCCATCATCACCCGCCCTTCGACGCGGCTCGTCTCCTTCTGCAGGAGCCGCATGATCGACAGCGAAGTGACGCTCTTGCCCGAGCCGGATTCGCCGACGATCGCCACGGTTTCGCCGGGCGCGACGGTAAACGAGATGTCCCGAACGACAGGCTTCCAGGCGCCGTCGACCAGGAAAGAGGTCGTCAGGTTCTCGACGGAGAGAACGGGCGCCGTCGAACGGTCCGGCTGGGCTTTGGTCTCGGTCATCTCGTTTCCTCCGTCAGATGCTGCGCGTATCGTAGTTGGTCGTCGGGTCAGTCGGGCCAGCGCAGCAGGCCGGCGAAGCGGCGTGCGTTGCGTTCGGCGAGCGACGTGGCGATGATCTCGTTCGAGGCTCTCGCCTTGTCGAGCTCCTCGGCGAGGCGGCTGGCGACGATCTTCTCCTGGCCCGGATGCAGGTTGCAGGGGTCGAGGTAGAAGTAATTGTGCTCGGCCTCGTGGTCTCGCACGATGATCGGCGGCGCGCCGCGGGCCAGCGCATCGGCGAGATCCCAGGCGGTGATATGGGCTTCCTGCGGGTCGATGTTGACGCGCAGCCGGTCGAGCGGGTTGTTGGTCGGGTCGGCCTCGATCACCGGCTTGATGCCGGGACGGCCGTCGAGCGTCTCGCACCAGAGGTTCAGGTAACCGGTTTCGCGCTCGCGGATGCCGGCATGGTCGCGGGTTTCCCAGGCTTGAAGTGCCGCCATCACGCCGAGCATGCTTTCCTTGCCCACCTTCATGCCGCGGCCGATGCCGAGGTTCTGCAGGAAGGTGTTGCGCACCATTTCCTTTTTGCCGGCGACGATGCCGGAGGTCGGGCCGCCCAGGAACTTGTGGCCGGAATAGAGCACGATGTCGGCGCCCTCATCGAGGAAGATGCGCAGGTCGTATTCGGAAGCGGCGTCGACGATGACCGGCACACCCTTCGAATGGCAGACCTCGGCAAATTCCCTGAGGCCGACGAGACCGTATTGCACCACGTGATGCGAGACGACGTAGACGGCGCAAGCGGTGCGCTCGTTGATCGCGCCCTCGATGTGGTAGCGATAGGCCGACGTCGCCTGGCCGACGATCACCGGCTTGGCGCCGGCAAGCCGGATCGCCTGGTCGACGGGCGCGCCGTAGCTGACCACATGGCCCATCTGCAGAATGACTTCATTCTTGAGGCCGGTCGTATCCGGCAGGCGCTCGATGGCGGCAAGGTCGCTTCCGGTCATGGTGCCGGCAATGGCGAGGCTGATGCCGGCGGAGCAGGACGCCGTGATGAAGCCGGCCTCGGCACCCGTCAGCCGAGCAATCACCGGGCTCACCTTGCGCTGCAGGTCGTTGATCTCGACGAACTGCGGCAGTATGCCTGTCATGGCCGCGATCGCTTCCGGGACCACGATCGATGCGCCGAGGCTGGTCATCGTGCCGGAGACGTTGATAACGGGACGAAGTCCGAGAGCTTCGCGAATGTCACGGTCAGGCATAGTGGTCTCCATATGATTTTCTGGCGGTCGAAGCGGATAGACTATTCCGTCTTCGCGGAATATCTACCATAGTAATGAAGTATGAGTGAGGCTTTGCGCTATCTGACGCGGCCGCCATCGGCGGCGCGGCGGCAGCGGAAGCCGAGATTTTACCGGCAGCACGCCCTTCGAGCGGTGCAGGAGTGAAGCAGTGGACAAGACGATGACCGGCGTCGAGCCGACCGACGATATGGAAACGACCGGCAAGCCGCGCCGCTCGCGCGTGAGCGGCATGGATCGCGCCTTGCAGGTGCTCGATTTCCTTTATGAGACGGGTTCCCCGAGTGGCGTCTACGCGATTGCCAAGGCTGTCGGCGCGCCGCTGTCGACCGCTTATGTCATCGTCGACGACATGGTCGAAAAGAACCTGCTTAGCCGCGATGCCGATGGGCTCGTCTGGCTCGGCGACCGGCTCTATCACTATGGCCTTGCCTATGCCCGCTCGCTCGATTTCCTCGGCGTCGCCACCCGCGAGATGCACGACCTCGGCCGTGAAGTCGCCGAGACGATCCAGCTTTGCGGCCGCGACGGCGACTACATGCAGGTGCTCGCCATGGCCGATGGTCCCGGCCATTTCCAGGTGACCTCGCGCGTTGGTACCCGCGTGCCGCTCAACTGGACGGCTTCGGGCCGTCTGCTGGTGGGGCATCTGCCCGCCGACGAACGGCTGGAGCTGTTCCGCCGCTGTGCACGAACCTCGCCGACCGGCCGCGCCGATATCGATCCGGCCGCGCTCTCCGCCCAGGCCGAAAGCGCGCTTTCCGCAAGGCTGTCGATCCAGGCGGGCGAATCCGACTATGCCGTCGCCTGCGTCGCAGCCCCGATCCTCGACGACAAGGGCAATTGCGCCGCCACGATCTCGATCGTTCTGCCCGAGCAGAAAATCCTCGACGATCGGGCGTTCTACGCCGATCACGTCAGGGTTTCCGCCGAGCGGATCGAGAAAATGATGGGCTGGCGCAGCCACTGATCCGACCTCCCGTCGTCACTCGTGCAGAGCGACGATCGCCTCGATCTCGACGGTGATGTTGCCGGGCAACGACCCGAAACCCACCGCCGAGCGCGCATGGCTGCCGGCCGCTCCAAAAACGTCCATCATCAGGTCCGAGCAGCCGTTGATGACGCGCGGATGTTCGGCAAAATCCGGAACGGCATTGACCATGCCCAGGATCTTGACGATGCGCTTGACCTTTCCGAGGTCTCCGAGCGCATCATGCATGACCGCAAGCAGGTTGATGCCGGTTAACCGTGCGTGGTCATAGGCGCTGTCGATGTCGACATCGCCGCCGACCTTGCCGGCGTAGAGATGACCGTCGGGCTCGCGTGGGCCCTGGCCGGAGAGATACAGGATGTTGCCTTCGCGCACATGCGTCACGAAATTGGCGATCGGCGGTGGCGCCGGCGGCAGGTTGATGCCGAGGGCCTGAAGGCGTTCGTAAGGTGAGACAGCGACGGGGCTGTCGTTTTTCGGGTCCATACTGTTCACGCGTTGTCCTGTCATTTCTGTATTCTGTCGCCCTGGCTTAGCGGTAGCTGAAGCCGTGGCTGTGGTCCGGGCACTCGATATGCTGCGGCTGGTAACGATTGGCGGCAACCACGTGGGTGCCCATGACCGCGTAGCGCGGCTCGAAGAGGCGGTTGAGGTGCGCTTCGGCGCCGAGTGAATCGAAGACCCGAAGCTCGCTATCGACGAGGTCGAAGAGGGTGAATTCGGCGCGGGCGCCGACGGTAAGCAGATTGTCCATCGGCAGGCGGATGACCGAGGCGGGCGCTTGAGTCACGGCCTCGACCACCTTTTCGAAAGGCATGCCGACGCTCAAGAGCTTCGACATGGTGGTGCCCAGGTCCCAGACGGACTGGTTCATGCTGCGCAGGTGCACGTCGGTGGAGATCGAGAAGGGGAGCAGACCGCGGGCGATCGCCACTTCCGCCACGCGGAAGGAGAACGAGGCGCCGCCGTGGCCGATGTCGAGGCGGATGCCTTCGCCGGCGCAGCGTTCGGCAAGCTCAAACAGGTCCTCGTCCTCGATGATGCTGGAACCGGCCTTGCCGTTGAAGCAATGGGTGACGATGTCGCCGGGCCCGAGGATTTCCAGAACCTCGTCATAGAGCGCCGGCGGCTCGCCGACATGCACCATGACAGGGATCTTCAGGATTTTGGCGATCTTCTTGCCGAGCTTCACCGGCGTCACGCCCCAGGAACCGGTGATGACGTGGCTGGCGCGCACCTTCAGGCCGACGATGTGCTCGCGGTTTTCCTGGTAGCAGGCGATGATACGGTCGATGTCGATCGAGCGGATGTCGGAGAGTTCGCTGACGCGGTTGCAGGCGACAAGCCCGATCGAGCCGAGATTGAGGAACGCCTTGATGCGCTCGCGCGACGGCTCGATGATGTATTCGCGAAAGCCGTGGAAATTGGCTTCACCGGCCGAACCCGCGTCGACGATAGTGGTGACGCCGCGCTCCATGCCGCAAAGCTGCGGGCGCACAGAAATGTCGGTGCCGCCGTGCCAGACGTGGGCGTGCAGGTCGATCCAGCCGGGCGAGATCCAGGCGCCCTTGCCCTCTATGCGACGCACGTCGCCTGATGCCTCCAGGTTCGGGCCGAGGGCTGCGATGCGGCCTTCGCCGTCGACCAGGATGTCGGTGGTTTCAGCCGGTGCGGCCATGCCGAAGGCGACGGGCTTCACCTGCCGGATCAGCACCGGACCGGCGTTCGATGTTGCGTTCGTCATGACTTACAGGTCCTTTCTGAGGCGGGGATCGAGCATATCGCGCAGGCCGTCACCGACCATCTGCAGCGACAAGACCGAAAGCACGATGGCGATGCCGGGGAAGAGCGTTACCCAGTCGGCCTGGCCGATATATTGACGCCCGGAGGCGATCATCGTGCCCCAGGTCGGGATTTCCGGGCTGACGCCGACGCCGAGGAAGGAAAGCCCGGCTTCGGCAAGCATCGCATGGGCGAAGAGGAAGGTGCCCTGCACGAGGACGGGCGAAAGCAGATTGCGCAGCACGTGACGCGTCATGATGTGTGGCGTCGAGATCCCGAGCGCGCGGGCCGCCTCGACATAAGGAAGCTCGCGGATGACCAGTGTCGAGGCGCGCACCACGCGGGCGAGCCGCGGCGCATAGACGATGCTGAGCGCGATGATGACGGTCGTCAGCGAGGGGCCCAAGGCCGCGACCAGCGCGATCGCAAGCAGGATGTCCGGGAAGGCCATCATCGCGTCGATGACGCGGGCGATCGGCGTGTCGAGCTTCGGAAAGAAGCCGGCGAGCAGACCGAGCACGACGCCGATCACGGTTGCAAGCGTGACGACCGCCGCACCGACAAGCAGCGACAATCGGCCGGCATAGATGGTGCGGGAGAAGACATCGCGGCCGAACTCGTCGGTGCCGAAGAACCATTGCAGGCTCGGCGGCTGCAGCCGGTTGACGATCGACAGCTTGCCGGGCGCATAGGGTGCGATCAGCGGCGCGAAGACGGCAAGCAGCACGAAGACGGTGAGCACGATCAGGCCGAAGGCAACGGTTTTGCGCTTCAACAGCCGGCGGACGAACTTGCGGCCTTCGCTCTCGGTGGGGGCAGATACGGTGATAGACATCAGTAGCGCACCCTTGGATCAACGAGGAGATAGAGCATGTCGATCACGAAATTGATCAGCACGTAGAGCGCGGCAATGACGAGCAGCGCGCCCTGGATGACGGGATAGTCGCGGCGAAGCACGGCGGAGACGACGAGATTGCCGACGCCGGGCAGGCCAAAGACGGTTTCCGTGACAACCGCACCCGAGATCAGCACGGCGGCGGTGAGGCCAATGATCGTCAGGATCGGGATCAGCGCGTTTTTCAGTGCGTGCTTCATCACCACCTTGCGTTCGCCGAGGCCTTTGGCGCGGGCGGTGCGGATGAAATCGTCGCCGAGCACGTCGAGCATCGATGCACGGGTAAAGCGCAGGATCAGCGCCGAGGAGACGACGCCGAGCGCGATCGCCGGCAAGGTCAGGTGATACATGCGCTCGGTGAAGGAGGATCCGGGGCCGCCATAGCCGGAGACCGGGAACCAGCCGAAACGCACGGCAAAGACCTGGATCAGGATCAGGCCAAGCCAGAAACTCGGTATGCTGGCGGCGAGCATGGCAAGCGTTGTTGCCGCCTGGTCGACGAAGGAGCCGCGCCTGTAGGCGGCATAGATGCCGATCGGCAGCGCGATGGCGCAGGCAATCACGATGGAAAACAGGGTCAGGAAGAAGGTCGGCTCGGCACGCTCCGCCAGTGCTGACGTGACCGGCTGGTTGAGGAAGATCGACTGACCGAGATCGCCCTGCAGCAGTTGTCCGATATAGTAAACATATTGCAGGCCGAGCGACTGGTCGAGGCCAAGCCGGCTGCGCAGCGCCGTAATGTCTTCCTGGGTTGCTTCCGGACCGAGCATGACGGCGGCGGGATCGCCGGGCGTCACGCGGACGATGACGAAGACGATCGTGACGACAATCGCCATGACGACGATCATGCCCATCAGCCGTTGGAAGATGTAGCGTAACATGGTGGCCTCGAACCTTTCCTGTGCGCTCCGCCGCAAGGGTGGAGTGACGCGCCCCTTCGAGCGGGCGCCAGGCGCATGGCCCGGCTGCCCGCCGAAGTCCCTTGGGAGGGGGAGCTTACTTCTTGATCGAAGCGTTCCAGAAGTACGGCCACGGGGCCGGCGAGACGCCGTCGAGCGACTTCGACTTCGCCGAAAGCGCGTTGAAGTCGCCGATCTTGATGAACGGCACTTCCTCGAAGATCACCTTCTGCACGTCTGCCCACAGCGCCACGCGCTTGGCCGGGTCGGATTCGGCGTTGAAGGCATCGACCGCCTTGGCGCGCGCAGGCGTATCCCAGTTGCCGGGCGCCTTGGTCGACATCATGCCGATGAGGGCCGGTTCCGGCAGGAAGGGGCTGTGGGTGATGTAGATGTCCCAGAGCGTCGGGTCGGCGCGGCGCTGGGTCAGCGTCGCCCAGTCGACCACCTGCAGATCGACGGTAAAGCCGGCGAGCTTCAGATATTCGGCCGCGACCTGCGCCATCTTGTAGTGGAACTCGTACTGGCGGCTCGTCAGGATGCGCAGCGGCTCGCCCTTGTAGCCGGCGGCCTTCAGGAGTTCGCCAGCCTTTTCCGCATCGGCGATGTTGTAGGCGCCTTCGGTGCCGGCATCGGTCCGCCAGGTAAACTGCGACGGGTAGAGAGCGGCGTCGAGCGCATAGAAGTCTGTGGTGCCGAAGGCTGCCGCCATCATGTCTTCCATGCTGAGCGAAGCGCGGATCGCCTTGCGCAGGTCGAGGTTCTTGGTCATGCCGTTGCCGGAGTTCAAGACAAAGACTGGCCAGCCGAAGGGCTGCAGCATGACGGGTTCGGAAGCGCTCGAACCCTTGACGCGTTCGAAGGATTCGACCGGCAGAGAATCGACATAGTCATACTGGCCGGAAACGGCCGCTTCGACGCGGGTGTTCGGGTCCGGAACCGGCACGAAGCGGATTTCGTCGGCATATTGGTGGCGGGCGCCGCCATAGCCGTTGGCTTCGCCTTCCGGCGACTTGTAGGCATCGTAGCGGGTGAGCTGGATGTACTGGTCCGCCTTGCGTTCCTTCAGCTGGTAGGGGCCGGTGCCGACGAAATCAGTCATCGGCTCGGCCTGCTTTTCGGAAGGAAGCACGATCGCCGCGGAGTTGTTGAAGGCGAGCAGCGAAACGAGCGGCGCGTAAGGGGTGGTGAGCGAGATCTTCACCGTCAGCGGGTCGATCGCTTCGATGCCGGAAGTCGTCGTTGCCGTCTGCTTGCCGCGCGAGGCGACCTTGGTCCAGCGCTCGAGCGAGGCGACGACGTCCTTCGAGTCGAGATCGGTGCCGTCGTGGAACTTGACGCCCGAGCGCAGCTTGATCGTGTAGGTCTTGCCGTCGGCGCTGATCTCCGGAAGTGCTGCCGCCAGAAGCGGGGTCGGCTTCCAGTCCTTGTCGAAGGTGTAGAGCGTCTCGAAGATGTGTTGCGAGACTATGCCGACCAGGTCGGCCGTCGATGCCATCGGGTCGAGGGTCGGCGGCTCACCGACGGTCGCGACGTTGATCACGCCGCCCTTTTCCTGCGCAAAGGCGAGAGTTGCCGATGCCACCAATGCGGTTCCAATAAGCAATGCGAGTTTAGTCGATTTCATATTTGCTCCTCCTCATATTCCATAGTTATGCTATGTCGTTCTTTATTTTGGAATATAAAAAGGCACAAAGCCGGAAATGTCAACCGGCTGTCGTCGTCGTGTCACAACCGCCGGCAGCGGCGGGCCGGAACCCTTGTCCTGGAGGGTGCATAAGTGGACGGGAGCTATCGCGAAGGCGCGGGATTTGTTAGCCCGGAGTCCGGATTGAAAAGGGAGAAGAGAATGAAGGTCATCGGCCTGATCGGCGGCATGAGCTGGGAGAGCTCGGCGGAGTATTACCGCATCATCAACGAGACGGTTCGCGCGCGCCTGGGCGGCGTGCACTCGGCGAAATCGCTGATGTGGTCGATGGACTTCGGCGAGATCGAGCGCCTGCAGCATCACGGCGACTGGCCGGCCCTGACGGGAGAGATGATCGCCGCAGCGCGACGTCTCGAGGCAGGCGGCGCCGATTTCCTGATGATCTGCACCAACACCATGCACAAGATGGCGGCGGACCTTTCGGCAGCCGTCTCCATTCCGCTGCTGCATATCGCCGACCCGACGGCGGAGAAGATCAAGGCGGCGGGCCTTCGCAAAGTCGGCCTGCTCGGAACGGCCTTCACCATGGAACAGGACTTCTACAAAGGTCGCTTGGCGGAAAAATTCGGTCTCGATGTGCTGGTGCCGGAGGTGGAAGACCGGGCGAAGGTGCACGAGATCATCTACCGCGAACTCGTTGCCGGTATCGTCAAAGACAGCTCGCGCGACGCCTATCGCGCTATCATCGCGCGGCTTGTCGATGCGGGCGCGGAAGCGATCATCATGGGCTGCACCGAGATCATGCTTTTGATTTCACAGGCTGATAGCCCGGTCCCGGTGTTCGATACGACCGAGATCCACGCGCTTGCTGCGGTCGACCTCGCGCTCGGGGACGCCTGACCACGGCCGACTGGCCGTCGGCCGTGGTTGCAAGGGCTAGTGCAAGGTGAATTCCCGAGGTTCGCCCGGAAACAGGCTGAGAAGTGCTATGCCCTGCTGCAAAAGCAGTTCGGCGGCTGGCAAGTCGCCGACCACCAGGTCGTCCGCACAGCCGATGATGATGTTGGCGAGGCTGATCGAGTTCTCGGCGAACCGGTCGTCGCCGATCTCGTAGGCCTTCTCGGCCGTTGCCTCGAGCGCTTCCGCTACCAGCGCCATCATGTTCGAGCGTTCATCCAGCGTCATGGCATCCAGTGTCTTGGCGTCGGGAGTTTTGGCAGTTGTCTGCATGATTACCTTCCCTATTGTTCAAGCCGAAATGGCCGCGCCGGCCGAAGCCGGGGGAAAAGTCTACGACTGGGGTGAGTCCAGGAGGGGAGCCGGCGTCGAACGCGGCTTCTCCATTAAGATCGTGCGTTGCGGTGCGATATGCAAGGAATGGCTACTATGCGGCCGGCGCATGGGTCCGCGGAGGGCGGCCGCCGGGGTAGCACGTCAATGGAGCCCGTTGACCGCCGGATGCGTTAGGCCGTGATATGGGGTGGCCTTGCCGGCCATGCCAGGCTTTCGTCGATCGCGAGGCGATCGGCGGCGCATTCCTGGGCAAGAAAGTCGATGAAGGTGCGAACGGAGGGCAGTAGCCCGCGCCGCGAAGGAAAGACGGCGTGCACGACGCCGGACGCCGGGCGCCATTGCGGCAGCACCGGCACGAGCGTGCCGGCTGCCAGGTCCTTCCAGATCATCATCGTCGGCAGTTGCACGATGCCGGCACCGTCGAGCGCCGCTTCGCGTAGCGCCGCCATATCGTCGGTCAGGAAACGTGGCTCGTGGCGGATGACGGCCCGTTCTCCATCGGCGCTTTCCAGCCGCCATTCATAGGTGTGCGTGGCCGAAGTCCAGGCAAGACTCGGCAATCCCGTCAGTTGCGCGGGCTCAGCGATCGGCGCCTTCAGAAATCCGGGCCTGGCGACGAGATATTGCGAACTGTCGTCGAGCTTGCGCATCACCAGCTCGCTTTTTTCGAGCGGCGGGAACCGGACACGGATCGAAACGTCGAAACCTTCGGCGATCACATCCACGCGCCGGTTGGTGCTTTCCAGCTGCAGGCCGATCCGCGGATGGGCGGTCATGAACCGGGCAAAGAGCCGGCCGAACTGGAACGAGATCAATGCGGTCGGGCAGCTCACCCGGATGATGCCCTGCGGCTCTCCCTGATGCTGCGCGATGAAGGCATCGGCCGCTTCCGCCTCGATTAACACCGCGACGCAGCGCTGGTAATATTCGCGGCCGACATCGGTAACGAAGAACCGACGCGGCGAACGCTGGATCAGCCGAACCCCGATCCGGTCTTCCAGCATAGCAATGCGCCGGCTCAGCCGGGATTTCTGCGTACCGGTTGCCCGTGCCGCAGCCGCAAAGCCGCCATGATCCACGACTTGGACAAAATAATAGAGGTCGTTCAGGTCCTGCATCGTTCTATTCATAGGACGCTGCGTCGAAATTCACAATCTTTTTGCGGCGACGGTCCTGCAGTAGCTTACGTTCAATCACAGCAGATCGGCAACGAAGGCCGCTGGCGGTGATGAAAACCAAACGAAGGAAAGGACTTCCGATGACCAAGCCCTACGTACGCCTCAACAAGGATGATGTTGCCGTCCTGCTCGTCGACCATCAGACCGGCCTGTTGTCGCTGGTGCGCGACTTCGACCCGGACAAGTTCAAGAACAATGTTCTGGCGCTCGGTGATCTCGCCAAGTACTTCAAGCTGCCGACGGTTCTCACAACCAGCTTCGAGGATGGCCCGAACGGCCCGCTGGTTCCGGAGCTGAAGGAACAGTTTCCCGATGCGCCCTTCATTCCCCGTCCGGGCCAGATCAACGCCTGGGACAATGAGGATTTCGTCAAGGCGGTGAAGGCCACCGGCAAGAAGCAGCTGCTGATCGCCGGCGTCGTGACCGAGGTCTGCGTGGCGTTTCCGGCGCTTTCGGCGATCGAGGAAGGCTTCGAGGTCTTCGTGGTGACGGATGCTTCCGGCACCTTCAACGAGGTGACACGCGATTCCGCCTGGTCGCGCATGACCGCCGCCGGCGTTCAGCTGATGACCTGGTTCGGCGTTGCCTGTGAGCTGCATCGCGACTGGCGCAACGACATCGAGGGTCTCGGCACGCTGTTTTCGAACCACATCCCGGACTACCGCAACCTCATCACCAGCTACAATACTATGGCGGCGCGCAAGTAAGACACGCCAGACGATGAACGACGAAAGCCCCGGCCTCGGATGGCCGGGGCTTTTCGTGTTGTCTGTTGCCGTGGCCTTTATGCGCGGCTGGCGGCCTGCTGGGCGTCGTCTTGCACGTCCAGACGGGCCGCGGGCTTGAGCCGGCCGGTCAAGAGCAGGCTGACGGCGAGGAAGGGCACGAGCACGCCAAGACCGAAGCGCATGTCGCTGTATTCGGCGATCAGGCCGATCAGCGGCGGCCCGAGCAGGAAGCCGAGCAGCGCGATGAAGGACAGAATGGCGACGCTCGCGGCCGCCGGCCGGTCCTTCTGGTCGGCAGCGGCTGTGACGGCGAAGGGAAAGCCGACGGATACGCCGAAGCCCATGGCAGAAAAGCCGAGAAGTGCTGCCCAGGCGGCGGGGCTTACCACCACGAGAATGAGCCCGCTAATGCTGGCGATACCGCAGGCACGTGCCACCGCGACCGGGCCGTAGCTCGCCTTCAGCCGGTCGCCGGCAAAGCGCCCGGCAGCCACCATAAAGGCGAAGATCGAGTAGCCGAAACCGGCGCTGGCGCTGGAAAGCCCGAAGATGTCGCGCAGGAAGACCGCCGACCAGTCGGCGACGGCGCCTTCGGTCATGGTGATGCCAAAGACGAAGAAGCAGACGCCAAGCAATGCCCAGCCCGGCAGCTTGCGTCTGGAGGGCGACGCTTCGGCAGCCGCGGCCTCGCCGGTCTTCAGGAGCGGCAGCTTCCGGGCGAAGTAGACGCTGATCGGCAACATGCCTGTCGCCGTCAGCGGCACCGCCCATTCCGGCGCTACATGCAGCGCTGCGAAGCCGACGCCAACCAGGCTGCCTGTCATGATGCCGAGGCTCCAGAAGCCGTGGCAGGTGCTCATGATCAGCTGCCCGGAGTGCTTCTCGATCGCATCGGCCTCGACGTTGAGGCCGAGTTCGAGCGTCGTCAGTGCCGCGCCGACGATGGCGAGCGCCACGAAGAGCACCTCGATGTTCGGGGCCCATGTCGGCAGCCAGACGAGCGCCAGAAAGACGACGAAGCCGTAGAGGATGGTCGCACGGCCGCCGATCCAGGCGACAAAACGGCCGGCAAACGGCAGGGTCAGCAGAATGCCGACGGGCATGCCGAGCAGCGCGATCGCCAGTTCCGCCGGGCCGAGGCCGAGCCTTTGCTGCACGTCGGGAATACGCGGCAGCCAGGCGCCGAAGGCGATCGGTTGCAGGAAGAAGATCAGCATGATGAGCCGTTGGTTGGTCATGCGCATTGTTCCCCGGATAGCGTGTCGCGCGATGCACCCTCGGCAGCGGCGGGAGCCGTCGAGCCGATGCGGTATGTGAAGGAATTCTGATATTCTGAAAATTGTTTTCAGAGCTTGTCGCGCAGGGCGGGTCCCGTCAAGGCGAGAAGAGGCCGTCAAGTCGGAAAGCGCGGCCTTTCCGAGCGAATGGCTGTTGGTGTTGCGAATGTGTCGCCACCAATCCTGGCATTGGTCTGGTTCCGGTGAAAAAAATGTACATACCGGAAGCGGCGGGCTCCGACCCGCCGTGCCGTTGCGCGTGCTTTTGTCCTATCGCAGCAATTTCAGCGATCCCGTCAGCGATCTGACCCACTTCACGTCGCCGGCAAGACCGATGCCGTCGATCGTCTCCTGCGCGAGATCCCGTTCCGGAAATTGCGTCTCGTAGTCGGCATAGCTGTGCAGCGAACGCGCGAAGGCTGGAAACGGCACGACGACACGATCGTCTTCTTTCGGCAAGGCCTTCAGGAGCAGCGCCCGGATCGTCGCGACATCGGCCTGGAGGATCGGTACGGGCCGGTTGGAGCTGATGTCGATGGTGTTCTGCCTGCTGTCCGTCAGCCGCTGGTTACCGAGACCGGGCATCGCCGAGCCGATGCCGATGCAGATCGCTGCGATCGTGTTGGCGAGATGACCGGGTGTCAGTTCGGGATTGACGACGATGGCGAGGCGGGTGTCCTGAAGCACGTGGTCTGTTTCCTCTCTGTTTCTCAAAGGATGCTGTCGGCCGGGAGAATAGACCGTGTGGCGAGGCAGTTTCTTTCTGATGTTGCGAGAAATTGCCAAGATGGGGTAGATTCATCCCAGTATCGCCGAAAACGAGATAGAAGATGCCCTCCGCCCTGACGCCCGCCGATGTAAAGATCCTGACCGCGCTGCAAAGTGACGGGCGCCTGAGCAACCAGGCGCTTTCGGAGGAGGTTGGCATGTCGACCTCGCCCTGCTGGCGGCGGGTACGGCAACTGGAGGACGACGGCGTCATCCAGGGCTACATGGCGGTACTCAATCGCCGGGAAATCGGCCTTGGGGTGCTCGCCTTCATCCGGGTAAAGATCGACAGCCATACGGAGGCGGAGGCGGACGCCTTCGCCGAGGAGGTGATGAAACTCGACAGCGTCGTTGCCTGCTACAGCATTGCCGGCGATGCGGATTTTCTCCTTCAGGTCGTCTCTGCCGATCTCGATTCCTATTCGGATTTTGCCATGAAGGTCGTGCGGCGCCTGCCGTGCATCAAGGAGATGCAGACGACCTTCGTGCTGAAGGAGATCAAGGCCTATGGCGGGCTGCCCCTGCGCGCCTCGGCCGGCCAGCGCTGACCCAAACCACGGTCAGGAGGCGGAGGCCATCAGCGGGTCTTCCCGGACCACCTGGACAAGGAAATCGAGAACGGTGCGCACGCGTAGCGGCACGTTTCTGCGCGAGGGATAGACGACGCTGATCGGCAGGCGCGCCGGCGGGAATGCCGGCATCACGTTGACCAAGCGGCCAGCCTCGATGTCCGGGCAGGCCAGGATATGGGAGAGGATCGCAAGGCCGTTGCCGGCGAGCACCGCGCGATGCACGGCCACGGCACTGTTGGCGACGAGCCGGGGCGCGATGCGCACGAAAACGTCGCCGGACCCGTCGGAAAACGTCCACTGGCGGCCGTCGCCGGCGCGGCTGTAGCAGATGCATTCATGCTTCCCGACGTCGTCGGGAGTCTTTGGCGCGGGGCGCCGGTTCAGATAGTCGGGTGCCGCCACCAGAAACGCGGTCGTCCAGCCGATCCGCCGGCAGATCAGGCCGCCCTCCGACACCGGACCCAAGCGAACCTCCAGATCGATGCCCTCCCCAACCAGTTCCGATGGTTCCTCGCGAAACAACATCTCTACGGAAAGCCCCGGATGACGGGCGAGCAGGGCGGCCAGGCGATCGCTCAGATAGAGCCCGAGCGGCGCGGGCACGGTGAGCCGCACGCGGCCCGCCACGAGGCCAGTCTCGCCGCAGGAAGCCTCGTTCAGAGCATCGACCGCCTCGACAACTTTGAGCGCCATCGGGATCATGTGTTCCCCCTCGGCGGTCAGCGCCAGCGCATTCGTCGTCCGGTGCAGAAGACGCATGCTCAGGTGCTCCTCGAGTGCCGAGACCTGGCGTGATACCGCCGGCTGGGTCAGGCCGAGATCGTTGGCAGCCGCGGAAAACGAGCCGGTCTCCGCCACCCGCAGGAAGGCTCTGAGCGCAGAAACGATGTCCATCCGGCTTCCCCCAAACGTTTCGACATAAGCCTTATGCGCCGAGTTTACCCCCGGCGCGCTTTACTGTCCATCGATTAAGGATATCTTATATCCATAAGGATAACAGATGTCCTTAATTAGGAGCAAAGCCATGACCCAGCGCCTCAACTACGCCCAGCAGTCACCCGAGTTCTTCAAGAAAATCTCCGACTTCAGCCTCAGCCTGAAGGACAGCGTCATCGAGCAGACAATCCGCGATCTCGTCAATCTGCGGGCTTCGCAGATCAACGGCTGCGCGTTCTGCGTCGACATGCATGTGAAGGAGGCGAAGATCCACGGCGAGAGCGAATTGCGCCTCTACCACGTGGCAATCTGGCGGGAATCGAACCTGTTTGCGCCGCGCGAACGCGCAGCACTTGCCTGGACCGAGGTGCTGACGAAATTGCCCGAGGGCGGCGTTCCGGACGAACTCTATGAGCGCGTGCGCGGCCAGCTTTCGGAAAAGGAGATCTCCGATCTGACCTTTTCCATCATGGCCATCAACGCCTGGAACCGCGTCAGCGTCGCGTTCAAGTCCGTGCCCGGTTCGGCCGACAAGCTCTATGGGCTCGACAAGGCCGGGCTCAACTGAGCCCGCAGCAACCGTCATGCACGGCGGCGCGATGGGCGCCGCCGATGGAGGATCCCATGAAAATCGTCATCATCGGCGGCACCGGCCTCATCGGTTCGAAGACGGTCGAACGCCTGCGCAAGCGCGGACACGAGGTGATTGCCGCCTCCCCGAACACCGGCGTCAATACGATCACGGAAGAGGGGCTCACCGAAGCGCTCAGCGGCTGCGAGGTCGTCGTCGACCTCGCCAACTCCCCCTCGTTCGAGGACAGGGCGGTGCTCGAATTCTTCGAGACGTCGGGCCGCAATCTGCTTGCCGCCGAAAAGGCTGCCGGCGTCAAACACCATATCGCGCTTTCCGTGGTCGGAACCGAGCGGCTGCAGGAAAGCGGCTACTTCCGCGGCAAGCTTGCGCAGGAAAAGCTGATCGAGGCCGGTGGCATCCCCTACACGATCGTGCACTCGACCCAGTTCATGGAGTTCCTGAGCGGGATCGCGCAATCGGGAACCGTCGGCGACCTCGTGCGTCTGTCGCCGGCCTATGTGCAGCCGATCGCGTCAGACGATGTTGCCGATGCCATGACCGACGTGGCGCTCGCCGATCCCGTCAACGGCACGATCGAGATTGCGGGTCCGGAGCGCTCGCGCCTCAGCGATCTCGTCGCCCGCTATCTCAGGGCGATGGGCGACAATCGCAAGGTCGAGCCGGACCGGGAGGCGCGCTATTTCGGCGCTCTGCTCGAGGACGGCTCGCTTGTTTCCGACAACAATCCCCGCCTCGGCCGCATCACCTTCGAAGAGTGGTTCGCAACGGCACCCCGCAAGTAACCGAACCGGAGGCGCGCGCGTCGCGCATCTCCCTCATCTGAAAGGATTTTCGACATGATCAAGTCTCTCCTCACCACCCTCGCCGTTACCGCAACCCTGTTCGGGACCGCCGTCGCCGGTGACGCTGCCAAGGTGACGCTCGTCTATGAGCATGAATTGCCGAACGTTCCGGACAAGAGCATTAAGGGCGTTCTGGTGGAATATGGGCCTGGCGGCTCGTCCGATGCGCACACCCATGCGAGCACGGCCTTCATCTATGCGACGGTGCTCGAAGGCTCGATCCTCAGCCAGGTCAATGATGGTCCAGTCAAGGAATACAAGGCCGGCGAGAGCTTCTCCGAGATGCCGGGCGACCGTCACGGCGTCAGCGCCAACGGCAGCAAGACCGCGCCCGCCAAGCTGCTGGCGGTCTTCGTCGTCGACACCGCCGAAAAGGAACTGACCTTTCCGATGACGAAGTGACGCCATGCCAAGGGCCGACTGCCGATCGCGCAGCCGGCCCTTCTTTCGGCCCAACCGTTGGGGCCAGCCAAGTTTGCCGAGCATCTGCCGGCGCAGGCCTATCTCTACGCTTCGCCTGCTGAAACCGCGGCCGGCGCCGCTCATCCGGCGCGTTCTAGCACCCAGGCAAAGCTTCGCTTCGAGAGATCGGCGGGAATTTCCTTCGAGAGGATTTCCATCAGGTCGGACAGGCGCACGCTTCGCAGCTTGTCGCGCCAGGCTTCGTCCGCCTCCCACATGATGCGCGCCACCGCACAGGGGGTCTCGTCGCAGTAACCAGGCGCCCGACAGGGATTGTTGGCCCGGATATTGGTACAGACGAAGGTGCGCGACCGGCCTTCGACCGCCTCGACGATATCGAGGAAAGTCAGTTCCGCCGGCGCTTTCGCCAGCCGGTAGCCTCCCGAAGGACCGAGGGTCGTGTGGACGAGGCCCGCCTGTGACAGGCTCTGCAGCGCCTTCGACAGATACTCCTTCGGAAGTCCGTGGAATTCGGCCAGCGCCTTGGTCGATAGGTAGCGGCCCTCGGGCAGGCCGGCGAGAATGGCGCAACAGTGCAACGCCCATTCGACTTGGCTCTTAAGGATCATACGCTCTAACGATCTTTTTTTCGTCCGGCAGATGCCGCCCGCGTCTATTAAGGACAAAAAATATCCCTATTTTTTCCCTGTGTAAACAGCGCCGTCAGGTGCAACAGGAGGGATCATGGTCGTTGTCGTCGGTTTTCTGCTTGTTCTCAGCATCCTGCTGCCGCTTGCCTTCATCTGGCGACTGTGGCGGCTGAATGAACCGACGCGGCTTGGCTGGCTGCTGGCGCTTGCAGAGACCGTCGTGCTGCTCACCCTGATCGGACTTCTCAACCGCTGGGACATCGCCGGCTTCTGGACCCGGGCGGCGCTGGCCGCGCTCGCGGTCGCGGCGTCTTTGGTTTCGTTGCCCCGACATTGGCGCCGGCCCTGGCTGTCGCTGGATCGCGGAGCATTGGCGCGCAGCCTGGTGCCGACCGTAGCCTCTCTTTTCGTCTTCGGTGCAGCACTCGCCTATGTCGCCTGGGGCATCGGCTCGCAGCACGGTCCGCACGGGCTATCGTTTCCGCTGGCCGGTGGTCGCTTCGTCGTCGCTCAGGGCGGCGGCATCGGCGTGCTCAATCATCACAGCGATCACCCGGTGCAACGGCATGCCCTCGACATCACGGCGATCGGCGACGCCGGCTTCCGGGCGTTCGGCCTGCTACCTAGGGATCCCGCTGACTATGCCATCTTCGGCAAGACCGTCGTCAGCCCGTGCGAGGGAGAGATCGTCGCGGCAGTGGATGGGCTGCCCGACCTGCCCCCGCCCGAGGCGGATCGGGGCAACCCGGCTGGAAACCACGTGATCGTTGCCTGCGACGGCATGCGGGTGGAACTGGCGCATCTGCGCAAGGGGAGCGTGACCGCCTTGATCGGGGCGCGGGTTCTCGCCGGCGATCCGATCGGCGCTGTCGGCAACTCTGGCAACAGCACGGAGCCGCATCTGCACATTCATGCCGTCGATGCCGGATCCGGAAAGGCTGTTCAACTGTCCTTCGACGGGCGTGTTCCTTCCCGCAACGCGCAATTCGCCAGGTGAGAACCGATGCGTGGTTGAGCGGGCGGTGCTTTACACGTTCGATCTGAACGGCCAAAGATAGGCCGCTCACGGGAGGAGCTCGTTCATGGACATCAGCACCATGGCTGCCTTTGCGGCCGTCACCTTCATCGCGGTGGTCACGCCCGGCCCGGACGTGATCCTGGCGATGGCCAATGGCTCTCGTTTCGGCATGAAAAAGGCGGTTGCCGGGATGATCGGCGTGCTCCTTTCCGACTTCTTCCTGATCGCCGCCGTGGCAGCCGGCCTCGGCGCCATCCTTGCCGCGTCGGAGTTCTGGTTCTCGGTCGTCAAATATGCGGGTGCCGGCTATCTCGCCTGGCTCGGCTACAAGATGCTTCGGCCCGGTAGAGCCGAGAAAGCGGAAACGCAAGGCGCCGAAAACGGCGATCTCGTTCGCACGGAATCCGCGCTTGCGATCTGCCGCCACAGCATGATCGTGGCCATCACCAACCCCAAGGCCTACCTGTTCTTCTCCGCACTGCTGCCGCAGTTCATCAACCCGGCCGCGCCGCAACTGCCGCAGTTCCTGGCGCTTACCGCCGTGTTCACCGTCGTCGAGTTTGCCGTCATGTTCGGTTACGCTCTTGTCGGCTTCAAGACGACGCAGTTTGCCGCCTCGTCGATGCGGCGCTGGATGGAACGAGGCTGCGGCGGCGCCTTGCTTGTCTCGGCTGCCTCGCTCGCGCTGGTAAAGCGCGTCAACGGCTAGGCGGCGGGTCGCGATAGCGGGGTGCCCGGCCGATCGTTCGTTTTCGGGATGCGGAAGGTTCAGGAGCCGGTGGGCCGCCGTGTCGCAGCACTGATTCTGGCAGGGCTCAATGATAGAAGCGTCGCCGCCGTTTCGGCGGGTGCGATCGAGCCCGCTGCAAACTGCGGCACGCCCGACGGATCTTCCGACCAAACGCTGTTTCTGCCGGCGGCCTTCGCGGCATAAAGCGCGGCGTCGGCGGCGGAAATGATCGCGTGCACATCCTCGTGCCGGTCGGCAAAGGCAATGCCGATGCTGACCGTTGCCGACAGCACGCCCTTGGTCGTGCTCAGCCGGCGCGCTTCGAGCGCGGTGCGAATGCTGTCGGCAATGGCGATCGCGTCGGCGCGATCCGCCTGCGGGAGGCAGGCGGCGAATTCTTCCCCGCCCATGCGCGCGATCAGGGCGTCACGCGGCACGGCCTTCGAGAGGATCCCGGCAAATTCCACGAGCACCTGGTCGCCCACCGCATGGCCGTAGCGATCGTTGATCACCTTGAAGTGGTCTATGTCGAGATAGAGCAGTGCTCCCTTGGCCGGTTGCGTGGCGAGATGGGTCTCCAGCTGCGCAAGGAACGAACGGCGGTTCGGCACACCCGTCAGCGCGTCGGTCTCCGAGGCGAGCTTGTAGCGTTGCTGGGTTCGCTCCTTGACCATGGCGAAGAAGGCGAAGCCACCGGCGAGGCTGTGAAAAAACAGCTCGAAGGTCAGCAACTGGTACCAGAGCGGCTGCGAAGTTCCCGCGGCCGTGTTGCCGGCGAGCGGCCAGATCAGGATCAGCGGGATGCGGGCGAGATAGAGCAGGCCATGGGTGGCGAACACGAAGGCGACGATGTAGGAGCTCGGGAGCTTGCGGAAATTCTCCGAGCGGAAGATCTCGTGCGCGATCAGCGCCGAATAGGCGAAGATCAGGATCGAGTAGAGCACGATCCGGCTTGTGACGCTCTCGCGAACATAGTCTGAAGAATAGGTGACGACGATCCACAGGAGCGGCCCGACGAGCGCGGAGGCGATCTTGAGCGGCTGATTGTCAAAGGCGCGCAAGCCCAGCCAGATCATCGCGAGCCCCAGCACCGCGAGCGCGTTGCCGAGCGAGATGGTGATGAAGTTGTAGCCGTCGCCGCGCAGCGTCAACAGGACGAAGCCGACTGCGCCGATGGCGAAGGCCAAGGACCACAGAAGCAGTTCGAGGCTTTTGCGCTCCTGCCGCCAGGCAAAACCGAAGAAAGCGGCGAAGATCACCAGCGTTACGAACGAACTGAGCATGATCGTCGGGGTATGCAGGATGTCCACCATCGTCTCCTGATGTTCGCGCGAAACCATGCCCGACAAGCGTAAAGCTTTCGCAAATGACGGCATTTGGTGGCGTGCGCGGCTCCGGGCAATCTGTGCCAAAACGGCGGTCGCGTAGGCAGGAAACGGGTTGAATTCGGCGGCGTCCTGCACGATTTTTGAGGGAGGCGTACAAGTGGAGGCGAGGCCGATGGGTCAGGCGATGCATCGTTATTTCATCTTTGAGACCGCGGCCGGTTTCTGCGGCATCGCCTGGAACGATGTCGGCATCACGCGCTTTCAACTGCCGACCGGCACGCTAGAGGCGACCGAGCGGCTGTTGCTGCGGCGGCTGCCTTCCAGCGAGGCGTCGGAGCCGACGCCGGTAATCCGGGCGGCGGTGGAAGCCGTGCGGCACTACTTCGAGGGCAGGGAGGTCGATTTCTCCGGCTTCGCGGTGGATCTGCAAGGCCAGGATGAATTTTTCCTGCGCATCTATGCGGCCGCGCGGGCGCTGCGCTGGGGCCAGACCACGACCTATGGCGCGCTTGCCAAGGAACTGGGCGTCGGGCCGGAAGCAGCACGCGATGTTGGCCAGGCCATGGCGAAGAACCCGGTATCGCTGATCATCCCCTGCCACCGGGTGCTGGCCGCCGGCGGCAAGATCGGCGGGTTTTCAGCGCCGGGCGGTTCGACCACCAAGACGCGCATGCTCGAACTGGAAGGCGTCCATTTGGAGGAGCAACAGGCCAAGCCCGCACAGCAGTCTTTCGGCTTCTGAGGTGAGGCTGCTCCAGCGCGTGGCGCCTAAAGCCTGTCGCGTCACAAAGGATTCACACGCCAGACTGTAAGCTCTTGTTTTTATGCGTCTCGTTGCCGCAAAACCGATGCACAGTTTTGCGCGACATGCATTAGCCTTTGGAGCGCTGCTCGGCCTCGCGTGCGTAAACCGCGAGGAAGGCCTTCCCCATCAGCGAATTCTCGTTCTCGATGCTCTTTCGCAGGACCGCGGCCCGAATTGCCTGAATGGCCCGGTCGTCGGGTGCGGCTGCGCTGGCGAATTCCACGAGTTGCACCGCGAGGCGAAAATTCCCAGCCTCCGATAGGTGCGTGGCCCGCTCCGCAAGCTTTTCGGCGCCGCCGGCAAGAGCGGCCAGTTCCGATGCGAGATCGGCAGTCCTCGGCGGCTTGAGATGGGCCGCGTCACCATCGAACCAGCCGGCATAGAAGTGATAGATGCCGCGGACGAGGAATTCCGGGTCGTCGTATTTCGCTGCCAGATAGGGCTTGCCCAGATATGCCTCGGGCACCTTCACCGCATGCAGAACCGCGTCGAGGCTGGCGCCCCTGTTGAGGAGCGCGAGCGTTTCACGCACGAGATGCTCGAGCGCCTCTGCCCCGTGGCGCAGCATCTCGGCCGCGCGCTCTTCGCCAAAGACGACCGGACCGTGACCGGGAATGAGGACCGCCGGAGCGAGCGCCTCCATCCGCCGAAGTGCCGTCGCCCAATCGGCTGCATAACGCTGCACCTTGCGCGGATTGCCGGCGTTCGGAAACACCCAGATGACGAAATCGCCGCTCGCAAGGACACGTCGTTCCGGTAGCCAGACGAACGTGGCATCGTCGGTTTCGCCTCTGCCGTGAAAAAGTTCGATCCGCTCGCCACCGACGGACAGTGACAGGGTATCGTCATAGACCGCGTCCGGTCGCCGCTGACCGATTGGGTAGATGTAGCCCGGTTTGTTGAACTGCTGGCTCTGCGCGATGCTGTTGTAGCCATGCGAAGCCTCGTAGCGCTCCATCCGCCGCTTCACGTTGCGGTGGGCGACGATCCGCGGGCGCGCTAGCCCACGCGCATCCGCTTCCTGGTCGATAGCCGTGATCCCGCTGGTATGGTCGATATGGCCATGCGTGAAGATGACGGTGTGTATGGGGCTGTCGTCCCAGGAGCGTATGACGTCGAGGGTCGGCTTTGCCGTTTCCGGCTTCGCGGTGTCGATCAGGACCAGACCTTCGCTGGTACGGATGGCCGTCACGCTGCCGCAGAAATAGGTCGTGTGGACGGTGATGATGTTGTCGGCGACATGGGTGATGGCGCCGTGCGAGACCGCGGCGGTCCATTCTTCCATCTGAGCCGTGCCGTCCCACAGACGCTCGAACAACGGGTCGTGTCTCATGGTCTTTCTGTCCTCGAAGCAATCGCCGACAGCTTTAGCATTGCCGGCCGTGGTTGGAAGCCGGCACGTGTGGTCTTGTGGACATGCCTCAGGTTTTGGGCTGCATCATCTGAGACGCTCGCTCATTGAAGAAGCTTGAACAGCTTTCCCAAAGTGCCGCTGTCCTGCGCCGGCGGCTCGGCTTCTGCAGCGGGTTGCTGCTCCGGCTGCGGCGTTTCCGGCGCCGGCTGTTCGGCAGCCGTGTCGGGCGGAACTTGCCCATCGACGGGCGGTGCCGCCTCGGGCTCGGTGCCGCCACCGCCGATGATCTGCTCGATGGAGAGCTCGCTGCCTTCGTCCTTCGGCTGCTTGCCGATCGCACCGCTGAGGATGTCGCGAAGCTTTCCTCCCTTGCCGTCCCCGGACAGAAGCTCATCGAGCCCCAGCTTGCCGGTCGGCAATCCGAGCTTCTTCAAGGTCGAAAGCGCGGCATCGGGGTTTTTCAAAAGGCCCGAAAGGTCGGGATAGATGCGCGGAGCGGCAAACGACCCTTCGATGACGACGGGCACGCCGATGCCTTCGGTGGCGATGTCGGCGCCCTGGCCCTGCAAGGATGCGACCACGCGCGGATCGAGGCGGAAGTTCAACTGGTCCTCCGGTAGGTTTGCCTCGCCTTTGCCGCTCATCCGCACGAGGGGGCCGACGAGCTTGATGTCGTCGGTGCGCGCAATTCCGTTCTCGATGGCAAAGGATGCCCCGAGTTCGGTAAAGCCGGTCGCCTTGTTGTCGTTCTGCTTGAAGCCGGAGGACATCAGGCCGACGAGATTGTTGTAGACGTCGGCAACGTCGATCCCGCGAATGGCGCCGTCGGAGAAACGGACCTCAGCCGTGCCCTTGAGCGATCGCTTGAGCGTGCCGGTCGTGCCGCCGGCGCCTGCAATGTCGAACGTCGTCTGCAGCGCGCCTTCGAGATGCTTGAAGTTTGCAAGGTCGGTGAGCAGTGGTGCGGCCGAGGCGCCCGATATCGAGGCCTTCACGGCGATAGACGGCTCCGTGCCGGATCCGTCGGCGGTCAGGCTCGCGGCCACCTGGCCGCCATAGAAGGGGCTATCCGGAATGTCGAGGTTCGCGATGCCCTCGGAGATCTTCAGGGAGGTTGCGACCGGCCCGGCGACGACGCGGCCGTAGGCGAGTTTTTCGGCATCGACCTTGATGGAGGCATCGATGGAGCGAAGAGCGGACAGATCCAGCGGAGCATCCGTTGCAGGGCCACCACTCGCTTTGCTTTTGGCCTTCGCCTGCGGCGCGGCCGAAGGCGCGCCGGCCAGCCGCGCGAGGTCTAGTTCCTTGAAATGGAGCGCGCTCGAAATTTTGAGCGGTGTCCCGAGTTCGACCGCGCCATTGCCGCTTCCTTCGACCCCGTTGACCGAGAGCGTGGCCTTCTGGAATGCGAGGCCCGCAGCGCTTGCCTTCACGTCGCCATTGAAGGCGAATTGCGTGATGCCGCCCGCGTCGGCCTGACCGATCCAGGCAAGAAGCGCTCGCAGGTCTGCGGCCGCGAAGTTCAGCTTGCCGGCGTAGCTGCCCGCAAGCGCCGCCTTGCCATCCAGCGCAAGCGTCGCTTCCTTCGTGCGCAGGTCGAGCTTCAGCGGGATGTCGCCCGCACGGGCATTGGCGTTCATGAGCAGGTCGCGGATCGGTAGGGTAAGATCGATCTCGGCCGGTTTGCCGCGCCACTCAAGGCTGCCCGCAAGACGCATTGGCTTGGTCAGGCCCTCGATCTTGAGGGCGAGTTTCTTTGCCTTCACCTCGGCCATGGCCGGATCGGCGATGCCGGGAATGACGATGGTCGCGTCACGCAGGCTTGCGCCGCCGGTCACGTTGATCGTCTTGCGCACAGAGTTCGCGCTTAGTCCGCGAAACGCGAAGGCCGTGTCCATCGTCACGGTTCCCGACAGCGGTACCGATTGGCCGGCCAGAGCCGCGAGTTTGGAAACGTCGAGCCCGTTGCTGACGACGCGGCCATGGAAAATCGGCTCGGCGGCGCCGACGTCGGCGGCGAGATCGGCGGCAACACTGCCGGCGTCGATGCCGAGATGCTCGAGCCGCCCGGTCAACTGCCCGTCCTTGAGGGTCGCCGTCAGCGCGACGTCGGATGCGGAAATGTCACCAACGGCAAGGGCGCCGACATTGACGCTGATATCGGCGTCAAAACCGGCCAGCGCCTGCAGGCCTGCAGCTGCCTTGGCCTTGTCCGTCCGGCCTGCCGGTTCCTCGGGCTGCGAGGAGGATGCGGCCGTCTCGCCGTCATCGAGAAATGCGCTCAGATCCAGCCGCTCGGCGTTGAGGTCGGCGAGGAACCGCGGGCGGCTGCCCGGCACGAACAGCGCGTCGAGCCCGAGCGCTTCGTCGCCGATCGTAAGCTTGCCGCCGCGGATCTGGTATCCGCCGTTGGCATTCAGCGCCACCTGGCCGCTGGCGGTCAGTTCGGTGAGCCCGGCCGCAAGCTGGGGCTCGGCCTCCAGGGAAAGGCTGAGTTCGGCAGGCTTGTGCTCGAGCAGCGGACGCAAAGGCGAAACGGCAAGCGTGACATCGTAGCGCCGGCCATCGACGCCGGCGCCGGCCGAGAGCGACAATTCGCCATCGATATCCGGAACGGCGAGCGTAAGATCGAGATCGCTGACGACGTCGACCGAACCGCCGGCGCCCTCCTGCCGCAGCGTTCCCTCGCTGATCGAGATCTTGTCGATGGCGCTTTTCTCGAGGAAGGCGACGAGGGCGGCGAGCGGATCGCGCGTTTCGCCCGTGCTCGCCTGTCCCGCCTCAGCTCCCCCGTCTTGCGCAGCCGCTGCGGCCTCTGCCTTCGGCCGCAGCGCCACGACCGGGCGTACAAGCCTTACTTCCCTCACGTGCAGGCGGTCGGACCATAGCGAGGAGAGCGTCACGGAGCCCGCGACTTCGCCGATCTCGGCGGTCATGCCGTCGGCATCGAGCGAGACGTTTTCGGCCACCACCGCCAGATGCGGGACGACGGAAAGTCTGACCGGGCCGTTGAGCGCGATCGCGCTGTCGGTCGCGTTCGAGAGTTGCCGTCCCAGTTCGGCGCGCATCCAGTCGCTCGAAACGAAGCTGGGCAGGATCATGACTGAAACGACAGCGAGGACGCCGAGCGCCAGCAGGCAAAGAAAGAAACGCCGCATGTTTCCCCTCGTTGCGAAAGCGATTGATTCGGTATCGTTTTCCAGCGCGCGCCGTTTTGCAACTCCTGGGGCGATCTGCCTTCTCGTCGTACGGTTGCGCTATCGCGCGCCGACACCCTTTCCGGCGACGGCTGCATCGCCCATCTCGACGGCTGTACTCTCGGCCACGGCTGCTGGAGCGGCGACCGCGCGCGGACGATGCACGAGCGTGACCAGCACGAACGACAGGATCATCAGCAGATACCAGGCGCCGAGCTTTTGCGCGGAGACCAGCGTCCAGCCGGCATGCTGCGAGGGATAGATCCAGGCCCGCGACCAGGTGCCGATGTTTTCGGCGAACCAGATGAAGAGGGCGACCAGCAGGAAGCCCACGAGCAGCGGCATGCGGTGGCGAAAGCGGAAGACGCGATAATGCACCGTGGTGCGAAGGAAGAGGATCGCAGTCAATCCGAACAGCGCGTAGCGAAGGTCGATGATGTAGTGGTGGCTGAAGAAGTTGACATAGATGGCAAGGGCCAAAAGCAGGGTCGCGATGAGCGGCGGATAGTTGCTGTAGCGCATGTCGAGAATGCGGGTCACGCGCGCCAGATAGGAGCCGACGGCGGCATACATGAAGCCCGAAAACAAAGGCACGCCGCCGATGCGGAAGAAGCTTGGCTCCGGATAGATCCACGAGCCGACGGAGGTCTTGAAGATTTCCATCAGCGTGCCGACGACGTGGAAGATCAGGATGACCTTGGCCTCGGCGATGGTCTCGAGCTTGAAGACGAGCAGTGAGATCTGGATGGCGATGGCGCTCAGGAACAGGAAGTCGTAGCGGGCGAGACCACTGCCTTCGGGCCAGTAGAGTTTCGTTGCCAGCATCAGGGCCAGCATCGCGCCGCCGAAGAGGCAGGCGAAGGCCTGCTTGATGCCGAACACCAGAAATTCGGTCAGGCCGCCAAGGAAGCCGCTTGCCGGAAGCCGGTCGAGCACGCCATGCGCCGCAGCGTCGATGCGCACCTCAAGGCTCGTAAACCGCCTCTCCTCGGGTTGTCCAACCATCCGCATCGCCTCCTGCTGCCGTCGCTGCTGCGATGGCCTGACAATGCGGTTGAATTGTGGATGGCTGGAAACCGGGCCGTGTGGAGGTGGCTGCCGCGCATCCGCCACCAGCGGCGGCAGCAGGATTGCGGCATGCCGTCGTCTGCGCTCGTGGCGGGTGATCAGCGCGGGAAGGCGTAGCGGTCGACGATCGCCCAGATTTCCCGGTTGACCTCCTGCAGCTGCTCGATCACCTCGTTGATCCGCGCGATCTCCGCCTCGTTGATCTGCTCGATCTTGCCGTACTTGATCGTGTCCTTGCTGTCGAAGATCGCCATCAGTTGCGTGCTCGCCTGGTCGCCGGTTTCGTCGAAGGAATAGATGCAGTGGCTGTATTTGTTGCGGAGTTTTGCCTGCCGGCCAAGCTGTTGGGTAATCGAAAGAATTTCTTGCCGCTGCGCGGCAGGCGTCTTTCCCATCTTGGTCAGCCGCTCGACGAGTTCGATGCGGGCCCGCGTCGTGTTCAGCGTCAGGAAGATGACGATCGCGGTTTCCTTGTCGACCCGGGCGAGGCCGGCGATGAGGTAGATGAGCAAACTCTCCGTATTCGTCCACGTGTAGTTGAGTTGTCCGATTAAGAGGAGGATTTCGTGAAATCTTGCCATGGGCCTTCCAGTGCTCGCCGGTTGCCAAATGCCACACCACTGCTCGTCAGAATACTGCATTCCTGCGTCCAGTAAATTCGTTCTGACGATGGTCGCGCAGGCCCGGAAATGCGGCGCTCGGGCCCTCTCCGGCGCGTGGCCAGCCGTCGGGTGACGGCCATATTTTGCCTAGCCCACGGGTGAAGGTTTCTGCGTCTCGTCGCTAGCCCGCGAAGGTTAGCCCGAACTGACAACTTACAATGCGTGTCGGTTTTAGACAGAGTCTCCTCTGCAACCGGCGAGCAGGACGCACTCAGGCCCCCTTTGGGCAAGCTCTGCATCGAATGGAATACCCAGTTGGGAACCTGTTCCGGTCCTCTCGACCAAGTAAGGGGAGAGGCAACAAAAGCGATCAAAGTATCGACAGATGGGCGACTAGGCGCCCGGAGGAAAACACCGTTACTGAGTTCAACAAGTCCAACACGTAGCCCGCGCATGGCCCAAATCCGCGTAAGAGAAGAATGCGGCTCGGCTGTCGCGGCCTCAACTCGAGGTAATCGTCATGAGTAAGGACAAGAATATCCTGTGGCCATGGGATGACAGCCAGTCTCAAGATCAAGACCAGGGACAAGGACAGGGCCAGGGTCAGGGACAATTGCAGGCGGAGCTGCAAGGCCAGCTTCAGGGACAGGGACAAGGCCAGGGCCAGGGGCAAGACCAGGGACAGGGCCAGGACCAAGGTCAGGGCCAGGATCAGGGACAATCGCAGTACAGCGAGTCCTACAACGGCAATCTCAACGGCAACGGCAACCTCAATGGTAACGGCAACGCCAATGCCAACGGGAACGGCAACCTGAACGGCAACGGCAATGCCAACCTGAACGGCAATGGCAACGCCAACCTGAACGGCAATGGCAACGCCAACCTCAATGCCAACCTCAACGAAAACAGCACCCATGTCGACGTCGACAGCAAGACGACCGTCGACGTGGACGTCGATCTCGACCTGAGCGGCTACAAGCCGTCCGACGACGACTTTGCCGATATCGACAACTCCTCGATCCACGGCATGGCGAACACGAGCTTCAAGGACATCCTGAACGGCTCGATGAACGGCAACAGCAACGTTGCCAACGTGTTCAGCCAGAACGCCATCATGTCGGATGACGACAGCGCCTCTGACATCAACAACAGCGGCACGCTTAACCAGAACGGCAACGCCAATGCCGGCGACGCCCGCTCGGGCGACGGCATTCAGGCCGGCGCAGACGGTGGTGAAGGCGGAAGCAAGGCCTATGCCAACGGTGGCGACGGCGGCGATGGCGGCCATAGCGTTGGTGGCTTCGCGGGCGCTGGCGACGGCGATGGCGGCGACGCAGACAACAATGCCGATGCGACCGGCGGTGCCGGCCTTGGCGGCATTGCAGCCAGTGTTGGCGTTGGCGGCGGCAGCTCCAGCGGTGACGCAAATGGCGGTACGGCGACAGCCGGTGCCGGTGGTGCCGGTGGTGCCGGCCTCGGCGTCGGCCTCGGTCTCGGTGTCGGCCTTGGTGTCGGCGCGGCAGCCGGCGGCGACGGCGGCAGCAATGGTGCCGGCAACGGTGGCACAAGTGGCGACGTCACGAGCGGCCCGGCAGGATCTTCGGATGCAGGTGACGGCGGCGATGCCGGCGGCTTCATCCTTCCAATCCTGAACCTCGGTGGCGACGGTGGCGACAGCAACGGTGGCAACAGCGTAGCGGTTGGCGATACCGGCAGTGCTGACGGTGGTGATGCCGGCGATGCCGGCGACGGCGGCGGCGCTTTGGGTGCTGGTCTTGGCGCGGGTGCTGGCTTCGGCGCCGGTGCAGGCGTCGGCGGTGCCGGCGGCGGTGGTGGCGATGCCTATGCCGGTGGCGGCTCTACGGGTGACTCGACCGGTGGTGACGGTACCGGTGGTGCAGCGACCGGTGGTCACGGCCTCGGCGGCCTCGCGCTCACGGGTTCGTGGGCAGCCGGCGGCGACGGTGGCGATGCCTACGGTGGCCATGCACTCGGTGGTGCCGGCGGTGCCGGCGGCGCGGGTGGCTTCGCGACGAACGGTGATGGCGGTGCGGGTGGCAGCGCCGGCATGTGGGGCTCGTACAATGGTGACGACAGCTTCGTCGAAGGGCTCTCCTCGGCTTCGGCAGACGCAGTTATCGACACCAACGCCTTCAACCAGCAGATCGTGCTCGGCGCGAACCTGCAGGGCAACACGATCGACATGACGGTCGTCGGTGGTGATTACACGACCACTGCCGTCGGCGACGACGACAACACCTGATCGGTGAGGGGGCGTCGATCCGCGTCTCGCGGGATCGACCCGAGAATGACTGCGCGGGAAGCTCTCGCGCAGTCAGGCACGACCCGCCAAGCCGGCGGGGACTGCCGACGACAAGAGGAGGGCCTGACCTTGTATTCCGCAAAGATCACCGAGGCCATTGCCCATTTCATCGGTCTCTTCGAACTCTCTACCGAAGAGGCGCGTCTGCGTGAAATCCATGAGAAGTTCGACCCGGATCGCGACGTCCACAAGGATCCGAAGGAGCTCGTTTCTGCGCCGGTCAAGGTGCACGCACCTTACGATCTCGACGACTTCAACCCCGACGTCCCGTACAAGCCGGTCGGACCGGACATCTTCATGCCGATACCGGACGGCTATGCTGGGGTGTCCTTCCCCGAATACCCGATTTTTGGCGGCTCCCTTGGCCGCGCCAGCTCGGAAGCCTTCCTGCAGGGCGCATCGCCGAGATCGGCCTCGCAGGTGGTCGAGCCGCACATCAACCCGCCGGGCTCGGTGGTGGTCTACAGCAACCAGACCGCCGAGCTTTCGGACAATGATTTCGTCAGTGTCGGCGGGCATGGCCTGAAGTCCGGCCTGCAGATCGACAACAGCGCGACGATGGCCGAGCTCATCGACGCGACGCAGAGTATTTCGCTGCTCGGCGAGACGGATGTCGCCGGCTCCAGTGACGCGATCGCCAGCCTCGTTGTCGGCACGGCCGAGAGGCTTGAGGCATTCTCCACCGGCGGCGAAGCGGAGGCCGGGGGGCTGAGCGTCACCCATTTTTCAGCCAGGGCCAGCACGCTCGAAGGCATCTATGTGAACGGCGTGATCGTTGAGGAAGCGCCGGTTCTCAAGGATCACCTGCCGGACCCGGACGAGGCTTCCGATGCGCCGGACGAGCCCGAACTGTCGAACGACGGGGTCGAAGTCGAGGGCGGCATCGCCTATGGCGAGGGTGCCGTCGCGGTCGACACTTCGGTCGAGCTGGAAGCGGGCAGCAACACGCTGGTCAACTCCGTCGTCATCACCAGCGACTGGCTGCAGGCCGAAGTGCTGGCGGTGGCCGGCGACCACGTCGAACTCAACGCGATCGTTCAGGTCAACACCCACTATGACAGCGACCTCGTCAGTTCCGCGCTGAGCGGCAACAATATTGAGCAGCATGCTACCCAGGCGTTCAACATCGCCATGTTCAAACATGTCGAGCCGGCGCAGACGACGCATGCCGACACCGCCGACTTCCCCAAGGTCTGGGCCATCACCGAGGTCAAGGGCGACCTGATGATGGTCAACTGGCTCCAGCAGTTCACTTTCATGTCGGACCAGGACACGGCGATCCTCGCGGCTTCGGGCTCGAAGCTTTCGATCGTCGGTGGCGACAACACGGCGGCCAACCAGATATCGCTGCTGGAGCTCGGATACCGCTTTGACCTGATCTTCGTCGGCGGCAGCGTCTTCGACGCCAACATCATCCAGCAGACGAACATCCTGCTCGACAACGATCTGATCGGTGCCGTCGGCGGCTTTCACACCAGCGGCGGCGGTTCGGTCTCGACCGGCGGAAACCTGCTTTGGAACTATGCCGGAATCGTCGAAGCTGGCAGTGCAGGCCCGGTCAATCCGATGTCGGACGGTTACCTGTCCGCGCTGCAGGATCTGTCGGAAGGCAAGAAGCCGTCGGGCGACGACTTTCTGCATGATCCCGCCTTTGCCGGGCTGAATGGCCTGAGGGTGCTCTACATTTCCGGCGACCTCATCAGCCTCAACTACATCCAGCAGACCAACATTCTCGGCGACAGCGATCAGGTGACGCTGGCGATGAACGCGCTCGAGGCGCGCCCGGACGCGGACTGGACCATTTCCACGGGCTCGAATGCTCTGCTGAACTATGCCGGGATCGTCGATGTCGATACGGGCAAGACGATCTATGCCGGCGGCGGCGCCTATTCGGACGAGGTGCTCATCCAGGCGGAGCTGGTCAAGAACGATCCCTATCTCGGTAGTCAGAACCCGGATGCGCTGGTCAGCGAAGCGGTCGTCTTTCTCGGCGACGACATGCTCACTCCGGATTTCGGCCACCAGCCGCAGGATCAGATCTCGCCGAGCCATGGGCACGGCATCGATACGGCCAGTGCCGACCCCATGCACAGCATGGTCGCCTGATGGGAGTGCGGGAGGATAGTCATGACCGACCGCACGAATCCGTCTCGGCCAGTGTCTGCCGAAACCGGCGCCGATGCCGCTTCGCGTGCGGAGGAAAACGGAACACGGCCGGAAGCATCCGGCGCCGACGCCGCGCGACGGCAGTTTCTGCGCAAGCTCAATCATCAGGAACACGTTCTGGACCGTGCTGTTAGGGAGATCGACGGGGTGGCGGACCAAATAAGAAGAGTGGCGGCAAACGGCGCCGGCGAGGATGGCAACTGGACCCCTTCACCCGTTTCGCCTCTTCCCGGATCGGGCGTTGCCGCAAGGCCGGTACAGATCACCGGTCCGACACCCGGCCTCGCACCGGCGCGCGCTGCTGCACCGGCCGCACCGATCGGGGCAGCGCAGGCGTCACGCGCACAGATGGGAACGCCACGGGCGGATGCCGCTGAGACGGTCAACGTCACGTCGCGGCCGTGGCCTCCAAAGACCGAGCCCGTGGCCAGACCCGAGCCGGCTCTGCGCGGCGAGGCGACGGTCGAGCGCCGCCCGTTGCAGGAGGAACCAAAGCCGGCACCCTGCATCGAAAAGCCGGTCGGAAAACCGGTTGCCTGGCCGACCGCGGAGATGAAGGAGAGATATTCGCCTTCGGGCATGGTGGTGATCGAAGCCGACCGTGGGCCGATCAAGGCCGAGCCGCGGTCGCCCGACAAAGGTGGCGGATCGTCCGACAAGGGCGGCGGCGGAGGCGGTGGAGGGGGCGCGTTCCACAAGCGCCTTGGCCCGGTCGATTTTTCGGCGAGCCTCAGCGCTGGTCTCAAGGCGATCCGGCAGAACCTGATGATCGTCATGCTGTTTACGATCGTCACCAACATCCTCGTGCTTTCGATCCCTGTTTATCTGTTCCAGATTTCGGACCGGGTGCTGACCAGCCGCTCGGTCGACACGCTGGTGATGCTGACGGCGATCATCGTCGGCGCGGTGCTGCTGCAGTCGGTTTTCGACGCCATTCGCCGCATGATCCTGATGCGCACCGCCGTGGAGGTGGCCGCGCAACTCGGCGCGCCGATCCTGAGCGCGGCAGCGAGAGCCGCCCTGCATAGCAACGGGCGCGAGTACCAGACGCTTGGCGACCTGCAGCAGCTTCGCTCCTTCCTCGTCTCCGGCACGCTGCTTTCGTTTCTCGATGCGCCGATCGCGCCGCTCTTTCTGGTGGCGGTCTTCCTCATCCATCCGCATCTCGGGATAATCGTCGTCACCTCAGCCGTTCTCCTCCTCATCGTTACGCTGTTGAACCAGAAAGCGACGGCTGCAGCGTTCGGCGAAGCGACCAATTTCCAGACCAAGGCCAACCTTCACCTCGATTCGATGTCGCGCAACTCCCAGATCATCAACGCACTGGCGATGATCCCGGAGGCCGTGCACATCTGGGGCAAGGACATGGCCGGTTCGCTCAAGGCCCAGGTGATGGCGCAGGACCGCAACATCGCCTTTGCTTCGCTGTCCAAGGCGGTGCGCCTCCTGACGCAGGTGACGATGCTTGGTTGGGGTGCCCATCTCGCCCTCAATGGCTCGCTCACCGGTGGCATGGTGATTGCGGCCTCCATCATCGCGGGCCGCGCCCTTGGGCCTATCGAGGGCGCGATCGAGGGATGGAGCCAGGTCATCCAGTCGCGTGCTGCCTACGGGCGCATTTCCGCGCTGCTGAAGACGTCACCGCTCAATTTCGAACGGTTGAAGCTGCCGCGGCCCGAAGGGCGCCTCGATGTCGAGCGCCTGCTTTTCGTTCCGCAGGGCACCAAGCGCGTGGTGCTCAACGGAATTACCTTTGCGCTGGAGCCCGGCGATTCGCTTGCCGTGATCGGCAGTTCCGGTGCCGGCAAGACGACGCTCGGCAAGATGCTGGTTGGATCCATCCTGCCGACGTCGGGCAACGTCCGGCTGGATCTCATGGACCTGAGGAACTGGGACCAGCGGCAGTTCGGCGAAAGCATCGGCTACCTGCCGCAGGATGTGCAGCTGTTTCCCGGCACGATCAAGGCCAACATCGCCCGCATGCGCGAGGATGCCACCGACGCCGACATCTACGCCGCTGCCAAGCTTGCCGACGTTCACGACATGATCGCCATGCTGCCGCACGGATACGAGACCGTGGTGGCCGCCGACGGCTCGCCTCTATCGGGCGGCCAGAAGCAGCGCGTCGCCCTTGCCCGCGCCTTCTTCGGCAACCCGCGCATGGTTGTGCTCGACGAGCCCAACTCCAATCTCGATACCGCCGGCGAGGCGGCGCTGACGCGGGCGCTGACGCACGCCAAGCGCGAGAAGATCACGGTTGTCACCATCACTCAGCGACCGGCGCTTTTGAACAGCGTCGACAAGGTTCTGCTGCTCGTCAACGGCACGGTGGCGCTCTTCGGCATGCGCCAGGACGTTCTCAAGGCACTCGCTTCGCGTGGGGTGAATACCGAAGGCAACCCGCTCGAACAAAACCAGCTTCCGTAGGCGATCATGAGCGACATGGCCAAAGTGCAGGATCTGACCTGGTACGCAGAGGTTCCGCGTTCAATCTGGCAGCATACGATGATCGGCCTGGTGCTGATCGTCGTGACCTTCGGCGGCTTTGGCCTTTGGGCCTTCACCGCGCCTTTGGCGGCAGCCATCATCGCCCAGGGCAGCTTTGTCGCAACCGGGCAGAACAAGGTGGTCCAGCACTTCGAAGGCGGGATCATCAAGGATATTCTGGTGAGCGAGGGCGACCGCGTAACCGTGGATCAGCCGTTGGTGCGGCTGGACGAAACGGCCGCACAAGCGAACGAGAGGCAGTATTTTCTGCGCTGGGCGCGGCTGGAGGCGATCGTCGCCCGGCTGACCGCGCAGGCGCACGGTTTGAAGCAGATCGTGCTGCCCGCGGTTCTCACGGAGCATGTCAAGAAAGATCCTGAGATTGTCCCGATCGTGCAGAGCCAGGAGCTCAATTTCCAGACCTGGAGGAGCAAGCTCGACAGCGATATCGGACTGTTGAAGCGGAATATCGAGAGCCTGGAGTTCCGCTCGCAAGGTTTTCAGGAGCAGCTGAAATCGGTGCGCGAGCAAAGAGTCCTGCTCGAGGAGGAATACATCGGCAAGAAGACGCTTTTGGCCAAGGACCTGATCCGCAAGACGGAGATCAAGACCATCCAGCGCGCGATCGCCGATGCAGAGGGCCAGATTGGCCGTCTGATGTCCGAAGTCTCGGAGACCGGCTCCCAGATCCTCAAGCAGCAGCAGCAGGTCAACCAGACCGAACAGAGCTACCAAGAGGCTGCGCTCGACGAATTGCAGAAGGCCGAGGGTGAACTGGACACAGTGCGTGAACAATTGCGCGGCGCCACCAATGTGCTCCGCCGCGCGACGATCAACGCGCCGGTGACCGGCACGGTCATCAGGATGCATTTTCATACGTCCGGCGGCGTCATCGAGAGCGGCAAGCCGATCATGGAAATCCTGCCGGCCGATGTACCGCTCATCATCGAGGCGCAGGTGCTGCGCACCGACGTCGACAATATCCGGGTCGGCGAGAAGGCGACGGTGCGGCTGACCGCGCTGAACCAGCGCACGACGCCGGTCCTCAATGGGCAGGTCTTCTACGTGTCGGCGGACGCCCTGCCGGTGCAGACGCATGAGGGCACGCGCGAAGTCTACCTGGCGCGCGTCAGCCTTCCGGCAAGCGAGCTTGCAAGAGTTCACAATTTCGTCGTGACCCCCGGCATGCCGGCGGAAATTCTGATCCAGACGGCGGAGCGGACCTTCTTCGACTATCTCACCAAGCCGATCCGCGACAGCATGGCGCGCGCCTTCATGGAAAACTGACGGTTTCGCGCGGCAGCAGCGCCTACGCCGTCGGAATACGGGCGGCGTGAAACCCGTTTCCGCCTGCCCGCGTGTCGCCTGAAAGCACTCGCGTTTCGCCGGCATCACCGGCCGTTCGATCGCATTTACGGCGGCTCTGGACCGATGCGCCGGTATTGCGCTGCGCGCATAGCGCATAGCTGGCTTGCACAAAATCCGCCTACGATTTGGGCAGAAACCCTGTATATTCACCTCATCGAAGCAATGCATCTCCTCCCGCAGAGCTTCGATGCGGTGAACGATCTCCTCCTCCCATGGATCGTTCACGAGATCAGCGCCACTCCTCCTCCCAGGCTGCTGATCGATTTTTAGAGAGCCTGCCGCTCCTCCCGCGGCGGGCTCTTTTGTTTTTCGGCAGACGCTGCCGGCAATTGCGTCCTTCAAGTGTCGAATTCGTCGACGCCACGCCCCCGTGATCAACAATGCATGCCCGCGCACGGAACCAAAGTACCCGGTTAGCGGTTACCCCTGTGGAGGTGCGTGATGTCTATCCGGCACGTGAAATCCGATCCGCAGTCGAAACCACAGCGCTGGGCGTTTCACCATGGCGCAGGGCGCCTGCGGGCAGGAGACGCGACCCGCGACGGGTCCACGACGCAGGAACGGTTGTCGCCCGTGGTCGACGCGGGCGACGGCGGCCTGGTGGCGCCGGATCTTTCGGGATCTCTCGCCCCTCATCGCAACCGGCAGCCGCCGCCGCACGACTACAGCCGTCCGGCGGTCGGTCGCGATGCGCTGGCTTCCATCCGCGACATGCGCGACGAAGACTGCAGCGGCGGGCCGATCTGGGTCGCCTTGCTCGGCGACAATACGAGCGAGGGCATGCGGCAGTTTATGGGGCTCGTGCTCGCCTTCATCTTCCTGTCGGCCGTTTTCTTCTGGTTTCTTGCCTAGGACGTATGAGGCAACTAAGCCGCCGTGGCCGTGACATTTTCCCGGTTGACGGTCGATCGCTGAAGCCTAGATAACCGGCGGTACTCCTTCCCCAATGCCAGCGAGAGCGCCATGCACTACAGAACCTTCGGCCGTACGGGCCTGCGCATTTCCGAAATCGGTTACGGTGCCTGGGGCATCGGCAAGAGCCATTGGCAGGGCGCGCGCGACGACGAGTCCGCCCGCGCCCTCAACCGCGCGGTCGACCTCGGCCTCAATTTCATCGACACCGCACTCGGCTACGGCCAGGGCCACAGCGAGAAGCTGATCGGCGCCTTGCTGCGCGAGCGGTCGGAGACGATCCATGTCGCCACCAAGATCCCACCGAAGAACATGCAATGGCCGGCGCACGCCGGCACCCCGGCCGAGCAGACCTTCCCGGCCGACCACGTGATCGCCTGCACCGAGACGAGCCTGCGCAATCTCGGCGTCGAGACGATCGACGTGCAGCAGTTCCATGTGTGGTCGGACGAGTGGGTAGGCCGCGGCGACTGGCTGAAGGCTGTCGAGCGGCTGAAGCGCGACGGCAAGATCCGCTTCTTCGGCGTTTCGATCAACGACTACGAGCCGGACAATGCGCTCCGGCTGATCGAGACCGGCGTCGTCGACAGCGTGCAGGTGATCTACAACATCTTCGAGCAGGCGCCGGAAGAAAAACTGCTGCCCGCGTGCCTGAAGCACAATGTCGGCGTCATCGTCCGCGTGGCGCTCGACGAAGGTGGTCTGACCGGCCAGATTCGCGCCGATACCGTCTTTCCCGAGGGTGACTTCCGGGAAACCTACTTCCGGGGCGAGCGCAAGCGCGAGGTCGAGGAACGAACGCAGAAGATCGTCGAGGATCTGGAAATCAAGCCCGACGCACTGGCCGAGACGGCGCTGCGCTTCGTTCTCAGCCACCCGGCCGTATCGACGGTCATTCCCGGCATGCGTTCGGTGCGCAACGTCGAGCGCAACTGCGCCATCGGCGACGGTGCCGGCCTGCCGGATGCACAGCGGGCGAAACTGACCGCCCACCGCTGGCGGCGCAACTTCTATCGGGATTGAAGCCGCCGTTTCGCCGCCTGTCATCGACGCTCCCAGGGATCTGTCGGCTGCGTGGCCGCGTCTTCAGTGCCTCGCCCGTCCGGATATGCTATCCATAGGGGTGCTGGAGCCTGGGGGCGCCGATGGAACAAAAGCTCTCCGTCATCATGGCCGCGGACGTGGTCGGCTATAGTCGGCTGATGGAGCTCGACGAGAAGGGCACGCTTGCGACCCTCATGGCTCACCGGCAGGAGCTGTGGGACGTCGCGGTCGCCGCGCATCACGGGCGCATCGTCAAGCTCATCGGTGATGGCATGCTGATGGAGTTTCGTGCCGTGGAAGACGCAGTTCTCTGCGCGGTCGAGATCCAGCGGGGAATGCAGACGAGGAACGCCGGTACGCAGCGGGATCGCCGGATCGAATTTCGCATCGGGATCAATCTCGGCGATATCCTGTTTGACGACGGTGACGTTTACGGTGACGGCGTCAACGTGGCGGCTCGCATCGAGAGCCTCGCCAGGCCGGGTGGCATATCCGTCTCCGCCTCGGTTCACGACACGCTGGGCGGTCGCCTGGACATCCGCTTCGAAGACACGGGCGCACAGCCGTTGAAGAACATCGGCCGCCCCGTCCACATCTACAATATCGTCATCGACGACGGCGGATCGGAGGGGGCGGCGCTGATGGCGCCACCGACACAGGAGGTACGGGAAAATCCCCCCGTCAAGTCGAGCCGGACGCTTCTCTATGTGTCGCGCTTTGCGAATTTGAGCGGCAATCCCGATGAGGATTATTTCGCGGCCGGCATCACGCAGGACGTCGTCGCGGCATTGTCGCGGTTCTCCGGTTTGAACGTGATCGTTCGGTTGCCGCGTCCCGAGCCGCAACCTCAGGCACGCACAACCTACTACACGCTCGAAGGCAGCGTCAGGCGCGCTGCCGACCGGGTCAGGGTCAATGCCAGTCTGACCAATGCCACTGGCGAACACATCTGGGCGGAGAAATACGATTTCGACCTTGTCGACATGTTCGATGTCCAGGACGAGTTGTCCCGTTCCATTCCGGCTGCCTTGAATGTCAAAATCGAAGAGGCCGAACGATACCGGATTCTCGCCGAGCCGCTCAAAGGATCAAGCGCCTACGATTTCTATCTGCGTGGCCGGCACATTGAAAAAAGCCTGAAACCGGATGAGGTCAGGCGGGCAAAGGAGATGTTCCTGGCCGCGGTCGACGCTGATCCAGCCTACGCCCGCGGATATCTCGGGCTGGCCTGGCTGGATATACGCAAACTGAAATGGAACGAGCGTGCCGACATGGAAGCGACGCTTGCCAGTGCCTTCGCATCGGCAAGCAAGGCTTTGGAGCTCAGTCCCTGTGACGCCGATGTTCACTGGGCGCTCGGCGTCGTCCATTTGTGGAGGGGAGAGGCAGAACGCGCCATCGGTTGTTACGAGCGTGGGCGCGAACTGGCGCCGAACAATTGCGATCTTCTTGCGGAATATTGCGATGCCCTGGGGTATCTCGGTCTGTTGGAGGACGCGATCAGGATCGGGGAACTGGCCTTGCGGCTGAACCCCAGTCGTCCGGACTGGTATTTCTGGAACATCGCGGCTGCCAGGTATCTCTCCGGCCAGTACACCGAAGCGTTGGCTCTGCTGGAGAAGATGGCCGATCTTGGTTCGGCCTACCGTTTGCTGGCGGCGACCTACGCGCAACTCGGGCACCTTGAGGATGCACGTCGCGCCGCGGCGGAACTCCTGAAACTCAATCCGGAATTCTCGATCGAGCGATACGGTTCCCGTGCACCCTACCGGGATAAGGCCTTGCTTGCGCGTTACGTTGAAGGATTGCGGCTGGCCGGACTGCCGGAGTGAGTTCGGAACGGCGTGAGGGAGCCGCATCGGCCGGCCGGGTTTACTTGGAGGAAAAGCAATGTCGGAAACAGTCAATGTCCGCTACATGGTCGACGACGTCGAGGCGGCGATCGCCTGGTACACGACCCACCTCGGCTTTTCGCTTCTGTCGAGCTATGCACCGGCTTTCGCGGATGTGCAGCGCGGTGCGCTGCGGCTGCTGCTGAGCGGACCGACGAGTTCGGCCGGCCGGCCGATGCCGGACAGCGAGAAGCCGGGGCCGGGCGGCTGGAACCGCATCCATCTCCTCGTCGATGACCTCAACGCCGAAGTGGAGCGGCTGCGCCGTGCCGGCGTCATGTTCCGCAATGACATCGTCACCGGTCCCGGAGGGGCGCAGATCCTTTTGATCGATCCCTCCGGAAATGTTGTCGAACTGTTTCAGCCTGCGCGACGATAGCGACCCGCGCGCCCGCGGGTCGTCGATGCGCTCGCACCGCTGGGGATGCGAGCGCCAGGTCGGCTCTCAGCCGGCGCTGGTGTCGACCACTTCGAAATCGTGGGTGATCGTCGCGGTCTTGGCGAGCATGGCCGAGGCCGAGCAGTATTTCTCGATCGAGAGCGAAACGGCGCGCTCGACCTTGTTGACCGCAAGTCCGCGTCCCTTGACGATGAAGTGCATGTGGATGCGGGTAAAGACGCGCGGTTCCGTATCGGCGCGGTCGGCGTCGAGTTCGACGACGCAGTCTTCCACCGGCTCGCGGCCCTTCTCCAGAATGTGCACGACGTCATAGGCCGAGCAGCCACCGGTGCCGATCAGCACCAGTTCCATCGGGCTCGGTCCCGGGGTGCGCCCCTCTTCGCCGAAGGCGGTTCCCAATACGACTTTGTGGCCGCTACCAGACTCTCCGACGAAGGTCCGGTCTTCCACCCATTTGACGCGTGCTTTCATGTGTCTCGTCCTGTTGTAGCCATGGCATGATCACGGACCCAGACGGAGCCGATGATCCCCCGTTCACATAGCGTCTTGGAGGGTTTTCGCAAATGGCCCGCGTCCGCTAAAATCGCAGCCAGCGCCATCGGTGCGGGAACGGACGGCGCGGAAACCAGGCAAAGGGTGTTTTGATGAACGAGACGACGGGAAATGCGCCTGACCGTTCCGGCGCGGTGATCCATCCGCCGATCGCCTGGGTGATGTCGGTGGGCGGTGGCCTCGTGCTCGACCGGCTCTACCCGTTGCCTTTCGTGCCCGCGATGGTGCCGGACGCCCTCGTCGGCGGCATCATTTTTCTCGCCGGTCTCGCGCTTTTGATCTGGGCGGCGGTGAGCTTCAGGCGTGCGGGAACCGAAATCCAGATCCATCGCCCGACATCGGCGATTGTCGAAGCCGGTCCCTACCGCTTCACCCGCAACCCGATCTATACTGGCATGTTTCTCGGCCTGATCGGCTTTTCCATCGTCTTCGACAGCCTGTGGCTGCTGATCCTGCTGGTGCCTTTCTACCTTATCATCCGCTATGGCGTCGTGGCGCGCGAGGAGGCCTATCTCGAGCGCAAGTTCGGCGACGTCTATCGGGTCTACAAGGCGCGCGTCAGGCGCTGGCTCTGATTGCACAAATCGGCATGCTCCGCGGCGATGAAACGGGTCCGGACGTCGCGTCGCAGCACTCGCGATTTCGGGTGGATGAGTCGGCAGGCCCTCGATTGATCATAGCCGAGGCGGCTGCGCGTGTGCCTAGGGGGTATTGCCGGGATGGACTTGAACGAGCGTCCATCCCGCTGGAACACGAAAGGTGGTCTTTCGTGCAGAAGGTCGGGCCTTATCTCGGCGCTACGATCCCGTGATAGTAGTCGCCGTCACCAGCTTCATAATCGGCGGCGTAGCCGCCACCGCCACCGCCGCCGCCGCCGGTCTGGGAGCATCCGGCGAGGGCGAGAACCATTGCCAACAGGATTGTAGCGCGCATTTATTCTACCTTTCAGTTGAATGATCACGACAGAGGCTGCCGAGTTGCTGCCATACCTAACACGCCCGGTGGAGTATGATCGAGCGCGTGTGGCGATGTGTGCCTATGGCAATGCGCCGCGCCTCAAGCGCGCGATCGCCTGTCGACGGCGATCGTTAGCGCCAGGCCACAAGCCCTTCTTCATACGGCCGTATCTCCTGTGCCCACCTCTTTCAGGTAGGTTGCTGTGAAGGGCCATAGACTATATGGCCCTTGACCTCACTTCCGGAACAAGGAGGACACATGACTTCGATCGAACCCGCCTACGGAACCGCGACGCTCCTGCTGATCGCGGCGGCAGCCGTTGGCCTGCTTCTTTTTCTTATCCTCCGGTTGCGCCTGCATGCCTTCGTCGCTCTGGTTTTGGTCAGCCTCTTGACGGCGCTGGTGACAGGCATCTCCTTCGCGGACGTGGTCCCGACCCTCCTGCAGGGCTTTGGCTCGACGCTTGCCTCGGTGGCGCTGCTCGTCGGTTTTGGCGCGATGATCGGGCGGATGCTGGAGGTCTCCGGTGGCGCGCAGGTGCTCGCGGATCGGCTGATCGGCCAGTTCGGACCTGAGCGCGCGCCTCTCGCGCTCGGCGTCGCCTCGCTGCTGTTCGGCTTTCCGATCTTCTTCGACGCCGGCCTCGTGGTCATGCTGCCGATCATTTTCAGCGTCGCAAGCCGCTTCGGCGGCTCGGTTCTGCTTTATGCGCTGCCTTCGGCAGGCGCCTTTGCGGTCATGCACGCATTCCTCCCGCCCCATCCAGGCCCGGTGGCCGCCAGCGAATTGCTGGGGGCGGATATCGGCCTGCTCGTGCTCGTCGGCCTCGTCGTGGCGCTGCCCACATGGTATCTCGGCGGCTATCTCTTCGGCCTATGGGCAGGCAAACGCTTCGAACTGCCGGTGCCAACCCTTCTCGGGTCGCCGAACGAGGCGGCGCACGACGAAGTGCCCCCGTCTTTCGGCACGGTGATGCTGGTGCTGCTGCTGCCGCTCGTGCTGATCTTCCTCAATACCGGCCTATCGACGCTGGCCGCCGCCAAGATGATCGACGGCGGCGCATTGTGGGTCAGCATCCTGCGCATGGCCGGGCAGACGCCCGTCGCCCTGCTGATCACTGTGCTCGTCGGCATGTGGGTCCTCAGCGGCGAGCGTACGCTCAAGGACATGGAAAAGCTGATGGACGGGGCGCTAGGCCCGATCTGCGGCATCATTCTCGTTACCGGAGCCGGCGGCATGTTCGGCGGCGTGCTGCGAGCAAGCGGCATCGGCCAGGCGCTCGCCGGCAGCCTCGAGGCGATCGGCATGCCGCTGATCGTCGCCGCCTTCCTCATCTCCACGGCCCTGCGTGTGGCGCAGGGGTCGGCGACCGTGGCACTGACGACGACGGCGGGCCTTCTCGCTCCAACGGTCGCGGCAACGACGGGGCTTAGCCCCTTCGACCTGTGCTTCCTCGTGATCGCCATCGCTTGCGGCGCGACGGTGCTGAGCCATGTGAACGATTCCGGCTTCTGGCTCGTCGGCCGCTTCCTTCAGATGGATGAGCGGACGACGCTCAAGACCTGGACGGTAATGGAAACCCTGCTCGGGGTGATTGGTTTCGCCTTCGCGCTTGTGGGATGGTGGCTGCTATGAGTGAGGACCTTCAGCATATCGTGGTGATGGGCGTATCCGGCAGCGGGAAGACCACTGTCGGCGAGGCGCTGGCCGCAAGGCTCGGCTGGCGTTTTGTCGAGGGCGACAGCTTTCACCCGCCGGAGAACGTCGCCAAGATGTCCGCGGGCATTCCGCTCGACGACAATGACCGTGAACCCTGGCTGCGGGCGCTGGCCGCAGAAATTGCCAAGGACGAGGCGGCTGGCAGCCCTTCGGTGGTCGGGTGCTCGGCCCTGAAACGGTCCTATCGCGACATCCTGCGCACGGGCGCGCCGCGCGTCTGCTTCGTGCATGTGCACGGCGACCGCACCGTGCTGGCCGACCGGCTCTCGCATCGGGCGGGACACTTCTTCCCTGCTTCCCTGCTCGACACTCAGCTTGCGACCCTCGAGCCGCTCGGTCCGGACGAGGATGGCGTCGTCGTCGACGTGGCTCTTCCAACAGCTGAGCAGGTCGATCTTGCCATCCAGGGGCTGGGCAACTAGCCCAGCCGCGCTTGCGCTTCTCACTTCGGCGGACAGTCGCTGTACGGCGGGGACGGGGCGTGCAATCGCGCATTGAAGGCGAAGCGATCCCTGAACGTCCGCGCATCCCGCAGCCTGAGCTCCAATGCGTGAGCGCTGGCGGAGGGGAGTGGGGGTCGAACCCACCCGGGACAGGCTCGCTGCCCCAACCGGATTTGAAGTCCGGCCGTCCCACCGGAGACGATTCCCTTCCTCAGCGCTGAAACAGGTCGCTGCGATGGGGATTTATGCGACGCAGATCTCCCCTGCGCAAGGTCAGGCCGAGCCGGTCGTAGAAATCGAGGACCTCGATGGCGACCTTGCGGCCGTTGTGGACCCGGTCGCGAAAGCTGGGCGCGGTGAACCAGCCGTCTTCCGCCTGTGCCGCCACATCGAGCACGATGGCCGCCATCTCCTCAACGACCGCGCGGGCGAAAAAATGGTCGTGCGCGATCTCGTGGGTCTGCCCGAGCCTCTGGGCGAGCTTCAGCACGCGCCGTATGTCGCGCTCGTCGGCATTGAGAAGGGCCGCGAAATCGCGCACGCGCGGTGGCCGGAAGCGGCTATCGTCGACGAGGTGCGGATGGATCCGCTGCCACAGGTCCTCGTCCGCCGGCGACAGCCGAACCTCGTGGCCCGGCAGGCGCAGGAAGGCGCCGTCAAGCACGATTCGACCTGCCGCGGCTTCGTCTCGGAGGAACGCGAGGAAGCTTGTCGTCGGCAGGCGCGGTTTGAGCAGGAGCCGCAACCGTTCGCGGCCGATGCCGGCAAGCTCCGGGTTTTCTGCGTGGAAGGCTGTGAGTGTGTCAGTCAGGTTCGCCCGCAATCCGTCCGCTGCTGCGGACGAGAGCGCGTGGTCGCCGATGGCCCTCGCCCCGGCGGCAATCAGCAGCCCGGAAAGCGTGTCCTCGCCCAGGCCACGGTCGCGCAGGAAGGCCGCAAGCTCGATCGGTGCCAGGTCGGACAGGTCGGAAAGGGCCGCCGCCGGGTCCTCGTTGCCAGAAGCGGTAAGGAAGGCCAGTCGCTCCGGCGTGCCACGCTTTCGCGCCGGCGGGCGCAGATCGAGAAAACGGCCACCGCCGATGGTCCGGATGGCCGAGGTGTCGCGCAGGATGAAGTGGTCGCCGATGGTCGCGGCGATGGGGCGGTCGAGGACCAGTTGCACGAGGCCTTGTGTCCCGGGATCGAGCGGGCCGGCAAGAGGCACGATCCGCGCACCGACCTCTGTCGCATGGGTGTGCAAGCGTGCGGGAAACCAGGTGCCGATCGGCTTGGCCTCCGAGGCAAGCACGCGGACCTCCGCGTCGATCCGGTCCGTCGGTGCATGCAGTGCCGGGGCGAGGACCACGTCGCCGCGCCGGATCGCGTCCTTCGTCACCCGTTCGCCGGCGATGTTCAGCGCGCAGCGTTGGCCGGCAAGCCCCTCCGCTGCTTTCCGGTTCTGCGCATGGATCCCGCGTATACGGGCGGTCAGGCCGGACGGGCTGACCGTGACGCTATCGTCGAGCTTCGCACGGCCGCCGAGCACCATGCCGGTCACGACCGTGCCGGCGCCCGCAAGCGTGAAACTGCGATCGACGGCAAAGCGCAGCAGGCCGGCATCGTTGCGTGCGGCGGTTTCCGCTTCGGCGGCGGCGAGCCCCGCGCGCAGGACCTCGATGCCTTCGCCGGTAAGGGCGGAGACGGCAAGGATGGGCGCCTTTTCCAGACCGGTGCCGGCGAGGGCGGTCTGGATCTCCGCGGTTACCTCCGCGCGCCGCTCAGGCCCGGCCAGATCGGCCTTGGTGAGCGCAACGAAACCTCTGGTGATGCCGAGCAAGTCGAGGATCGCGAGATGCTCGCGCGTCTGCGGCATGATGCCGTCGTCGGCTGCGACCACCAGCAGCGCGAAATCGATGCCGCCAGCGCCGGCAAGCATCGTATGGATCAGCCGCTCGTGACCCGGCACGTCAACGAAGCCGGTGACCGTCCCGCCGCCGAGGTCGGTATAGGCAAAACCGAGGTCGATGGTGATGCCGCGGGCTTTTTCCTCGGCAAGGCGGTCGGCGTCCGTGCCGGTCAGGGCCTTCACCAACGCCGTCTTGCCGTGGTCGATATGCCCTGCCGTCCCGACGATCATAGTGCTGCCAGGGCCGCGATGAGCATCTCGTCGCTTTCCAGGCAACGCAGATCGAGGACCAGCGCGCCATCACGGATATGGCCGACGACCGGGATGGGCAGGGCGCGAAGCCGTGCGGAAAGCCGTTCCGGCGCGTCGCCGCCGCTGCCTGTCAGCCGCAGGCCGGCGCTCGGGATCGTATCGACCGGCAAGGCGCCGGAGCCGACCTGGCTCTGGCACGTGCAAGCTGCTGCCGAATAGCCGTGCGGCTTGAGCAGCGCATCGATTGCCGGAGCGAGACGGGCCGCCTGTGCGCCGATGTCGACCTCCGGCCGGGAAAGAAAGCGCAGCGTCGGCAGCCGCTCCTTCAGCCGATCGGGATCGCGATAGAGCTTCAGTGTCGCTTCGAGCGCGGCGATGCGGATCTTGTCGAGACGAACGGCGCGTTTGAGCGGATTGCGGTTGATGGCGGCGATGAGATCGCGCCGACCGACCACGAAGCCCGCCTGGGGGCCGCCGAGCAGCTTGTCGCCCGAAAACGTGACGAGATCCGCGCCTTCGGCGACGGCTTCCGCCACCGTCGGCTCGCGTCGCAATCCGAAGATGGAGAGATCGATGAGTGAGCCCGAGCCGAGGTCGTTCAAGAGCGGGACACCGGCCCTGCGGGCAATCTCGGCCAGTCTTGGCGCCGGCACCTCGGCGGTAAACCCTTCGATCCGGTAGTTGGAGGTATGGACCTTGAGGATGACGCCGGTCTCAGGCCCGATCGCGCCCTCATAGTCACGCGGATGGGTGCGGTTGGTGGTGCCGACCTCCACCAGCCTGGCGCCGGCGCGGGCCATGATGTCGGGCATGCGGAAGGCGCCGCCAATTTCGATCAGTTCGCCGCGCGAGACGATCGCCTCGCGTCCGTCGGCCAGGGTATTGAGCGCAATCAGCACGGCGGCGGCATTGTTGTTGACGATTGTGGCGTCCTCGGCGCCGGTCAGTTCGCAGAGCAGGCCACGCAGATGATCGTCGCGCTGACCACGACCGCCGCCGTCAAGGTCGAACTCCAGCGCCAGCGGGTTGGCCATCGCGGCGCTTGCGGCGCTGACGGCTTCTTCGGCCAGAATGGCGCGGCCGAGATTGGTGTGCAGCACGGTGCCCGTGAGATTGATGAGCGGGCGAAGGGCGGAGCGGGCGGCAGCCGCCAGCTCCTCGGCGATGCGGCGCGGCAGATCGGCCGCAAGCGTTGCCCCATCGTCGCCCGCACGGATTTTTTCCCGCGCGATCTCAAGCCCGGCGCGGACGGCGGTGACGACGGCGAGACGGCCATGTTCTTCCGTCAGCGCCAGTCCCTCTGGCGAGGTCAGCACCTGGTCGACCGAGGGGAGCACGCGAAAATCCTGCATCAATACCCCGCGAGATAGGGGTTGAAGCCACCTCGGCGAAACTCGGTCTCCTTCATCAGGATATCGAGGCCAAGGCTGCCGACGTCGTCGGCGATCGGCTCCAGGCTCGGATTTTTCACCTGGTAGAAGATCTTGACCCAGGCATGGCATTCCCGACAGGTCTCAGCCTTTACCGTCGCCTCCGAGGTCTCGACCGAACGATAGCTGATGCCCTTGGTCGAACCGCAACAGAGGCACTTCACCCGCACCTCGTTCCATTGCGTGGCGCAGCAGGCGCAGGCGGCATAGCGCACGTTCTCGACGCCCTGTGTACCCACGACCGACGACGTCGCCGGCCGGCCGCCGCAGGCGGGACAGACGCCGAGGCTGACAGGGACGAGGGCTTCCGCATCGAGCGTCGCGGCGAGCCGCGCCATGTGCAGCTGCACCGCGGCCGCGACGAAGAGATGGGGAGCGGCGCTGTCTTCCGGAACCCGATCCGATAGGATGTTGGCGAGCAACCAGTGCCGGTCGCCGTCCTCTGCTGCGCGTACCGCATCGAGCGCCAGGCGGGCGGGGTCGGGCATGGCGAGATCGGCAGCGCCTTCGAGAAGCGCGTCGAGGGTTGCGGAAAGGCCGGGGTCATCGACAAGCGCCATTCGGTCGAAAGGCGGCATGGCGGCGCGGGCGGCCTCGGCGAGGCGCGCCGATGTGGGCGCCGCGACGGGCGGAAGGGTTACCGCCAAGCGAGCCTGGAGTTTGGAGAGCGCCGCGAGGAAGGTGAGATAAGGCGCAAGCGCGTTGCTTTCGGCGAGAAACGCGAAGCGGCGTGCGCGTGTCTGGAACAGTTTGACCGGCTCGGGCAGGAAGGCCAGCGGCGGTTTCGGCACGCCGCCGATGAGGGAGGGATCGGGTTGTATGTCTTCTGCCATCGCATCTCCGGCAATCCGGCCGCAAGGCCCGATCATGCAGCATTACAAGGTGCTACGGCAACCTTTGCGCGCCTGATAGGACGCGCGGCGCTGTAGGAGACGTTCATTTTGACGGGTCGGAGCCCTGGCGTCCAGCCAGTTCGCGCAGCCATTTGCGATGATGCCGAAAGGCCCAGCCGCCGGTGACGGTGCCGCGGGTCATGGCCCTTATCGTGCCGCGCGTCCAGATTGCCGCATAGACATGGACGATGAAGATCAGGATCGTGAAAAGCGCCGCCAGCGCATGCACCGCGACCGCGATGCGGCGAACGGGGATGGAAACGAGGTCCGGGAAGTACTGCTCCCAGATCATGATGCCGGTCGTCACGAGCACGACGATCAGACCGGACATGCCCCAGAAGACCATCTTCTGGCCGGCATTGTATTTTCCGAGTTCGGGCAGGCTCTCTTCGTTGCCTTGGAGTAGATCACCGAACTTGCGGCTCCATTCCACATCCTCGCGCCGCGGCAGATTGAGCTTCCACATCTGCGCAAACAGGAGGAGGAAGCTTGCGACGAGGATAAGTCCGACGATCGGATGCAGCCATCGCGTGGTCTGGCCGCCGCCGAAGAGGCCGGTCAAGAAAAACAGCGACGGGTGGAAGAAGGAAAGTCCGGAGATCAGAAGCACGATCATGCAGGCGGCGGTGACCCAATGGTTGAGACGGGTATAACCACGATAGCGATTGACGGTGACCGGATGCTTCGTCTCGATCCTGTCGCCGGGGGCCGAATAGATACGTTTGTCAGCCATCACGCCTCCCTGCCGCCTTGCGGGCGGTTGCGATCCTCGACGAGTTCCTCCGCCTCGCCTTCCTCATGGGCGGTCACCTCGTTCGGCCGGGCGAAGATGCCGTGCAGCACGGCGCCGGCGGCGGCAAGTCCGGCAACGGCGAGGCCGACGGTCTTAGCCGGACCCTTCCAACCGCGCACCACCGGCGAAATCTGCGGATCCTCCGGCAGCCCGGAATAGAGCGGCGGTTGATCGGCATGGTGCAGCACATACATCACATGCGTTCCGCCGACGCCTTGCGGGTCATAGAGGCCGGCATGATCGTAGCCGCGCGACTTCAGGTCCTCGACGCGCTCGTTGGCAAGCGTGACCATGTCTTCCTTCGTGCCGAAGGTGATCGCCTTGGTCGGGCAGGCCTTGGCGCAGGCCGGTCCTTGTCCAACCGCCACGCGGTCCGAGCAAAGCGTGCATTTCTTCGACACATGCGCGGTCTTCGAGATACGCGGAATGTTGAAGGGACAGCCGGCGATGCAATAGCCGCAGCCGATGCAGTTGTCGGAGATGAAATCGACGATGCCGTTGGAATATTGCACGATGGCGCCCGGTGCCGGGCAGGCCTTGAGACAGCCGGGATCGGCGCAGTGCATGCAGCCGTCCTTGCGGATCAACCACTCGAACTCGTTGGTAACCGGGTTCTCGTATTCAGCAAACCGCATCAGCGTGAACATATCAGCCGTCAGGTCATGCGGGTTCTCGTAGACGCCGACATTTTCCTCCAGGTCCGGATGGGTGTCGTTCCATTCGATGCAGGCGGACTGGCAGGCCTTGCAGCCGATGCATTTCGACACGTCGATCAGCTTGGCGACCGGGGTCAGTTGTCGTTCGGGTGTCGGCACGTTGCTTGTTGCCGAAGCCTTGACGACGTCGCTCGGCAACAGGTTCGACGCCAGCGGTTGCAGCGGCGGGTTGGCGGCGGCCGTTACCGGTTCCGGTGCGCGTTCGCTCATGCCGAAGCTCCTTCTTCCGCCGCCGGTTCGATGTTGACCAGGAAGGCCTTGAACTCCGGCGTGTCGATATTGGCGTCGCCGACGAAGGGGGTCAGGCTGTTCGGGCCGAAGCCCTTGCGGGCCGCACCCATGAAGCCCCAGTGCAAGGGAATGCCGACCACATGGACCGGCTTGCCGTTGCAGATCAGCGGACGAATTCGCTTCGTCACCACTGCCTTCGCCCAGACCTCGCCACGTGCGCTCCACACGCGCACCCGCCCGCCCTTGGTGATGCCGCGTTCAGCCGCCAGCTCCTCGCTGATCTCCACGAAGAATTCCGGCTGCAGCACGGCGTTGACACGGCTGTGCTTGGTCCAGAAGTGGAAATGCTCGGTGAGGCGGTAGGATGTGGCAACGAAGGGGAAGTCGGTGCTCGTGCCCAGCTGTTGCAGGTCGCCTGGAAAGATGCGCGCTACGGGATTGCCGCGAAGTTTGGCGTTGAACGGATTTTCGACCGGGCTTTCGAACGGCTCCATATGTGTTGGGAACGGCCCGTCCCGCATCAGCTTGCGGGCAAAGAGGCGGGCGGTGCCCTCCGGCGTCATGATGAACGGCATCACCGCCTCGGGCTTTGCCGTCACCGCTATGTCGGGCACGTCGAAGCCGGCCCAACGCTCGCCGTTCCATTCGATCAGTTTACGCGCCGGATCCCAGGGTTTGCCCTGGAGATCGCAGGACGCGCGATTGTAGAGGATGCGGCGATTGGCCGGCCAGGCGAAGGTCCATTTGAGGAAGGTGCCGACATCGCCCGGATCGCTGTTGTCGCGCCGGGCCATCATGTTGCCTTCTTCCGTCCAGGACCCGGCATAGATCCAGCAGCCCGACATGGTGGAACCGTCGTCACGCATCACGCCGAAGTTCGGCAGGAGCTTGCCCGCCTCGACCAGCACCTTCGTCGGATCGGTCGGGTCATAGAGCGTCTGCAGCGCGCGTCCGTTCATCTCCTGGGCAAGCTCGGCCGGTTCCGGCTCGTAAGGGTCCTTGTAATCCCAGGCAAGGTTCAGGATAGGCTCGGGACAGACCCCGCCTTCCTTGCGGTAGAGTTCACGCACCCGCAGGAAGATGTTGGCCATGATCCAGGTGTCGTGCTTGGCGTCACCAGGCGGTGTCGCCCCCGGCCAGTGCCATTGCAGCCAGCGGCCCGAATTGACAGTGGCGCCCTCGTCCTCGGCAAAGCAGGTCGCCGGGAGTTGCAAGACCTCCGTCATGATCTTGGCGGAGTCCACCTGGTTGTAGATACCGTGGTTTTCCCAGAAATGCGCCGTCTCGGTCTGCAGCGGGTCGATTGTCACGAGCAGTTTCAGCTTCGACAGACCCTCGGTCAGCTTCGCCCGATTGGGGAAGGACAGAAGCGGGTTGAAGCCCTGGCAGAAGTAGAGGTTCACTTCGCCGCGGCTCATCATGTCGAACATCCTGAGGATGTCGTAGTAGGGGACATCGAGCTTCGGCAACCAGTCGAAGCCCCAGTCGTTTTCCTTCGTGGCAGCGCTGCCCCACATGGCCTTCAGGAAACTGACCATGAATTTGGGGGTGTTCTGCCAATAGCTTGTCTGGCCGGGAACGAGCGGCTTGTTGCCGCGCGTCGACATGTAGGTGGTGTAGTCCGTCTCCTTTTCCGTCGCGAGGTTCATGTAACCCGGCAGGGAGTTGGAAAGCAGGCCGATGTCGGTCAATCCTTGGATGTTGGAGTGACCGCGTAGCGCGTTGACGCCACCGCCCGGCAGGCCGACATTGCCGAGGATGAGCTGCAGCATCGCCATGCCGCGGATGTTCTGGGCGCCTTTCGAATGCTGCGTCCAGCCGAGCGCGTAGAGCGAGGTCATCACCTTGTCGCGCGCCGACGTCGCGCCGATCATCTCGCAGATCTTCAGATAGCGATCCTTGGGCGTGCCGCAGATATTTTCCACGAATTCCGGTGTGTAGACCGCGACATGCTCTTTCAGGAGGTTCCAGACACAGCGCGGGTCCGTGAGAGTCGGATCGGTTTTGACCGTTCCGTCCTCGTTGAGTTGGTAGTCCCAGGCGGTACGATCGTAGTCGCGCTTCTCCTCGTCATAGCCGGTGAAGAGACCATCGGCCCAGCCGAACTCCGAGTTCACCAGATAGGTGGCGTTGGTATAGTTCTTGACGTAGTCCCACTGCACCTTGTCGTTCTCGATGCAGTAGCGGATCGCGCCCATCAGGAAGGCGATGTCGGAGCCGGGGCGGATCGGCGCATAGACATCGGCGACCGAGGCCGTGCGGTTGAAGCGCGGATCGACCACGATCAGCCGGGCGCCGCGATGATGCTTGGCTTCCGTCACCCATTTGAAGCCGCAGGGATGAGCTTCGGCCGCGTTGCCACCCATGACGATGACGAGGTCGGTGTTCTTGATGTCGGTCCAGGCGTTCGTCATTGCGCCGCGGCCAAATGTTGGAGCCAAACTGGCTACCGTGGGGCCGTGTCAGACGCGTGCCTGGTTGTCGAAGCCGACGACTCCCATAGACCGGACGGTCTTGTAGGTCAGCCATCCCGTCTCGTTGGTGCCGCCCGACGCCGCAAGGAAGCCCATCGTCGTCCAGCGGTTGACGGTCACGCCGGCCGCGTTCTTCTCGATGAAGTTCTTGTCGCGGTCGTCCTTGATCGCTCGGGCGATCTTGTCGAAGGCATCTTCCCAGGAGATGTCCTGCCAGGTGTCGGCGCCCGGAGCGCGGTGACGCGGCTTCGTGGCGCGGGTCTCGGACTTCACGAAGTCCTTGAGCGCCGCGCCCTTGGGACAGAGCGTCCCGCGGTTGGTCGGATGATCGGCATCGCCCTCGATATGGATGAGCTCCGCCTTCTCGCCGGCGGAAAGATCACCCTTCGAATACATCAGGATGCCGCAGGCGACCGAACAGTAAGTGCAGACGTTGCGGGTCTCGGTGGTGCTTGCGAGTTTGAAGGCACGCACATGGGCGGCTGTTGCGGCCTCGGCTGCTCCGAAGCCCATGGCGCCGATCGTGGTGGCCGCGGCTCCTGCGCCAGCGAGCTTCAGGAAACTGCGGCGGGAAAGATCGATGTTCATTGGAGGTCATCCTCTTCCATGCGTATCGGTCTTACCGGGATGGTCGAACCTCAAGGCCCTGGTGTCAAGAAGGAATTGAATGGCATTTGCCCCGAAAAGTCATGGTCTTGCCCGGGATCATCGGTCATGATCGCGAGCTGCGACAGGGCCGCCTTTGACGCAACCGTATGAAGGGAGTTCCAACCGTGAGCAGTATTTCCGCTTCTGCCGAACCGCGCCTGACCTCGCTTGCCCATGGCGGCGGCTGCGGCTGCAAGATCGCCCCGGGCGTGCTTCAGGACATTTTGCGCGGACGGGTACAACTGCCGGTCCCGCCGGAACTTCTGGTCGGCATTGAGACCTCGGACGATGCAGCGGTCTATCGCCTAAACGATCACCAGGCGGTGGTCGCCACCACGGATTTCTTCATGCCTGTTGTCGACGACCCCCACGATTTCGGCCGGATCGCCGCGACGAATGCCATCAGCGACATCTACGCCATGGGCGGAACGCCGATCTTCGCACTGGCGCTGGTCGGCATGCCGGTCAACGTGCTCTCGACGGAAACCATTGGCGCCATCCTCGACGGCGGGGCGGCGGCCTGTCGGGCGGCCGGCATTCCGATCGCCGGCGGCCACACGATCGATTCCGTCGAGCCGATCTACGGTCTCGTCGCGATCGGCCTCGTCGATCCGGCCCATCTCAAGCGCAACAGCGGAGCCGAGCCGGGTGACGTGCTGATCCTCGGCAAGCCGCTCGGCGTCGGCATCTTTTCCGCGGCGTTGAAAAAGGGCGCGCTCGATGAAGCCGGCTATATCAGGATGATCGAAAGCACCACGCGCCTCAACACGGCCGGACCCGATCTCGCGCGGCTTTCCGGCGTGCATGCCATGACGGACGTGACGGGTTTTGGCCTTGCCGGCCACGCGCTCGAAATGGCGCGCGGGTCGAACTGCCAGGTCCGGGTCGACTGGTCCGCCGTTCCCCTTCTGGAAGGTGCTTTCGATCTGGCTGCCGCCGGTTTTGTCACCGGCGCCTCCGGGCGGAACTGGGCAAGCTATGGGCAGGACGTGGCCTTTGCCCGCGAGATGGGCGCGATCGACAAGGCGCTGCTTTGCGATCCACAAACGAGCGGCGGCTTGCTCGTCGCCTGTGACCGGTCGTCCGCGCAGGCGGTGCTCGACCTGTTCGACAAGCACGGTTTCGGCGCGGCGGTGATCGGGGAAACTGTGGCCGGGCCGGCGGGATTGGTGATCGCGTAGCCTTTGGCGCTTACCCGGCCCTGCCGAGCTTGGCTGCGTCTCTCTAAGCCAAATCTCGCGTCGACCAGAGTGGTCGCAACGTCTTTCGTCGGGACGGGTTGGTCCCGGCGATGATCGGTGTATTGCGGCCGGGCTGTGTCGGCCGCAACAAGATGGATGCGGAGGCACGATCTCGCCACGCCGTGACGGTTGGGGTGCGCTTCTGACCCCGGCTATTGCTCGGCAGACCGGAGCGCGCCGGCATCGTACACGACCTTGCCGCCAAGCAGGGTCAATACCGATCGGATGGTATCGATCTCGTCGACCGGCATCGTCATGTAGGGCTTGTCGAGCACTGCGAGATCGGCGAGCTTGCCGGCGGAAAGCGTGCCGCGATCCTCCTCGGCAAAGGCGATCCATGCTGCGTTTCGCGTGTAAAGCCGCAGCGCCTCTTTGCGCGTGAGCAACTGGTCGCTCGCCTTCTGCACCGTGCCTCCAAGCGAACGCCCCGTCAGGTGGTACTCTATCGCCTGCCAGACGCCGGCGACGCCGATGCGTGTGGAGTCGGTGCCGCCGGCGACAAGCAGCCCCTTGTCGATGGCAAGGCGCGTCGGTGGTGAAACGGCTGCGACAGCCGTGCCATTGGCGCCTGCGATGGCCGCTCCCTCGAAATAGGGACCCATCTGGACGGTGTAGGCGAGACCCATCTTTTGCATCCGGTCGAGGGTCCGTTCCGATCCGGTGTTGAGGTGGGCGATCGACCACCGGAGGTCGTTGAGCGGGTGCGTCTTGTGCACCTCTTCGAAAACGTCGAGGATGGCGCTCGCGGCGTCATCGGTATAGGCGTGGATCTCGACGGGGATACGCCGTTCCGCAGCGAACTGCGCGACTTTCAAGAGTTCGTCGCGCGCTTCCTTTGGCGGAGCGAAACCCGGCCCCATCTGCACGCCGTCGTTCATCGCAAAGACCAGGGATTCGCCAAGACCCAGGAAGCTCAGCGTGCCGTCGTCGTGGACGGCGGGACGGAACGACATGATTTCGCGGAACCATTCGGCTTCTTTGCCGGGATGGGCCGCCGGAATTCGGTAGCCGGCCCTCAGTGTCAGGCCGCCTTCGTCCCTGAGCGCGAAGAACGGTTCATAGCCGACGGCCGGCCCTGCGGAAGGGTCGATGAAGCCGGTGACGCCGACCGCGTTCAGATGCGAAAAGAAGACCTTCAGGTTCGCCTTGCGCTCGTTCTTGCCGATTGCACTGAGTTGTCCGAAGAGCACGTTGAACGAGCCGATGTTGCCGAAGAGCCTGCCCGTTGCGCGGCTTTCTTCGTTGCGCTCGATCGTGATGCCGGGCGGCAGCTTCGGCGCAGCACTGTCGAGAGCAAGCAGCTCGATCCCCTTGGTGTTCACGAGCGCGTAGTCGTAGAGATATTGCACATAGGCCGGCGTCTGCGGGAGGGTCTTGTCGAGGTCGGCGACGTCAGGCGCTCGGCGCTCGGCGAACTGGTCCGGATGCCAGGAGCCGACGACCGCGACCCACTGGTCCCTGGCACGATCCCGCGCCGCAGTCTTCAAGGCTTCAAGCGCGCTCGCAAGGCTCGTTTCGTCATGCCAGTAGGTCTCGAACGGATAAGTCTGGCCGCCGCGGATCGCGTGGATATGCGTATCGACAAGGCCGGGAATGACCGTGCGGCCGCCAAGGTCCAGGACCTCCGTATCAGGTCGCACCAGGTTCTCGATGTCCTCGTCGCTGCCGACCGCCACGATGCGGCCATCGGAAATGGCAAGCGCTTCCGCCGCCGGTCGAGCCTCGTCCATGGTGACGATCGTCCCGTTTCTGAGCACGAGGTCGGCACTATCGTTTGCCAAGGACGATTGCGTGAAAACGGCAAGCTGCGCCGCGGCGAGGCAGAAGGTCGAAAACCGGCGGATCAAGGCACTCTCCTCAACAGGATCGGTGAAACCAAACTGGCGGAGGGCGCGGGTGGTTCGCGTTGCTTTCTCCGGCAGGTGCGGCGTCGGATGGTGGCCGAGCCTCTTCGCCACGCCTGAGATAGCGGGCCTAAAAAAGATACGGACGCTACAAACCGGCGGTAGGCGCCGAAATCGAGCCACAGCGTCTTAAAAATAGGACAAGGATTTCGGCGATTGCCGATCCAGACTGCGATCGCAGGTGGAGCCGGCGAGGCGAAGGCCGGCGATCACTTGCTTCCGATGGCGCGCTGAAAGTCCACGCCGAATTGGACGATAGTCCACCAAAAGAGCACACTTGGACCTCATCTCCACCGGAACGGCAAGCTACCAATCTCTCGGCAGGATGAGGAACCCGCCAGATCAGAACCAAGGGAGCGAGAAATGATCCACGCCGATGACGGCTCACTGTCCCAGGAACAGCGAATGATGCGCGACAGCTGCCGCGCCTTCGTCGACGACGCGGTGACGCCTTTCATTCGATCGAACTGGCAGCGCGAATGGGACATGAGCCCGGGTGAGCGGCTGCCGCGCTCGATCCTGGAGGGCGCCGAAACGATCGGCGTCCGCACGCTCGGCGTGCCGGAAGCCTATGGCGGCGTCGACCTGGAGCGCGAGACAGAGGTTAGAACCTTCGCGCTGATCTCCGAAGAAATCGCTCGTGGCGACTCCGGCCTTGCCGACAAGCTGGTGCAGAACTGGAAGGTTTCGATCCTCCTGCGCGAATTCGCGCCAAGGCACCTGCAGGACAAGTGGTTTCCGCGCCTTCTGGCGGACCCGCAGTTCCTGCTGGCCCATTGCCTTACCGAGCCGCGCGGCGCTTCGGACCGCTGGCTACCCTACAATGTGCCCGAGGCGGCGATGCACACGAAGGCCGTGCTCAAGGACGGGCACTGGGTGATCAACGGCCGCAAGCAGTTCATCTCGAACGGCTTCGATGCGAGCCTCTACGTCGTCTATGCCAATACGGACTCCTCCGTCGGCATGCTGCAGGGAACCTCGAGTTTCCTCGTGCCGCGCGACACGCCGGGCCTGACGGTGACGAAATGCAACGAGACCATGGGCTGCCGTTTCATGAACAACGGCGAGCTGGTGTTCGAAGACTGCCGGGTGCCGGCGGATCACCTTCTCGTCCAGAACACAGCCCTTGGCAGCGCCGGGCAGTATTTCCGCGCCGGCAAGATCATCCAGGCGGCCAAGAACCTCGGCGTCGGCGTCGCCTGCTTCGAGCGCACGGCCGACTATGTCCAGAACTATGTGCAGGGCGGGCGTATTCTCATCAAGCACCAGGCGGTGGCGCTCAGGCTCGCCGACATGGCGACCCGGATCGAGGCGGTGCGCGCGCTGATCGAGCGGGCGTCGAGGGCCGTCGACGAGCGGCATCCGGACATGGATATTCTTTGCAACATGGCCAAGGTCTACGCGTCGGAGGAGATCATGAAGGTCGCGACCCACGCGCTGGAACTGCATGGCGGCAACGGCGCAATGCTGGAGTTCGGCATCGAGAAGCTGTTCCGCGACGCCGCCATCTTCCTGCACATGGACGCGACCGTCGATGTCAGCCGGATGAAGATCATCAAGACCATGTTCCCGGCAACCGCCGGCAAATACGCAGGCCCTGAAAACTAGGACCTGTCGGAGGAGTTGGCGGGCAAGGGAGGACGAAGGATGAAGATATTGGTCGCGGTGAAGCGCGTTGTCGATCCGAACGTGAAGGTGCGGCTACGGGCGGATGGCAGCGGTCTCGACCTTGCCGCCGCCAAGATGACGATGAACCCGTTCGACGAGATCGCTGTCGAAGAGGCGGTCCGTCTCAGGGAGGCGGGCATCGCCTCCGAGGTGGTCGTCGTTTCCGTCGGTCCCGAAAAGGCGACGGAGACATTACGCACTGCACTGGCGATGGGGGCCGATCGCGGCCTCCTCGTCCGGACGGAGGCGACGACCGAACCGCTGGCGGTCGCCAAAGCGCTGAGCGCCGTCGCCGGCGAAGAACAGCCGGCCCTGATCCTTCTTGGGAAGCAGGCCGTCGACGATGATTGCAATCAGACCGGACAGATGCTGGCCGCAAAACTCGGTTGGCCGCAGGCGACCTTTGCCTCGCAGCTCACCGTCAATGGCGATCGCGCCACTGTCATTCGCGAGGTCGACGGCGGATCGCAGACGCTCGCGCTCGCCCTGCCGGCAATCGTCACGGCGGATCTGCGCCTGAACGAGCCGCGCTACGCGTCGCTGCCGAACATCATGAAGGCCAAGAAGAAGCCGCTGGAGGAAAGGCAACCTTCGGACTACGGCCTGGTCATCGAGGAGCGCCTGGAAGTCGTCCGCCTCGAAGAGCCGCCGACAAGGGCCGCCGGCATCAAGGTGAAATCGGTGGCGGAGCTTGTCGAACGGTTGAAAACGGAAGCGGGAGTGCTGGCATGAGCGTGCTTGTCTTGGCCGAACACGGCAATGCGCAACTGGATGAGGCAACGGCAAGGGCGGTCAGCGCCGCGCTTTGCCTCGGCAACGACGTTCACGTGCTCGTCGCGGGCAAGGGGTGTCACGACGCAGCCCTGGCTGCCGCCGGTCTCGACGGCATCTACAGGGTCCTGGTCGCGGATGGGGAAAGCCTTGCCAACCAACTTGCCGAGCCGCTCGCCGACCTGATCGTCGCCTTGTCGGGAAACTACGATGCCATCGTCGCGGCATCCACCTCGACCGGCAAGAACGTGATGCCGCGCGTCGCGGCACTGCTCGACGTCATGCAGATCTCGGACGTGATTGCGATCGATGGTCCTGACCTGTTTCGCCGTCCGATCTACGCCGGCAACATCGTTCAGACGGTGCGCTCGAAAGACCCGAAGCGCGTTCTGACGATCCGGGCGGCGGCATTCCGGCCCGTGGGTCAGGGGAAGGCGAAGCCAATCGAGGTAGTCGACGTTGCGCCGGGCTCCTGCCGTTCGACATTCGTCGCCAATGCTCTAGCGGCTTCGGAGCGGCCCGAACTGACCTCGGCGCGCATCGTCGTGTCCGGCGGGCGCGGTATGGGCTCGGCAGACAATTTCGAGACGGTGCTCGCGCCGCTCGCCGACACGCTGGGGGCGGCATTGGGTGCGAGCCGCGCGGCCGTTGACGCCGGCTATGTCTCGAACGACCTTCAGGTCGGCCAGACCGGCAAGATCGTCGCTCCCGACCTCTACATCGCCTGCGGCATTTCCGGCGCGATTCAGCATCTGGCGGGCATGAAGGATTCGAAGGTGATCGTCGCGATCAACAAAGACGCGGAGGCACCGATCTTCCAGGTTGCCGATTATGGTCTCGTCGCCGATCTCTTCGAGGCGGTTCCCGAGTTGAAAGGGACGCTCGCAAGCGCGACTTGAGCAGGTGGCATCGGCACTGAGGCAAACAGGGGGGACGAGATGGCAAGGACAGATGGGCAGCCGGGCGGCGATCCGGATCAGGACGTGGACGACACCCTGTCGGCGCCCTTTCGTTCCTACGCGCTCGAACGGGCCGATGCGCCTCGCTTCCACATTCGTCTGGTCGAAAAGACACAAAGGCTCTATCCGGCGCACAAGCACGACTACTTCCAGATCGTCTATTTCATGACCGAAGCGCCGACGGCGCGCGTCGGCCTCAGATCCTACAAGCCGCAGCCGGGCTCGGTTTATTTCATCGCGCCGATGACCCCGCATCAGATGCGCTTCAGCAGCGCGTCGCGGTCCGTCGTGATCTACTTCGACCTCGATTTCCTCCGGCCGGGCATCACGCGCTCTTATCCGATACAGGAACTGGTGCGCATTGCCCCCGAACTCACGCCCTTTGCCTGGCAGGGGCACATCGACTTTAACCTGGACGAAGCCCAGGCGGCGCGCGTCGAGGAGGCCTGCCGGGTGATGATCCTTGAGCATGCCGAGGATCGGATCTGCACGGGGGAGATCATTCGCGCCGAGCTGACGCTGATGCTCGGCAGGATCTGCCGGGCCTATGAGGATCGTTTCGACGAGTTGTCACCGGTTCTGCCGGCGATCGGCCGGGACAGCGGACATATGCGCCGGATCTCAGATTTCATCGCGGAGAATTACCTGCGCTCGCCGACCCTCGATCAGGCGGCCGCCTACGCCAGGCTTTCCCGCAGCCGCCTCTGCGCGCTGTTGCGGCAGCATACGGGCACCAGCTTCAACGCGCTCATCCGCGAGATGCGCATCGATGACGCGCGCGAACGCCTGGTGCTGACCGACGAGCCGATCGGGCAGATCGCCTATGCGGTCGGCTACACCGACGAGAAGTATTTCCTGCGAGCGTTTCGAAAGTCGGTCGGAATGACGCCGACGGCCTATCGGGTGAAACGGTTGAGCGACCTCGCCGTACCCGCGACGACGCGGCGCGGTCTCGGTGCGCGGGCCCCGGGCCTGATGCCAAGGAGCAGGAGCTAGCGGATCACACGGAACCAGCCGGACGACGGGATTGTCCGACGGACAGAGAAAAGCCTGACCGGGATGCGGTCCGGCATGTGCGGTTGATTGCAACATGGGAGGAGTAGCAATGCTTAAGAATGTCGAGGATCAGGCGCGGGCGCCGCTCCGGATGTCCGGCCTGTTCGTGGGTGGGGAATTCCTGGACGACGGCGGCGCCACCACGTTCAGCGTCGAGGAGCCGGCAACCGGGGCGACGATCGCGCATGTGACCAATGCATCGGAGGCCGACGTCGACCAGGCAGTCAGAAGCGCCCGCGGCGCCTTCCAGTCCTGGCGCGACCGTTCCCCGCGCGAGCGCGGCCAGATCCTGCGCGAAGTCGCCGCCCATATTCGCAAGCATGTGGACGAACTTGCCGAGATCGAGGCGCGCGAAGTGGGCAAGCCACGTCGCGATGCGCTCCGCTTCGACGTGTCGTTCTGCCATGCCTGCTTCGACTATTTCGGCGGTCTCGCCGACACGATCCACGGCGAGATCCTCGATCAGGGACCGATCGAGGCGCGCATCAACTACGAGCCCTATGGCGTAGTGGCCGCGATTCTGCCTTTCAACTGGCCGCCGATCCACTTTTCCAAGAAGTGCGCGCCGGCGCTCGCCGCCGGCAACACCGTCGTCATCAAGCCCGGCGAGCAGGCGCCGTTGACGGTGTTGCGCCTCGTCGAACTCGCCAATGAGATCCTGCCGCCGGGCGTTCTCAACGCGGTCGCCGGCATGGTCTCCGGCCCGGCACTTGCCGCCCATCCGCTGGTCGAGCGCATCACCTTCACGGGATCGACGATGACGGGCCGGCGCGTGCTGCAGTCGGCCGCGCAGAACCTCACCTATGCCACGATGGAGCTTGGCGGAAAGAACGCGCTGATCGTGCTTCCCGATGCCGATCTCGACGTCGCGATCAACGTTGCGCTCGAAGGCATGTTCTACAATCAGGGAGAGGCCTGCACATCGACATCGCGCATCCTCGTGCACGATAGCCTCCATGACCGGTTCCTGGAGCGGTTCGCGCGGGCGACCGAGAAGCTGGTCGTCGGCGACGGACTTGATCCGGCGACCGATATCGGCGCGATGGTCGATGCGAAGCACCGCGACAAGGTTCTGTCCTATCTCGACATCGCGCTGAAGGAAGGAGCCCGCCTCGTCACCCAGGGCAGGTTGCCGACCGACGAGAGATTGAAGGACGGCTACTGGGTCGCGCCGACGGTTCTTGCAGATGTTACGCCTGACATGACCCCGGCGCGCGAAGAGATGTTCGGTCCGATCGCCAGCATCATGCGGTTTTCGACCGAGGAAGAGGCGATCCGCATCGCCAATGACAGTGAATACGGCCTGACGGCGGCGATCTGCACGACCGACGAGGCCCATGCCGGCAAGATCGCAGCCAAGCTCGAAGCGGGCATGATCTTCGTCAACAACTACATGCGCCGCGCCTTCCTCGGCTCGCCCTTCGGCGGCCAGAAGGGAAGCGGTTTCGGCCGGGAAAATACGGCGGAAACGCTGCGCGAGTTCATGCGCTCAAAGAACGTCCGGTTTCCGTCGGGCCGGGGGAGCATCCCGACCTGGCCACCGAAGGAGTGAGTTCTTCCTGATCCAGATCTATTGAACCGAACCTCCAGCACGGTGACGACGCCCCGTCTTCGGCTCGTCGCCGTGCGAACTTCTAGCGGTCCTCGGCGAGGGCGGCCGTCGCGTTTCGCGCGGCTCGCCTCAGTAGGGCCGCCAATTGATAGGCGCATGCAGATGGTTGAACGCGAGAGCATGGAGTTCGACGTTGTGATCGTCGGTGCGGGGCCGGCGGGTCTTGCCGCGGCGATCCGGCTGAAGCAGGTCAATCCGGAGCTTTCGGTCGTCGTCTTGGAAAAGGGTGCCGAAGTCGGTGCGCATATCCTGTCGGGCGCCGTCGTCGATCCCATCGGCATCGACCGGTTGCTGCCGGGCTGGCGCGACGAGGCCGACCATCCGTTCAAGACCGAAGTGACGGACGACCACTTCCTGTTCTTAGGACCCGCCGGCTCGATCCGCCTGCCGAACTTCCTGATGCCGCCGCTGATGAACAATCACGGCAACTACATCGTATCGCTTGGGCTCGTCTGTCGCTGCTTTGCCGCCACCGAAGTGCTCTACAACGACGAGGGTGCGGTCATCGGGGTTGCCACCGGCGACATGGGCATCGAGCGGAACGGCGAACCGGGCCCGAACTTCGCCCGCGGCATGGCGCTGCTCGGCAAATACACGCTGATCGGCGAGGGCGTGCGCGGTTCGCTCGCCAAGCAGCTGATCGCCAAGTTCGATCTCTCGAAAGACCGCGACGTCCAGAAGTTCGGCATCGGCCTGAAGGAGCTCTGGCAGGTCAAGCCCGAGAACCATCGTCCGGGCCTGGTGCAGCACTCCTTCGGCTGGCCGCTCGGCATGAAGACCGGTGGCGGCTCCTTCCTCTACCATCTCGAAGACAACATGGTCGCCGTCGGCTTCGTCGTGCACCTCAATTACAAGAACCCCTATCTCTTCCCCTTCGAGGAGTTCCAGCGCTTCAAGACGCATCCGGCGATCCGCGGCACGTTCGAGGGCGGCAAGCGGCTTTCCTATGGCGCACGTGCGATCACCGAGGGCGGTTACCAGTCGGTACCGAAGCNAGACGCATCCGGCGATCCGCGGCACGTTCGAGGGCGGCAAGCGGCTTTCCTATGGCGCACGTGCGATCACCGAGGGCGGTTACCAGTCGGTACCGAAGCTGTCCTTCCCCGGTGGTGCGCTGATCGGCTGTTCGGCCGGTCTCGTCAACGTGCCGCGCATCAAGGGCAGCCACAATGCGGTGCTTTCAGGCATTCTCGCGGCCGAGAAGCTGGCGGCAGCGATTGCTAGTGGCCGCGCCAATGACGAGCCGATCGAGATCGAACGCGGCTGGCGCGACAGCGCCATCGGCCAGGACCTGAAGCGGGTGAGRAACGTCAAGCCGCTGTGGTCGAAGTTCGGCACGGCGATCGGCGTTGGGCTCGGCGGTCTCGACATGTGGACCAACCAGCTGTTCGGCTTCTCCTTCTTCGGCACGCTGAAGCACGGAAAGACCGACGCGCAGTCGCTCGAACCCGCAGCGCAGCACCAGAAGATCGANAACGTCAAGCCGCTGTGGTCGAAGTTCGGCACGGCGATCGGCGTTGGGCTCGGCGGTCTCGACATGTGGACCAACCAGCTGTTCGGCTTCTCCTTCTTCGGCACGCTGAAGCACGGAAAGACCGATGCGCAGTCGCTCGAACCCGCAGCGCAGCACAAGAAGATCGACTATCCAAAGCCGGACGGGGTTCTGACCTTCGACCGGCTGTCCTCGGTGTTCCTGTCGAACACCAACCATGAGGAAGACCAGCCGGTCCATCTCCAGGTGAAGGACATGGATCTGCAGAAGCGCTCCGAGCACGACGTCTATGCCGGTCCGTCGACGCGCTACTGTCCGGCCGGGGTCTACGAATGGGTGGAGAAGGACGGGAAGGACGTCTTCGTCATCAACGCGCAGAACTGCGTGCACTGCAAGACCTGCGACATCAAGGACCCGAACCAGAACATCAACTGGGTGCCGCCCCAAGGCGGCGAAGGCCCGGTCTATCCGAACATGTGAGTTCGGGAGGCGGGCCGCGCGGACCGAATTCATTATTGCCAAGCGAGAGACGCATCCATGCAAGACCCGACTGTCATAACCAACCCCGTTCTCAGCCAATGGATCGACGAGGTTCGGGCCCTGTGCGAACCGGATCAGGTCCATGTCTGCGACGGCAGCGATGCGGAATACAGGCGTCTGTGCAGCACCCTTGTCGCCGCGGGCACCTTTATCCGGTTGAACGAAGCGAAGCGCCCAAGCTCGTTCCTCTGCCGCTCCGATCCCCGCGATGTCGCCCGCCTCGAACATCGCACTTTCGTCTGCACCTCCAGCCGGGAGGACGCAGGGCCCACCAACAATTGGGCAGATCCTGCCAGCATGCGCGTGGAGCTTTCGCGATTGTTCAAGGGATCGATGCGCGGGCGCACCATGTATGTGATCCCGTTCTCCATGGGGGAACCCGGCTCGGACCTTGCGATGATCGGGGTTCAGATCACCGATTCCGCCTATGTCGCGGTCAGCATGAAGTTGATGGCGCATATCGGCCTGCCGGTCCTGCGCGCACTTGGCACGCGCGAATTCGTGCGCTGCCTGCACTCGGTCGGAGCCCCGCTCGCGCCCGGCGACCGCGATGTGCCGTGGCCCTGCAACGCGGAGCACAAATATATTGTGAGCTTCCAGGACGACGGCTCGATCGCATCCTTCGGTTCCGGCTACGGCGGCAATGCGCTTCTCGGCAAGAAGTGCCTGGCACTGCGCACGGCCTCGCTGAAGGGCCGACAGGAGGGGTGGCTTGCCGAGCACATGCTGATCATGGGCGTGGAGGATCCCACTGGGAAAACGACCTATGTCGCGGCCGCCTTTCCGTCCGCCTGTGGCAAGACCAATTTCGCCATGCTTCTGCCGCCCGAGGGTTTTGCGGGATGGAAGGTCAAGACGGTCGGCGACGACATCGCCTGGATTCGGCCGGATGCGGACGGCAGGCTGCGGGCCATCAATCCGGAAACGGGCTTCTTCGGGGTTGCCCCGGGCACCAACGAGAAGACCAATCCCAACATGATGGCGGCGATCGCGCGCGAGACCATCTTCACCAATTGCGCGCTGACGCCCGACGGCGACGTCTGGTGGGAGGGCATGACGGAGGAGGCGCCGCCGGCGTTGGTGGACTGGCGCGGTCTCGACTGGACGCCTCAGGCCGGTCGCCCGGCCGCGCATCCGAACGCCCGTTTCACCGTTTCGCGCGACCGCTGCCCGAGCATGGACCCATCGGCCGCGCACCCCGCCGGCGTGCCGATCTCGGCCTTCATCTTCGGCGGGCGGCTTTCCCACACTTTTCCGCTTGTCTTTGAGGCAAGGGACTGGCGCGAGGGCATCTACTGGGCGGCAACGCTGGGGTCGGAAGCGACGGCGGCCGCGGAAAATCAGGCCGCGACCCGGCGCGATCCCTTCGCGATGCTGCCCTTCTGCGGCTACAACATGGCCGACTATTTTGCCCACTGGCTTTCGATGGGAGACCGGCTTGTGAATGCGCCGGCAATCTTCCGCGTCAACTGGTTCCGGCGTGACGAGGACGGTGCATTTCTCTGGCCGGGCTTCCGGCAAAATATGCGCGTGCTCAAATGGATCGTGCAGAGGACGGAGAGGACTGGCGGCGGAAAAGCCACGTCGATCGGCCTTGTGCCGGGCTATGACGACATCGACTGGCATGGCCTCGACTACGACCGCCAAACCTTCGACGCGCTGATGAGGTTCGATCCGGCCAAACTCGCCAAGGAACTGCAAAGCCACGACGTCTTGCTGCAGTCCTTCGGCCAACGATTGCCGTCAGCGCTTTCCGCCATTCGTCGCGCCTTGCTCGACGGGGTTGACCAGACGCCGGATCAAGCCTGAGGTCCCGGGCACGCCGCCCCGTCATCCAGCCAGGCGGTGGTCACGGCCACCGTCTGGCTCAGCATTGCCGGGCGTTCAGCCGTCGCGATCACCCGTGCGTTTCGCGCGCGAAGAATGTCGAAGACGCCGGTCGCAAGCCGCGTGCCGATCCCCTGTCCCGACAGGGTCTGCAGCACTTCCGTGTGCGTGAGAACGACCCGGCCGTCCTCCAGCCGATAGTAGGCAACGGCGATCTCGTCGCCGATCGGCAGCTCGAATCGAGACGCCTGAGTGTTATCGATGACCTTTTCGACCATTTCGTCCCTACCTTCCTGCAACCGTTATCCGCGCCGTCGCTGTGCCCTGGACTATAGGAGGGACGAGACATCCGCGCGACCACTCTGTCGCGCGGATGCGGAGTTCTGTGGTCTCAGAGCGCCCGGCCGCCATCCACCTGGATGATGTGGCCGGTCGAAAAGCCGAGCAACGTCGCGCTCGCCAGGATGGCGGCGGCGATGTCGTCGACTTCGCCGATGCGGCCGAGCGGGGTCGAGGACGCGACCTTGTCGTTGAAGTCCGAGCCTCGCCCGGGGACGAATTGCGTGTCGACGACACCAGGAGAAACCGCAAGGACCCGGATTTCCGGGGCAAGGACGCGGGCGAGCGCCTTGGTCATCACGTCGATGCCGGCCTTGGCGGCGCAATAGGCGATATTCGAGCCAATACCGGTGAAGGCGGCGATCGACGAGATGGAGACGACGAGCCCGTCGCCGGATTTTTTCAAAAGTGGCGCGAAGGCGCGGATCGCCGCGAACTGGCTTCGCCAGTTCACCTTGAAGATGTCGTCGATCAGTTCATCCGTCAGCGCGTCGAGATCCCGGTGGGCGATAGGCTTGGTGAAGCCCGCGGCATTGACCAGCACATCGAGCTTGCCGAACTTCTGTTCGATGGTGCGGGCAAGGTCGCCAAGAGCGCGGGAATCCGTGATGTCGACGGCATATCGGGCATGACGTTCAGCGTTCGCAAGGGAGGAAATCACCGCATCCGCGCTTGCGGCCCCCTGTTCACGCGGCGTGTGGGTGATCAGCACGGTCGCTCCCGCATCTGCAAACAGGCGCCCTGTTGCGGCGCCGATTGCGCCGTTTCCGCCGATGACGAGAACTGTCTTTCCAACCAAGGACCGCGGATACGCCATAAGTTCCTCCCTCTTGACGTGATGTCTTTCAAGCCGACGGAAACGTCCGCCCGGCAATTTGACGGTTGATCGATGCGACCTTAGGGCAATCGATTGCACGAAACAATAGGCAATCGATTGCATGAAGGTTCGCGGAAAACGCTCGCGCAGAGGCGTTCGCAGGGGAAAGCGGTGCGAAGGGACCGAAACCGCCGATTCGTCGCGAGCTGCCGGCTGGGGATTGTCAGCGCTTCTGCGCTGCCACCGGTCCCGTGCTTTCGCGTTCCAGGAGCTCCACCGGCAGCACGGTCTCGAGCGGAATGTCGTCGTCCGCGCCGGCATTCATCAGGCGCAGCAGGATCGATGCGGCGGTGATGCCCGCATCATACTGCTGGATGCGGACGGTGGTGAGCCTTGGACGCGCGAGTTGCAGGAACGGCATGTCGTTGAAGCCGCTGACGGAAATGTCCGATGGACAGTCGAGGCCGTTCTCCCGCAAGACGTCGATGCAGCCGAGCGCCAGGCGGTCATTTGCGCAGAGCACGGCGGTAAAGTCGTTTCCGGAGGCGAGCAGCTCGCGCGTGCAGCGGGCGCCTTCGTCCTCATCGAAGCGCATGGCGGTGACGATGAGCTGCGGGTCGATGTCGATCGACATTCTCTTGGCGGCGTTGCGGAAGGCGGCCAGGCGTAGCTGCCCGGTCGAGAGATCCTGCGGCCCGGCCAGATGCGCGATCCGCCGGTGGCCGAGTTTCGTCAGGTGGCGCAGCATTTCGCAGATGCCCATGTCCTCGTCATTGATGACATAGGGGATGTTCGAATTCTCCACGCGCCGGTTCAGCGTCACCACCGACAGGCCGTCCTGGGCGGCCTTGGCGATCGAGGGGTCGCTTCTAAGCACCGCTGCATGGATAAGTCCGTCGACACCCCGATCGCGCAACACTTCGAGAAGGCGAACCTCGCGCTCGCGCTCGCTGTCGGTGTTGACGATGATCGACGCATAGCCGAGCGGTTCCAGAACGCTTTCGATCCCGCGCAGGATCGGTGGGAAAATCGGGTTGGTGATATCCGGAATGACGACGCCGACCGTCATCGTCCGGTTGGTGCGAAGCCCGAAGGCGATGCGGTTGGGGCGATAATCCAGGCGTTCCGCCGCGGCCTGGATCTTCGCCACGACCTCTGGCGTGATGCTCTTGCGCTCGGTCGGGTCAAGGGCGCGCGATACGGTCGACACATGAACGCCGGTCGCGCGCGCAATGTCCTTCAGCGTGGTTCGTTTCTTCTGCATGTGTCACCTCTCGCCTCCATTTAAAATCTTGCCGGAGGTTTTGCAATCGTTCGCATGGATGCTTGACAAAGCGCAAACGGTGCGCATAATCGCCCATGTGCAATCGTTTGCATATTCAGTTTGCGGCAGGGCAGTTGAGGAGCTGGCCTGCCGTCGATCGAACAGTGCGCAAGTTTCGTCCGGCGTGGCCGGGCGATTTGTTTTTCGCTTCAATGCAAACGATTGCGCGCAAATGTCTGGGAGGAGACAAAATGGGACTCAATCGGCTGATCGCGGCAGCAACCGTCAGTGTGCTTTCGGCAAGCACCGTTGCGAGCGCTGCGGAAACAATACGGATCGGCGCATCGCTGCCGATCACCGGTGGCCTTTCGGTCAGCGGCGAGAAGCATAAGCGGGGCTACGAACTCTGCAACAAGCTCATCAATGAAGCGGGCGGCATTCTCGGCAAGCAGGTGGAGCTGATCGTCAGCGACAATCGCTCCGACCCTGCGACGGCCATCAATCAGTACGAACGCTTCATCAACGTCGACAAGGTCGATGCCGTCTACGGTACGTTCTCGAGCCGCTTGACCTTTCCGGTCGGCAACGTTCTGTCCAAGTACAACATGGTTCACCCGGTTCCCTCGGGCGGTGCGCTCCGGATCTATGCCCAGGGCTACAAAAACCTCTTCTATTTCCAGGTCAATGCTGCCGAATACACAGGCAAGGACGTGATCGGCCTCCTGAAGGAGATCAAGGATCCGGCGGATGCGCCGAAGACAGTCGCCGTCGTCCATGCCGACGACTTCTTCGCCAATGCGATCGCCACCGGCCTTCTCGGCCAGAAGGTGATCGATCCCGCCAACGACAAGGAAATCGCCGACCTCGCGCCCGGTTACTTCAAGGAAGCTGGCATCGAGGTGGTGATGGAGGAGAAGTGGCCCGAGGAAGGCTTCAACGACTGGCTGAACCTTGCCAATTCGATCAAGCGCTCCGGCGCTGAAATGATCGTCGGCCTGACGGCTTCTGCGGAAGAGGCGGTCCAGCTCATGCGGGCGCTCAAGACCGTCGGCGCATCGGCAAAGCTCGTCTATCTCAGCCAGGGTGCCCAGACGGAGTTCATCGAGGGTGTGGGGAACGACGCGGCCGATGGCGTCGTCATCCACACCACCTGGCACAAGGATGTTCCGTTCAAGAGCACGCTTGCCGGAAAGCCCTTCGACAACGCCGATTTTGTGAAGGCGTTCGAAGCCGAATATGGTGTCGAGCCGGATGAAGACAGCGCCATCCCTTTCGCCGTCTGCCAGGGTATCGAGCAGGCCATGGTTGGCGCCGGCAGCACGGATAACGCCAAGATGGGCGAATGGCTGCACGCCCGCACCAAGGAACAGCCTGTCCAGACAGTGCTCGGCGATTTCAGCTGGGACGATCTCGGCCTGCCCGTCGAAAAGTCGCACATCATGACCCAGTGGCAGGATGGCAAGCTGACCTTCGTCTACCCGACCGGCCAGTTCGAGGGCATCGTGCCCTTCCGCTATCCCAAGTCCGGTTTCTGACCCTTTGCGAGGCAGAGGAGGGTGTTTCGCTCGCGAGGCGCCCTCCCGATTGGCAGGCATCTACTACCCAATTTCTAGTACAAGGAGATCGCGCGGATGCTCGAGGTTAAGAACCTGTGCAAGCACTACGGCGGAATTCGCGCCGTGGACGGCGCAAGCTTCAAGGTCGAGAAAGGCTCGATCACGGCACTCATCGGGCCGAACGGCGCCGGCAAGACCACGGCCTTCAATTGCATCAGCCGCACCGTCGTCCCGACCTCGGGCGAGGTCTGGCTGGATGGCGAGCGGATCGACAATCTGCGTCCGCACAAGATCACGGCAAAGGGCCTGAGCCGGACCTTCCAGATCTCGCGCAACCTCGCTGACATGACGGTGCTGGAAAACGTGATCGTACAGGCGCGCTGCCGCGGCTTTGCCGACCTGTTCCGGCCGGCGGTCTCGGCGGAAGAGCGCGACAAGGCAATGTCGATCCTCGATTTCCTCGGGATCACCCGCATTGCCTACGAGGATGGGCACAACCTGTCCTACGGCCAGAAGAAGCTGATGGATCTGGCAGCGCTGCTGATGGCCGATCCGAAAATCATCCTGCTCGACGAGCCCGCCGGCGGCGTCAACCCGACGCTGCTCGAAGAGATCGTCGGCCACATCCGGGCGCTCAACGCCAAGGGCCTGACGGTGCTGATCGTCGAACACAACATGGACCTGATCATGCGGCTCTCGCACCGCGTCGTGGTCATGGCGCACGGGCGGGTAATCTGCGACGGCACGCCCGATGTGGTGCGTCGCGATCCGCATGTGCTCGAAGCCTATCTGGGCGGCGTACTGGAAGAGGAAGCGGCCTGATGAGCGATCTCCTGCAAGTCACCAATATCACCGCCGGCTATGGCGACGGCCCGGCCATTCTCGATGGCGCGCGGCTGACGGTCGAGCCAGGCAAGGTCCACTGCATCATCGGCCCGAACGGCGCCGGCAAATCGACGCTGCTGAAAGCGATCTGCGGCATGCTGACGATCCGCAAGGGCGACGTCATCTTCAAGGGCGAGCGGCTGAACGGCCTGCGCCCCGACCAGATCCTGCGCAAGGGCATCTGTTTCGTACCGCAGGAACGGGCGCTGTTTCCGAAGATGACGGTGCGCGAAAACCTGCGCATGGGCGGATATGTGCTCAACGACGCAAAGCTTCGTGACCGCCGCATCGACGAAATCCTCGAGCGCTTTCCGGTGCTGCGCGAGCGCGCCGACCAGCATGCCGGCACCATGTCGGGCGGCCAGCAGCAGACGCTTGCGATGGCGCGGACGCTGATCGTCAAGCCCGACATCGTCATGCTCGACGAGCCCTCCCTCGGGCTGGCGCCGAAGATCGTGCAGGAGATGTTCGACATCATGAAGATGATGTCTCAGGAGGGCGTCACCGTCCTGCTCGTCGAGCAGAACGCGATGATGGGCCTCAAGAATTCCGACTGGGGCGTTGTGCTCGATCTCGGCCGCACCCTCTTCGAGGGGCCGGCCGAGGCGGTTCTGGCGGACCCGCGCATCCAGGAACTTTACCTCGGCGGCCGCAAGGTCGCGTAGCGGAGGACGTGATGACAGACATTCTTCAGATACTGATACTCGGCCTCGCGCTCGGCGGCGTAATCGCGCTGATGGGGTCCGGACTTTCGCTGGTCTTCGGCGTCATGCGCATCGTCAACCTGGCCCATCCGTCGCTGATCATCTGCGGCGCCTATGTCAGCTATTGGGCCTTCAAGCTCTGGGGCCTCGACCCGATCGCCACGCTGCCGATCGCGGCACTGATCATGGCGGCGATCGGCGTGCTGCTCTATCGCCTGATGTTCGAGAGCCAGGCCAAAAGCGCCCGCTACTCGGAAATGACGGTACTTCTTACCTTCGCGCTGGCGATGATCGTTGAAGGCTTCCTCGGCGCCGCCTTCACCAACACCCAGCGCGTGACCTCGCCGGAATATGCGACGGACGCCTTCTTCATCGGCAGCCTGTTCATCCCGAAAGGGCAACTCTATGCCGGCTGTGTGTCACTCGCGATCATCGGCGCGCTGACGCTGTTCCTCAACTACTCGCGGCTCGGCTACGCCATCCGCGCCACCACGCAGAACCGCGAGGCCGCCGAACTGCTCGGCGTCAACGTCAACCTCATCAGCATGATCGCCTTTGCAATAGGCATCGGGCTTGCAGGTGCTGCCGGTTCGCTGGTGAGCTTCGTCTTCAGCTTCTTCCCCGCCAAGCAGTGGGAATGGATTGCAATGCTGATGTCGGTCGTCGTCCTTGGCGGCATGGGCAGCGTGCTCGGCACCGTCGTCGCCGCTCTTCTCCTGTCGGTCATCGCCGCATTCGTCGGCACCTGGGTGGGCGCCACCTGGTCGACCATGACCTTCTTCCTCGCACTCTTCGTCATCCTGCTGATCCGTCCCCAGGGCCTGTTCGGCGAAAAACCGGAGTTGGCATAATGGCCGTAAACCTACAACAAGCCGACGCGAGCTCGGTGCTCGAGGCCCGTCGCATTCACAACCAGAAGCTTGCGCGCCAGCATGACCAGACCCGCGCCACATGGTTCCCTCTCACCGTTCTCGGTGTGCTGCTCGCCCTGCCGCTCCTGCAACTAACCGGCAACTACAACTACCTGCTGCACCTTGTCCTGTTCACGGCTTCTTATGCGGTCATGGCCAGCGGCTGGAACATCATCGGCGGGTTCGCCGGCTATATCTCGCTCGGCCACGCGGTGTTCTTCGCGATCGGCGGCTATTTTTCAGGCGTGCTCCTGGCGCGATACGGCATCTCGTCGCTCTTGACGGCACCGCTCGCCGGGTTGGCGGCCGCGGCCTGCGGCTATCTAGTCGGCCTCATCACGCTGAAGGTTCGTGGCCCGAGCTTCATCATCTCGTCGATCGCGCTCCTGATGATCGCCCGTATTCTGTTCGACCACTGGGAGTTCATCGGCGGCGCCAACGGCCTGTCGCTGCCGGTAACCGATCTGCCCGTTCAGACGGCGAAGCTGCCCTACTACTACGCCTTCGTGCTGATGGCTGCCTTCACCGTGTGGGCGACCTATCGCATCAAGCATTCCAAGTTCGGGCTTGGCCTGCGCGCGCTCTCCAAGGACGAGGTCAAAGCGGAAAGCGCCGGGATCAACACCCGCTTCTACAAGGTGCTGGCCTTCGCATTGTCCGCCTTCTTTGTCGGCATGGCCGGTGCAGTCTGGGGTGAGTATCTCACCTATCTCCGGCCGAACATCTTCCTGATCATCCTCGTTTCGGCAAACCTGGTGCTGATGTGCATTCTCGGCGGCAAGGGCACGATTGCGGGGCCGGTCGTGGGCGCGATCCTGATCGTCGCCTTCAACGAAATCTTCGTGGCGACCCTCGGCGCCTCCGAGATCAACATTCTCGCGACCGGTTTCGTCATGGTTCTCGGGCTGATGTTCTTCCCGAACGGCGTGATCGGAACGCTCGCCCGCAAGGGCAAGCTGCCCCGCGTCCTCAACTGGGATTGAGAGGCGACGATGCAGGACTTCATCCTCTACAACGCCCCTCAATCGACGTGCAGCCAACGGGTGCGATACGTTCTCAACGCCAAGGGCCTCGCCTTTAAGGAGCACAAGCTCGATCTCTTCACCGGTGACCAGCTCAAGCCCGAATATCTGGCGATCAACCCGAACGGCGTCGTGCCCTCGCTCGTCCACCAGGGCCGCGCGGTCACCGATTCCGCCGTCATCATGGAGTATCTGGAAGACATTCTCCCTGGTGGGCTTCGGCCAAGGGACGCCTTCGGCGCGGCGACGATGCGGGCAATGATGCGCTTCATCGACGAAGTGCCGACACCGGCGATCCGCGTGCCTTCCTACAACCTCGCCTTCCTGCCGCACTATCAGGCGATGACGGCGGAGGAGTTCCAGGCGGTCTGCGATGCAAAGCCGCTTCGCCGCGAGTTCCTGATGAAGATGGGGCGAAGCGGCTTTCCCGAGCCGGAAATGGAAGAAGCGCTCGGCCGCCTTGAGCGCGGCGTTCAGCGCATGGCGGCGTGGCTTTCCGACAATGGCGGGCCGTGGGTCATGGGCGATCAGCTGACGTTGGCGGATATCGCGATCATGCCGGTGATCGTCCGGATGGACGATATCGGACTGTCCTCGATGTGGGCGGAGATGCCGGCGATCCAGAGATGGCTCGATGCCATCCGCGCAACCGGCGCCTTCGCTGAAACCTATTACTACGGGTCGCTGCTGACCGAAAAATATCCGCACCTGAAGACGGCCAAGCCCGAACTTCGGCTCGCCGGGTCCGGCCTGTGACGCGGAAAGGAGAACAGGGATGAACAGCCATATCAGCCCCGAGGCAAAACTGATTTCCAAGGAGGCCGACGTCACGCCGACGGTGCTTGCCGCCATGTCGCGCGGCGACGATCCGCGGCTCAAGCAGATCATGGACACGATGGTCAGGCATTTGCACGCCTTCCTGCTGGAAGCGCGCCCGACCGAGGCGGAATTCGAGTACGCCCTGCGCTGGATCACGGCGGTCGGCCAGGCGACCAACGAGGCGCACAACGAGACCGTGCTTGCCGCCGACGTGCTCGGCGCTTCGACGCTGATCGACCTGATCAACAATGACGGCATGCAGGGCGAGACGCTGTCAGCGCTCTTGGGGCCGTTCTATCGCGGGGGTGCGCCGAAATGCTTAAACGGCGACTGCATCGCCCGTTCGGATACGCCGGGATCGCAGCTCTACTTCACCGGGCGAGTGACCGATCCAGCCGGCCGACCCGTCGAAGGGGCGACCCTCGATGTCTGGCAGGCGTCCCCGGTCGGGCTTTACGAGAACCAGGACGAGACCCAGGACGACTTCAACCTGCGCGGCCGTTTCACCACGGATGGCGACGGTCATTTTCACTTCGTGTCGGTGAAGCCGGCAGGCTATCCGGTTCCGACCGACGGGCCGGTTGGCGACCTGCTGCGAGCGCAGAAGCGGACACCGATGCGTCCGGCCCACATCCACTTCATCGTCTCGGCGCCGGGCTACAAGACGCTCGTCACCCAGATCTTCTCCGACAGTCACGAGGCCCTGGTCAACGACGTGGTCTTCGGCGCGAAGCAGCAGATCGTCGGGAAATTCTTCCGCCACGATAGCCCGGACCCGGAGTTTCCGGGCGCCGCGGCGCCCTTCTACAGCTGCAACTATCACTTCAAGCTGGTGGAGGGTCAATCGGTCCTGCCGCTGCCTCCGATCTCCGGAAAGAAGGTGGCGCACCATGGCTGAGAGATCAAACAGGTCGCGCCCTGGCGCGGGAGGCTTGTGATGCAGCAGAACGTCATCATCACCTGCGCGGTCACGGGCAATCTTACGACGCGGGAAAACCATCCCGGACTTCCCGTCACGCCCGAAGAGATCGCCAATGCCTGCCTGGAGGCGGCCGATGCCGGCGCGGCGATCGCCCACATCCACGTGCGCGATCCGGTTACGGCAAAGCCCTCCATGGAGCTAAAGTACTACCGCGAGGTCGTCGAGCTCATCCGGGCCAAGAACACGGCGCTGATCCTCAACGTCACGACCGGGCCCGGTGGCCGCTACCACCCGAGCGACGAGAACCCGGCGGTCGCCGGACCACGCACGACGCTGATGCGGCCGGAAAAGCGGGTCGAGCACATCGTCGCGCTGAAGCCTGATATCGCCACGCTCGACCTCAACACCATGACCTTCGGCTCCGAGGTCGTCATCAACACGCCGGCCAACGTCAAGATCATGGCCGACATTATCAACGAGGCGGGCTCCAAGCCGGAGCTTGAGGTCTTCGACACCGGCCACATCCAGCTCGCGCAGGACCTCCTGAAAGCCGGCGTGCTGAAGTCGCCGGCGATGTTCACGATCGTCACCGGCGTCAAATACGGCTTTCCCTCGACCACCGACGTGATGGCGACCGCGGCGCGCATGCTGCCCGGCGACGCCGTCTGGACCGGCTTCGGCGTCGGTCGAATGTCGTTCCCGATGGCCGTTCAGGCCTATCTGCTCGGCGGTCACGTTCGGGTTGGCCTGGAGGACAACTCCTACATCGCCAAGGGCGTGCTCGCCAAAGGCAATGGCGAACTGGTCGAGCGGGCAAGAGACCTGATCGAGAAGCTCGGCGGCCGGATCGCCGAGCCCTCCCAGGCCCGCGAAATTCTCGGACTGCGTGCATAGGCATCGATTTCTGCAAGGAGGCATAGAATGAACATTCAGGTGGACGCGAAGATCGCCCGAGCGCTGAGGGTGACGGAAAAATCCCCCGATCTCGACAATCTCAAGATCGACGTCGTCGATGTCGCGGTGCCGCGGCCGGGTCCCGGGCAGGTGCTGGTCGAGATCGTCGCGGCGGGGGTCAATCCCAGCGACGTGAAGGCATCCCTCGGGCACATGCCGCACGCCATCTGGCCGCGCACGCCGGGCCGCGACTTCGGCGGCATCGTGCGCGAAGGACCGTCGTCGATGATCGGCATGGAAATCTGGGGCGGGGGCGGCGAACTCGGCATCACCCAGGACGGCAGCCACGCCAAATGGATGGTGCTCGACCAGAAAGCGGTGCGCGCCAAGCCTGCGAATTTCACCATGCAGGAAGCGGGCTCGATCGGCGTGCCGTTCATCACCGCCTTTGAGGGCCTGCGCGAAGCCGGCGGCGTGCAGCCGACGGATGTCGTGCTCGTCTGCGGCGGCAACGGCAAGGTCGGGCAGGCGGTCATCCAGCTCGCGACCATGGCCGGCGCCAAGGTCTTTGCGGTCGAGTACAATGAGCAGCCGCTTCTGGCGCACACCAACGCGCCGGTCGAAATGCTCAACAGCGCCAAGGATGACGTTGCGGCGATCGTGCGCGAAAAGACCGGCGGCCACGGGGCCGACATCGTCTTCAACACGGTCGGCAGTCCCTATTTCGAGATCGCCAACAACGCGATGGCGAAGCAGGCGCGCCAGGTCTTCATTTCCACCTTCGACCGCGCCGTGCCGTTCGATATCTTCAACTTCTTCCGCGGGCGTCACAAATATATCGGCATCGACACGCTGGCGCTGTCGTCGGTCGAGGGTGCCCGAATCTTCGACAAGCTCAAGCCGAAGTTCGAGGAAGGCAAGTTGAAGCCGTTCCCGATCAATCCGGCGACCGTCTATGGCTTTGCCGACGCCGCCAAGGCCTACGCCTCGGTGCTGCGCGGCACGCCCGAGCGCGTGCTGCTGGTGCCCTGAGGAGGAGCGGACGATGCAGGTGACGCGCTACGGCGATGCCAGATCCTATGAGGCGCCGGAGCACTACGGCATGCACTGCCTGCGGCTCCAGGGAAAGGAGGCGACGGCAACCGATACGATCTGGATCGGCCTGTCGCACCTCCTGCCCGGTGGTCATACGTCGCTGAAGGACGCCACGGTCGAGAAGATCTACATCGTCGTTGCCGGAGAGGTGACGGTCGAAACCGGCAGCGAGTGCGTCACGCTCGGCTTTCTCGACAGTTGCCGGCTTGCGCCCGGCGAGGCGCGTGCGCTCGCCAACCGCACCAATGCGCCGGCGTCCATCCTGCTCGCCATGCCGACCTGAGCGCCGCCGCAGAACGGAGAATATTTGATGGTTTCATCGGGTCTTTACCAGCTGGGCGCGCGCGCGCCGCGCGTTCCCGCCAATGGACGATTTTACGTCGCGCCCGGCGCCGTGGTGATCGGCGACGTGTGGCTCGAAGAGGATGTCAGTATCTGGTTCAACGCCGTCTTGCGCGGCGACAACGAGCCGATCATCCTTCGGCGCGGCTGCAACGTCCAGGACGGATGCGTCGTTCACACCGATCCCGGATACCCCGTGGAGATAAGCGAGGATGTTACCGTCGGACACAACGCCACAATTCACGGATGCCGGATCGGCAAGGGAAGCCTCGTCGGCATGGGGGCGGCGATCCTCAACGGCGCGCAGATCGGTGAGCGATGCCTGATCGGCGCCGGCGCATTGGTGCGGGAAAACATGGTCATCCCGGACGGCTCTCTGGTCCTCGGGGTGCCCGCCCAGGTCGTGCGCGTTCTTGACGGAAAGACGGCCGAAGCTTTGTCGATCGGGGCGCAACGCTATCGCGCGAAAGCCCGGAGCTATCCCGGGGATCTCCAGCCGGTCTCCGTCGAACACGTATCGTCGGGGGCGGACCCAAGCAATTACATCATGCGGGAGAACATGCATGACGCAGAATGAGAACCGATTGGTCAGTGTCGTCGAGCATTGGCTCCCGCGCATGGAGGTCGCCGGGATCCCGTCGGCAACCGCACGTGCCGTCATCGAGCGAGCCGGCGTCTGGCAGAAGTGGCTTGCTGCCTGGAGCGAGGAGGGCGAGCGTCACGCAGAGCTCGGCGCTGCGGCTCTGGTCGCCGGCCGCAACGTGACCGCCGGCGAAGCCTATGCCCGCGCCAGTCTTTTTTATCATTTCGGACAATTCATGGCCTTCGAGGATCTGGAGGCAAAGGCGAGGGCCGCCACGCGAAAGGTGGAACTCTACCGTCTCGCGGCACCCTTGCTTGATCCGCCTGGCGAGATGGTCGCTGTGCCCTTTGAGGACGGCGAGCTTCGGGCCGTTCTTCGCGTGCCGAACGGAGACGGCACACACCCGCTGGCGCTGATCATCCCGGGCTCGGATTCGACCAAGGAGGAATTCCCGGCCTTCGAGCGGCATTTTCATGCCCGCGGCGTTGCGACCCTTTCGCTCGACGGTCCCGGCCAGGGTGAGGGCCGTTCGATGGGTACGCTGCGCCCGGACATCGGTTCGGCGGTTGAGGCGGCCATCCGGTCGGTAGAGGCGCACCCGCGCCTTTCGGGCAAGGTCGCGCTCGTTGGCGTGGCCTTCGGCGGCTTTCTTGCCCTGCGCGCCGCCGCGTCCGTGCCAACGCTCGCCGGCGTCGTCTCCATCAACGGCTTCTTCGATCTCGGTGGGTTCTGGGACGCGCTGCCGCAGGTCTATCGCGACAACATGCGCTTCTCGCTCGGGGGCGCGGATGTTCGCGAACGTGCCGACCGTTTCACGCTGGCGCGCTGCCCGCCGCCGACCGCCCCGGCGCTCATCCTCCACGGCGGACGCGACAAGATCTTTCCACCCTCCGAAGCGGTAAAATGCGCAGATATCTGTGCGCGTGGAGCCGAACTGCACATCTTCGAGGATGGCAACCACGTCTGCAACAACATCCCCTGGCTCTACCGCCCGCTTGTCGCCGACTGGGTGGCGGAGCGCACGCGCGTGTGACCGTCGAAGACGGACGCTTCGCCGTTCACGGCATGGCCGTGGAAGGGCTGCGTCACGCGTCCGGCAAGGTGAAGACGGCGCAGGGTGCTGCGATGCCGCGCAAGGGATGCTCGCCGAGCGGCAGCAGCGGCGTCGACGCGGCCTCAGCCACGGCACCGGAGATCAGCACGGAGCAGCCGAGCGGCCGGCACAGGCCCTCCAGGCGGCTGACGAGATTGACCGCCGGGCCGATGGCTGTGAAGTCGAGCCTATCGGCGGCACCTATATTGCCCCAGAGAATGTCGCCGAGGTGCAGGGCGACGCCGAAGGAGAGCGGCGGTAGCCCCTCGGCCTGCCGGGCCTGGTCGAGATGCGCCATGCCGGCGCGCGCGGCGGTGACCGCGCGCAAGGCCGCGTCGCAGGCTTCGCTCGGCGAGCCGCTCACCGGAAAGATCGCCAGAACGCCGTCGCCGATGAATTTCAGCACCTCGCCGCCAAAGGCATGGATCGCGCCGGCGAGGCGATCGAACCAGGCGTCGAGGGCCGCGATCACCACGGCGGGTTCCGATGTTTCGGACAGCGCCGTGAAGTTGCGCAAATCGGCATAGAGCAGGGCCGCGCGAATGGTTTCACCGGTGCCGCGGGTGAGCGCTCCGGCGCGGACACGGGCGGCGCTGCGGCGGCCGAGATAGGCGTCGAGCAGAGCGGTGAGCGCGGCCCGCTCGGCAAGAACCGCCAGGGGCGCGACGGCAAAGCGCGCGACATCACCAAGCCGCGCCGTCTCTTCCGGGCCGAACGGGCGCGTCCCGGCCCAGCCGAGCGGCGCGCGTTCGTTCCCCGAACCGGTCGATTGTTGCAGCAGTGGCCCGAGCCCGGCCAGCCACTCCTCTCCCGCCCGGTCGGAGACGGCGCCGGCAAAGCCCAGGCTCTCGATCACCACGCCGGTCTCGGCTCGCCAAAGCCAGGTGCGGCGGGCGATGATCGGATGCGGCACGGCGAGCGTAAGCGCGCCGCCCGAGAGCGGCAGACCGTCGGCGACGAGCCGGCGGCCAATGTCGGACAGGAATCGGTCCGGCTCCTGCGAGGCGCTTGCCTCGTCCACGAGCCAGGCAAGGGGGGCGGACAAATCCATGCCGAAGAGGATAGGGTCGAGCGCCCTATGGACAAGCCCTTTCCCGCCGCCGCGCTGCGCGCAAGTCAGGGGCGGACGGTGGCGCCGTCCGTCACGGCGGTCTATGATTGCGGCAGCCTGCAGAAGGACTCTCAAGCCGCAGGCAGGCCAATCAGCAAAGGGAAGACCGATGCCAGAAGCCCTCGTCGTCCGCCGCGAAGCGCATATTCCGGCGCCACCCGCCGCAGTGTTCGCTCTTTTGACCGACCCGGAAAAGATCCTGCGCTGGATGGGAACGGAGGCCGACACCAAGGCGGAGCCCGGCGGTCTCTATCTCGTCAACGTAACCGGGGCCCGTTTTGCCCGCGGGTCTTTCCGCGAGGTCGTGCCGGTGCATCGGCTCGCCTATAGCTTCGGCTGGGAAGGCAGCGACATTGTCCCGCCCGGCTCGAGCCTGATCGAGATCGACCTGATCGAGCAGCCGCCCGGAACATTGCTGCGCCTTACGCAAACGGGTCTGCCCAGCGCCGAACAATGCGCCGGCCATGCGGAAGGCTGGGCACATTATCTGGAGCGGCTGGGCCAGGTTGCGTCGGGCCGCGATCCAGGCCCCGATCCCTGGCTCGGCCGCGACGGCGCGGCTTGATGCAGACGTCCCTTGCCTGCCACGACTGGGCCTGAAGGCTTGACGACGGCGTTGGAATGCCATGTTGCTTGGGATTGGCGCGAACCTGCTTTCACATCTTATTGATGCCAAATCAGGACGTTAGGCGGTACATGTCATTGCGGTGCGCTGGCTGAACGCGCCGGGACATGTATGAGTTTACTCGGGATGGGAGCGAATGGACGACAACAACATCATCAAATTTGAACGACCAAAGCCGAAAAAGGAGGCGAAGCCGGCCAGCCCTGTGCCGCGGAAGGCGTTGATTTGGCTGGCACTGATAGCCGCCTTGGTTGCGGTGTGGTCGTACTATCAGTTTATCGCGCCGCCGAGCTTGCCAGGCTAACAACGCTACAGACCGGCGGTTGGCGAGCGGCACGCGCTCCTCGCTTGGTCTGTCTGCAGACACGAGCGCACAATTCGCGAGCTCGCCACCGCCTTCGCTCACTTCCACATGGAGCGCATGCGGGCGCCGACGTCGATGCGGATCTGCTTGGCGCTTCGCTCGCTGGCGCTTGCCGAGATCTTCGGCCAGCTCGTCGTCTCGAAAAACTGAAGCAATGTCGCCGGGATGAAGCGGGTTCGCGAGGCGTAGACATGCCGGTCGCCCTGGGCGTTCTGGCCGTGGGTGAAGAAGCGCTGCGGCGTCACCAGGGAGAGATGATCGCGTGCCCGTGTCATGCCGACATAGAGCAGCCGCCGCTCCTCTTCGAGTTCGGCAGTTGTACCCACGCCGAGATCGGACGGAATGCAGCCGTCGACGACGTTGAGCATGAAGACCGAGCGCCATTCCTGGCCCTTCGCCGAATGGATGGTCGACAGGATCAGATAGTCCTCGTCGAGCAGCGGCACGCCCGCCTGGTCGCTCGTGGCATCGGGCGGGTCAAGGGTCAGCTCGGTCAGGAAACGTTCGCGGTTCTGGTAGCCGCCGGCAATCTGCTCGAGCTGCAGCAGGTCGGCCTTGCGCGTGTCGGCGTCTTCATGGATCCGGTCAAGATGGGGCTCATACCAGGCGCGCGCAGCGCCAATCTCCTGCGGCCATCCAGGCTCGGCCCGTCGCAGACCGGACACCAGGTCGACGAAGCCGGTCCAGTTCTCGCCGGTCTTGGCGGGAGGCGGGATCTCAGCAAGAGCCGCGAGTGGTTCCGGATCGGCGGCGATCGCATCGAGGATCTTTCCAGCGGTCTGTGGGCCAATACCGGGCAGCATCTGCAGCAACCGGAAACCTGCGACGCGATCACGCGGGTTCTGCGCGAAGCGCAGGACTGCGAGCAGGTCCTTCACATGGGCGCTGTCGAGAAACTTCAGGCCACCGAATTTCACGAACGGAATGTTGCGGCGGGTGAGTTCGACTTCGAGCGTTCCGCTGTGATTGGACGAGCGAAAAAGCACCGCCTGCTGCTTCAAGGCGATACCGATCTCGCGGCCAGCGAGAACCTGCTCCACGATGTAGGCGGCCTGATCCGCTTCGTCCTTGACGGCGACGAGCAACGGGCGCTGCTCCGATTGCCTGTCCGTCCAGAGGTTCTTGGTAAATCGCTCCCGCGCCAGGCCGATCACGCCGTTCGCAGCGGCGAGGATCGGCTGCGTCGAGCGGTAGTTCCGGTCGAGGGTGATGACGTCGGCAGGCTCGGGCGAAAAGGCGTTCGGGAAATCGAGAATATTGCGAACCGTCGCAGCCCTGAAAGAATAGATCGACTGGGCGTCGTCGCCAACGACCGTCAATCCGTGGCCGCCCGGTCTGAGCGACATCAGGATCGACGCCTGCAGCCTGTTGGTGTCCTGATACTCGTCGACAAGAACATGATCGAAGCGTCCGCCGATATCTTCGGCAAGCTCCGGATCGGAAACCATCTGCGCCCAGTAGAGCAGGAGATCGTCATAATCGAGCACGTTCTGCGCCTGTTTGGCATCGACGTAAGCCGCAAACAGCGCCTTGAGCTGTTCGTCCCAGCCGGTGACCCAGGGATAGGCCGACTTCAATACGTCGCCAATCGAGCTTTCAGAGTTCACGACGCGCGAATAGATCGAAAGGCACGTTCCCTTTGTCGGGAAGCGGCTTTCCGTCTTCGAGAAGCCGAGCTCGTGGCGCACGAGGTTCATCAAATCGGCGCTGTCCTCCCGGTCGTGGATCGTAAAATCCGGGCCGAGACCGATTTGTTCGGCGTAGATGCGCAGGATCCGGGCGCCGATGCCATGGAAGGTGCCGGCCCAGGAGAGCGCGTCCGTCATGACTGCAGCGTTGTCGCCAAGGACCTGGCGGCAGATGCGCGCGACCCGGCGGGTCATCTCGGCTGCTGCGCGTCGAGAAAAGGTCATCAGCAGAATGCGGCGCGGATCGGCACCGTTGACGATGAGATGCGCGACGCGGTGGGCGAGCGTATTCGTCTTGCCGGAGCCGGCACCGGCGATGATGAGAAGCGGGCCGCCGACCTGTCCTTCCGGCAAGCCGATACCGTGCTCGACCGCCTCACGCTGGCGGTCATTGAGTTTTTCGAGATAGGCGGCGCTCATGCGTTCCCGTTCGTTTTCGTCGCACTCAGTCACTGCCCGCATCGATTTGCATCCAAGAGTCGGGCAGGAACAAAGAAAGAACTAGCAATTTAGCATCCAGATGAAAACCCTGACGTCGCCGAGTTTTCGCTCCTGCAACGTCGGAATGTCACTCTTCCAAGGTTTTGATGACCTGCGAGATCGCCGATAGGCTTGATTGCTGCAGGTAAGGCCAATCGGCCGTGGATCGAGATCTGTCGCGGGTGATCGCCGGCTTATCGATCGGCCTATACCTATGGCTGTGCGCCGCACGAAGAACGCGCGACGGCTTGTGGCCTTATATAGTAGATTAGAAATATGCTCCGCTCCTGCGTCCACTCGAAAGAGGAAGAGCACATGGACGAACGGAGCGTTGAAAATACCTGCGAGGCCACCGGCTCGACCGCCGAATTGCAGGAGATTGCGCGCAAGCTGGCGTCGCTCGCCCAAGAGATCAGGTCAATTGCAGCGACCCCGCTCGGCGAGACGGTCGTACTCGACGAAAGCGGCGATGGATCGGAAACGGCAGTCGACTGATGTCGGCCGCGGGGCAGCGGCTTTACTTGTTCGGTACAGGCATTCATTCCTCAATTGGGAGATGGCCGTGATCTGCCTGCGCGCTTAGAACCAGCCTACGGTGGCGACCTTGGGATATTCGGGACGTCGATACGAGGCGACGCCTTCGAATATCCCTTGGCGCGTCAGCAGACGCTGGTGTCTGTTCAGGGGCAGCATTGAGCTCGTCACGCCACGACCGTCATCGTCATTTCGATGTAGGCGGCAAGGCACAGGGCTGAAGCCAAGATGCCCGGCGTTGAAGGCACGGCTTGCATTATTTTCGCGAAGAACATACCGCCGGCGATGAGCAATCCGCCGAAAAGCAGACCGTGTTCTGCAACAGCGAGGCCGATGGCGCAGAGGTTCACGGCACTCGCAACCATGGTGAGGGGCGCTGCGGCCAGCGCAGCGTTCGATTGAGCCAGGAAGATGAGCCTGAAACGCGGCCAGCTGAGGCCGATGGCGAGAACGATGAACACCAGGGAGATGCCCATCAGCATGCTCCTGCGAGAGTGCACTCGATCGATCCGGCCTGCTTGTCTCGGGCCGAAAACACGTCGCCGACAGCGATGAGGACCGGGTTGTCGTAGCCGATCTCCGCTATGCCCAAGGGCATTGTCGCGAGCGCGCCGCGCCAGCTGCGTTCCGTCGGACGGCTGACATCGCTCATGATCACGGCCGGTGTTTCAGGTGAACGGCCTTCGCCGATAAGCTTTTCGGCAATCAGCCTCGCCGTTCGGCCACCCATGTAAAAGACCGCCGTGCTGCGCGGATCGGCAATGCCTCCCCAGTCGACATCATCGGGCAGGCCGCCGTGGCGGGAATGACCGGTCACCAGCCGAAGCGACTGGGCATAGTCGCGATGGGTCAGCGACAGACCGAGACGGGAGGCCATGGCGCTTGCGGCAGTGATGCCGGGGATAACGTCGACGGGAATGTTCTCGCGGTCGAGATGGGCGATTTCCTCGCCGGCCCGGCCGAAAACCATGGGGTCGCCGGATTTCAGCCGCACCACGCGTTTCCCAGCCTTGGCGAGCTTGACCATCATGGCGTTGATGTCTTCCTGCCGGCAGCTTTCGCGGCCGCCGCGCTTTCCGACGAGCATGCGCTTTGCCTCCCGCCGGGCGAGTTCGAGCACGTCTGAAGAAACGAGGTCGTCGAAAAGGATGACATCGGCCGCTTGCAGCGCGCGCACGGCCTTCAGCGTCAGGAGTTCGGCATCGCCCGGTCCCGCGCCGACCAAAGTCACGTGACCGATGGCGGGGGCTCCCGCGAGCCTTTCGGCATCAGCAAAAAGCACCCCGCCTACGCCCTCCTCCGGCGTATCCATGGTCGAAAAGACGCGATCGGCAAAACGTTCCCAGAAGAGGCGGCGCCGGGGACCGGGTTCGATCCGGCGGTTCACCGCTCCACGAAGAGACTGGGCCAGCGCTGCCCAGGCCTTCAGGCTTTTCGGCAGCAGCGTCTCGATCTTGCGGCGGATCGTCTGGGCGAGGATCGGGGCGGCGCCATCGGTCGAGATTGCAACGATGACGGGCGAGCGGTTGACGATCGAGCCGAACTGGAACTCGCAGAAGTCCGGCTGGTCGATGACGTTGACCGGAACGCCCGCCGCGCGGGCGGCGGCGAAGAATGCCCGCGCCTCCGCCTGGTCCTCGCAATCGCCGACGGCGAGCGCGGCACCGTCAAGATCGGCGGGCGCCCAGTGCCGGCGGTTTAGCGTGACGCTGGCGGTGGGGTGTTGCGGGGTACGGCCGGCAAATGCCGCGAGCGCCTCGTCGTTCCCTTCAGCGTAAAGGTCGACGCGGGCGCCGCAGGCGGCCAGAAGCTCGACCTTCCACATCGCTCCGTCCGTTGCACCGGCCACCACGACGCGCCGGCCCTCCAGCGCCCAGAAGACGGGCAGCTTGGCGAGCGCCTCCATGCGGGCGGGTCCGTCACTCTGCGGCTGCTGCAAGACATCCATCGATGATCCCCCTGATTTCGGCGCGGCATGAGCCGCAATTGGTTCCGGCATTGAGCGCCACGCCGACGGCCTCGACGCTGTGGCAACCGCCGCGTACGGCCGCGACGATCTGGTTGACGCCAACACCGAAGCAGGAGCAGACGGTGGCGCCGGGATCCGGCTTGTCCGCCCCCGGACGGCCCGCGACGAGCGCGAAGCGCTTGCGCAGATTGGCGTGGTCAGCGCCGAGTTGTGCGATCGCCCAGTTGCGCGCGACGGCGACCGGTTCGCGCGCTAGGAAGAAGGCCGCGAGAAGCTGCGGACCATCGAAGAAGGCGAGCCTGATGTCGCCGGTCTGTGCATCCGCATAGCCGAGCGGCTCTACGCCTTGCGGGATCGCAAGAACGCGGCGGCACCAGCCGGCCCAGTCGTCCACCGGCTCGGCAAAAGCCAGTTCCAATCGCCAGCCGCCAGCCGCCTTCGCCAGCGCCCAATAGGCAGCATCTGGATCGACCGGCTTTGCCAGCGAGACAGCGAAGGCGTAGTGCGTCGCCTTGAACTTTCGCGCGGCGACCGCAATGTTCTTCGATGCCGGCTGGCCGGAAAGACGATCGGTGATCGGCGGCACGAGGACATCGATGCGTGCCTTCGCCGCAAACTGGTCGTTCCAGTGCATCGGCGCGAAGATGCTGCCGCGCGCCTGGCGCTCGGTGATGAGCGCACGCACGAACGCCTTGCCCTCAGGGCTTTCAATCTCGATAAGGTCGGCGTTGCCGACGCCGATCTCCATCGCATCACGCGGGTGCAGTTCCGCAAACGGTTCGGCGATATGGGCCGAGAGGCGCGCGCTTTTGCCTGTGCGGGTCATCGTGTGCCACTGGTCGCGGATGCGGCCGGTGTTGAGCGTGAACGGGTAATCGGCATTGGTGCGGTCGGTCTCTGCCGGGCGAACGGCCACGAACCGGCCTCTGCCGTCAGCGTGATAGAAGTTGCCCGCCGCAAAGAAACGGCTTTCGGCGCGCTTCTGGCCTTGCCGTTGGGGCCACTGGAAGGGCGTCAGCCCGTCGTAGTCCTCAAGCGCAAGATCGGCATAGGCGCCAATGTCGAAATCGCGGCTGCCGGCATTTTCGAAGGCCGAGAGCGCGGCATGTTCGCGGAAGATCGCGGCGGGCGCTTCGTAGGCGAAAGCATCGGTATGGCCCAGGCGGCGACCGACCTCGGCCAGTTGCCACCAGTCCGCCCGGGCTTCTCCCGGTGCGGCGAGAAACGCCCGCTGGCGCGAGATGCGGCGTTCGGAATTGGTGACCGTGCCGCTCTTTTCCCCCCAACCGAGCGACGGCAGCAGCACATGCGCGTGGCGGGCGGTATCAGTTTCTTTCAGGATGTCGGAAACCACGACGAAGGGACAGGCCCTGATCGCGGCCTCGACGGCGTCGGCATCCGGCATCGAGACGACGGGGTTCGTTGCCATGATCCAGAGCGCCTTGACGCGACCGTCTGCCACCGCCCGGAAGAGATCGACGGCCTTGAGCCCCGGCTTTTCGGCAATCTTTGGCGAACGCCAGAAGCGCTGGACGCGATCGCGATCACCGGCATCTTCGATCGCCATGTGTGCGGCGAGCATGTTCGCAAGCCCGCCGACCTCGCGGCCGCCCATCGCATTCGGCTGCCCCGTCAGCGAGAACGGCCCCATGCCCGGCCGGCCGATGCGGCCGGTCGCAAGGTGACAGTTGAGGATCGCGTTGACCTTGTCGGTGCCCGAAGACGACTGGTTGACGCCTTGGCTGTAGCAGGTCACGACCTTCTCGGTTGTCGAAAACAGCCGGTAGAATTCGCGCAACTGCATCGCCGGAAGGCCGGTCCGCTCGAGCACGTCGTCGAACGAAACACCGCCTGCTGCGAGCAAGGTATCACCGAAGCCGGCCGTATGCGCCGCGACATAGTTCTGGTCGACGGCATTGCTGGAAACCAGATGTGAGAACAGCCCGACGAAGAGCGCCACATCGGCGTCGGGCCGGATCGCGAGATGCAGGTCTGCGATATCGGCCGTCATGGTGCGGCGCGGATCGATGAGAACGATTTTGAGGCCCGGCCGTTTCGCCTTGGCGGCGGCAAGGCGCTGGTAGAGGACGGGGTGGCACCAGGCAAGGTTCGATCCGGTAAGTACGACCAGATCGGCCAGCTCCAGATCCTCATAGGTCCCGGGTACCGTATCCGAACCGAAGGCACGGCGATGACCGGCAACCGACGAGGACATGCAGAGACGTGAATTGGTATCGATGTTGGCGGAACCGACAAAACCCTTCATCAGCTTGTTGGCGACGTAGTAGTCTTCGGTGAGCAGCTGGCCGGAGACGTAGAAGGCGACCGAATCCGGGCCGTGTTCGGCAATCGTTTCCGCAAAGCGTGCGGCGACGAGGTCGAGCGCTTCGTCCCAGCCAGCCTGGCATCCGTCGATCTCCGGATGCAGCAGCCGACCGTCGAGGTCGAGGGTCTCGGCGAGTGCGGACCCCTTGGAGCACAGCCTGCCGAAATTGGCGGGATGGTCGGCATCGCCGCGCACGGCGACGGCGCCGTTGTCATCGACCGTCGCGATGACCCCGCAGCCGACGCCGCAATAGGGACAGGTGGTCTTGACCTCCTTTTCCATGGTCATTCCGCCGCAATCAGCAGGCTTTCGAGCGCAATGAACAGCACGCCGCCGTCAATACGCACCGGAATGGTGCGCACCGCGCCTTCGTCGGCCCCGAGCGCCTTGCCGGTTTCGAGCGAGATCGCCCAATTGTGCAAGGGGCAGGTGACCGCCTTCGCGTGGACGATGCCTTGTGACAGCGGCCCGCCCTTGTGCGGGCAATGGTCCTCGATGGCGAAGACCTCGTTTTCGGCTGTGCGGAAGACGGCGATCTTGCCCTGAGGCGTCTTCACGCAGCGCGCGCCTCGCAGCGGAATGTCCGAGATGTCGCCGATCGGGTGCCAGGTCATGTTCATCATCTCACTCCGCAGCTTGGGGGAAGCCGACCGTCGCCATCGGCCGGAACTCGTGTTTGTCCTTGCCGGAGACGCGCTCCGACCAGGGGTCGACCTGGGCGAATTTCTGGCTGAAGACGAAGCGGTCGTAGTAGGCCTTGCGCTTGTCCGTATCCTCCATGATCTGGCGGCGGATCTCGTCCAGCCCGACTCGTTTCGCCCACTTGTAGATGCGCTCGAGATAGCGGGCCTGCTCGCGGTACATCTGCGTCAGCGCCACGATGTGTTCCAGCGCCTCGTCCTCGCTTTTCACCAGGCCAAGTACCTCGGTGCCCTTGATGTCGAGCCCGGCAGCACCGGCGAAATGGATCTCGAAGCCCGAGTCGACGCAGATGACGCCGATGTCCTTGCAGGTGGCCTCCGCGCAATTGCGCGGACAGCCGGAAACCGCCATCTTCAGCTTGGCGGGCGTCCAGGAACCCCACATGAACTTTTCGATCCGGATGCCAAGCCCGGTGGAATCCTGCGTGCCGAAGCGGCACCAGTCCGAGCCGACGCAGGTCTTCACCGTGCGCAGACCCTTGGCATAGGCCTGGCCCGAGATGAAACCGGCCTTGCCGAGATCGGCCCAGACGGCCGGTAGATCTTCCTTTTCGATCCCGAGCAGGTCGATGCGCTGGCCGCCGGTCACCTTCACCAGCGGAATTTCGAACTTGTCGACCACGTCGGCGATGGCCCGCAGCTCGCCGGAATTGGTGACCCCACCCCACATGCGCGGCACGACGGAATAGGTGCCGTCCTTCTGGATGTTGGCGTGAACGCGCTCGTTGATGAAGCGCGATTGGTAGTCGTCGGCATATTCGTCCGGGAAATCGCAGACGAGGTAGTAGTTGAGCGCCGGGCGGCACTTGGCGCAGCCGCAGGAGGTCTTCCATTCCAGCTCCTGCATGACCGCGGGAATGGTCTTCAGGCCCTTGGCCTTGATCAGCCGACGTACGTCGTCGTGGCCGAGATCGGTGCAGCCGCACATCGGCTGGACGGCGGCCGGTCTGTAGCTCTCGCCGAGCGTCAGCGTCATCAGCTGTTCGACAAGGCCGGTACAGGAGCCGCAGGAGGCCGATGCCTTGGTATGGGCGCGCACCTCGTCGAGCGACGTCAGGCCCTTGTCGGCAATCGTGGAAACGATCTTACCCTTGCAAACGCCGTTGCAGCCGCAGATTTCCGCATCATCCGGCAAGGCTGCAACGGCCGCCATAGGGTCCAGCGGAGCGCCTCCCTGGAAGGCCTGGCCGAAAATCAGGGTCTGGCGCATCTCGGAGACGTCGGTCTCCTTCTTCTTCAGATCGTTGAACCAGGCGCCGTCGGATGTTTCGCCATAGAGCACGGTGCCGATGATGCGGTTGCCCTTCAGCACCAGCCGCTTGTAGACGCCGGCCGTGGCGTCGCGCAGGACGATCTCCTCGCGGTCGTCGCCATCGGCAAAGTCGCCGAGCGAGAAAAGTTCGATGCCGGTGACCTTGAGCTTGGTCGGCGTGTCGGAATGGACAAAGGCGGCGGAGCGGTCGCCAGCCAGATGCGAGGCGGCGACACGGGCCATCTCGTAAAGCGGCGCGACGAGGCCATAGACCATGCCGCCCACTTCCGCACATTCGCCGAGCGCCCAGATGCGGCCATCCGAGGTCTGCATGCCCTGGTCGACGACGATGCCGCGGTTGATCGCAAGGCCGGCCTCCTTCGCAAGGCCGACACTCGGCCGAATGCCGACGGCCATGACGACGAGCGTCGCCGGAATGATGCGGCCGTCGTCGAGCTCGATGCCTTCGACCCTGCCGTTGCCGACGATCGCCTTGGTGTTGGCCTTGCAGATGATCTTGATGCCGCGGCCTTCCAGCTCCTTCTCAAGGAGATAGCCGGCGGCCGGGTCGAGCTGGCGGTCCATCAGCGTCGGCATCACGTGAAGAACGGTGACGTCCATGCCGCGACCGGCAAGGCCGGCGGCCGCTTCAAGGCCGAGCAGGCCGCCGCCGATGACGACGGCTTTTTCGCGCGACTGGGCGGCGAGCAGCATGGCCTGCACGTCATCGAGATCGCGATAGGTGATGACACCGGGCAGGTCCTTGCCGGGCACCGGCAGGATGAAGGGCACCGAACCGGTCGCGATCACCAGCTTGTCATAGCTTTCGGTCACGCCATGGTCGGAGGTCACGGTTTGGGCATCGCGGTCGATCGCGACGATGCGATGACCCTTGTAAAGCGTGATGCCGTGTTTGATGTACCAGCCGTCGCCGTGGATGATGATCTCTTCGTAATCCTTTTCGCCCGACAGCACCGGCGACAGCATGATGCGGTCGTAGTTGACGCGTGGTTCGGCGTTGAAAATGGTCACGTCGTAGTGCCCGGGCGCCTTTTCCAGCAGGTGCTCCAGCATGCGCCCCGGCGCCATGCCATTGCCGATGATGACGAGTTTCTCGGTCATGGTCTGTCCTTGTCTGTTTACGCGGCAGCAGCCGTCGGCAGGGTGAGCGCGCGGCGTTCCATCTGGCGGATCGAAAGATGCATCCACAGGAGCGATGCGACGACGACGGCAAAGAGAAGCAGGAAGCAGCTCGACCACAGGCCGGTCGCGTCCTTGAGCAGGCCGAAGGCGATCGGCAGCACGAAGCCCCCGAGCCCGCCGACCATGCCGACGATGCCGCCGACCGCCCCGACGTTTTCCGGGTAATAGGCCGGGATGTGCTTGTAGACGGCGGCCTTGCCAAGGCTCATGACGAAGCCGAGCACGAAGACCGTGACGATGAAGACGGCAGGCGTAATGCCGAAGCCGTGGCCCTCGCCGGCGGCCGGCAGCGACAGGATCAGTGTTGCCACCGCCGAGATGCCGAGCATCCAGTACATGACGCTACGCGCGCCCTTGCGGTCGGAAAGCACGCCGCCGAAGGCACGGAAGACGCTGCCGGGGATGGAGTAGGCGGCTGCGACCATGCCCGCCACGGCGATATCGAAGCCGTAGACGCCGACGAGATAACGCGGCAGCCAGAGCGAGAGGGCGACGAAACCGCCGAAGGCGAAGAAATAGTAGAGCGAGAAACGCCAGACCTGGGCGTTCTTCAGCGGTGCGAACTCCTGGAGCAGGCTGCGCTTTGGCAGCTGGCGCTCGCGGCGGCTGCGGAAGGCCGGATCGTCGCTTGTCGTGAACCAGAAGACGAGTGCCGTGACGACGAGTGCGGCCGCCCAGATCTCGGCAACCGTCTGCCAGCCCCAGGCAATGAGGACGAAGGGCGCCAGGAATTTCGTCACCGCCGCGCCGACATTGCCGGCGCCGAAGATGCCAAGCGCCGTGCCCTGCTTTTCCGGCGGAAAGAAGGGCGAGACATAGGCGACGCCGACCGCGAAAGAGCCGCCGGCAAGACCGATGCCGAGGCCGGCGAGCAGCATCTGCGGATAGGTGGTGGCGTAGGTGAGCAGAAAAGTCGCAAGGGCTGCGGCCAGCATCGTCAGCGTATAGACGAGGCGCCCGCCGTAGCGCCCGGTCCAGACGCCGAGCAGGATGCGCACCAGTGAACCGGTGAGGATGGGCGTGCCAACCAGCAGGCCGAACTGCGCTTCGGTGAGCGCGAGGTCCTGCTTGATGCGGATGCCGATGATGGCGAAGATCGTCCAGACGGCGAAACAGATCGTGAAGGCAAAAGTGGACATCCACAAAGCCGTGGCGGGTTCGCTGGCGGATAATGGCTGCTTGTTCTCAGACATGGCTTCTCCGAGGCCCGACAAGGTCGTGCCGCTCCATCTTGGGGGTGAAAAACAAAAAGCCGCTGGCCAGGTATGCCCGACACGGTTCGCTCCGTGTGCGCAGTCCTGATCAGCGGCTTTGCTGGTAGGGCGCCCGTCGTTGGACACCGATCTCTTGGCCCGAGGGCCTGAGAATATAAAAGCAATCAGCGTGCCAGTTTTGGCAAGCTATTGATCTAAAAGAAAAAGTGAAATCGTCGGCCTGGCGTCATCCCGGTGGGTGACATTCCTTGGTGCAGTGCGAAGCCATTTTTTGTGCAATGCGCATAAATTAGGCGTCGCGCATTCAGCCTGCAGACTGGGCAGCGATGTAGGCATCGAGGTCGTCGGGATCGAAGCGTCCGCCATCGAAGAAACCATCCGGCCCGAGCGTCAGCGCGCCCGATGAGCCGACTGGGGTTTCGACGGTCAAGGCGCCTTCCACCTTGGCGCTTGCCGACGGCATGGCGATACCAAGGTGCTTCAATGCGGCGCGGTAGATGTCCGGCCGGTAGGTTTCCGCGGCGATGCGCTGGCGCTCTGCCGCATGCTCGATCTGCCGCCAGCGCACCATCTGGGTGTAGAACCAGAGGGCATGGCTCTTCCAGGGGAAGGTCGCCGCCTTGGCATTCGGAACGAAGAAATCTCTGACCACCCGGACCTCACCGCCGCCGACCGGCAGCGTGCCTTTGAGGGCGGGAAGAAGCAGTTCGGCGTCGCGCCCCACATAGGCAGGCTTTGCCAGAAGGGTCGCGAGTGCCTCGTGGTTATCCGGGCGGGCGCACCAAATTGACGCCTGATGAAGCGCCACGAGCAGGGCGGCCATCGCCTCCGGGTTGGCCTCCCCCCACTTTGCGTTGACGCCAAGCACCTTCTCGGGGCTCGACCGCCAGATCGCCGCCTTGACGGTGGCGAGATGTGCGCCGCGGCGAAGCACGCCGAAGGTGTTCCAGGGCTCGCCGGCGCAATAGCCGTCGATCACGCCTTCGGCGAGCGCATCGCCCATGTCGGGTGGCGGCAGCACGACGATCTCGATATCACGGTCCGGATCGATGCCGCTCGCCSCCAGCCAGTAGCGCAGTTCGTAATTGTGCCCGGAATAGGGATGCACGACGGCAAAACGCAGCGGCGCGCCCGCCTGCGCATCGATCGCCTTGCGCAGGGCTGCACCGTTCGCGCGCGCATCGAGATCCGTGGTCGCGCCGTTTTCCGCCATCCTTTGCCAGAGCGCCGGAGACACCGTCACCGCATTGCCGCCGAGACCCAGCGACATCGGCACGATCATTTCAGGGGCAGGCACATTGAGGCCGAGATTGCCGGCGATCGGCATGGGCCCGAGAATATGCGCCACATCGACATGGCGAACCGCAAGTCGGTCGCGGATGCTCGCCCAGGAGCGCTCACGCAGCAGGGTCAGGTCGATCCCCTGTTCTTCGGCAAAGCCCATCTCGCGGGCGACAACGAGCAAGGCGCTGTCGAGGAGCGGCACGAAACCGGCGGTGATGGCGTGGCGCGTCGTCATTCCTTTCCTCCCGGATCGAGCAGGCTTGCCGCCGTGACGAGGCTTTGGGCGATGTCGACGATCTTGCGGTTCTGGTTCATCGCCGTGCGGCGCAGCAGCGCATAGGCCTCTTCCTCGGAGAGCCCGCGCGAGCGCATCAAGAGGCCCTTGGCGCGGTCGATCACCTTGCGGTTTTCCAACTCGCCGCGGGTTTCTTCCAGCTCGCGGTTGAGGCGGGAGAAGGCGTTGAAGCGGCTGATCGCCATCTTCAGGATGGGGCGCACCCGTTCCTGCTTCAGACCGTCGACGATATAGGCCGAGACCCCGGCCTCGACAGCCGCCTCGATGGAGGCCTCGTCGGACTTGTCGACGAACATCGCGATCGGGCGCTTCACCGCGCGCGAAAGCTGGAAGATGCTTTCCAGCATGTCGCGGTTTGGGTTTTCGAGATCAATCACGATGACGTCGGGATTGAGGTCCGCGATACGCCGCGCCAGGCCGTGCATATTGTCGATGACGGTGACATGGTCATAGCCCGCGTCGCGCAGCCCGTCCTCGATGATGGCGGCGCGGATGCGATTCTCGTCGATGACCAGGACGTTTAGTCTGCTGTGCTGCATGCCACGACCGCATTCTGACCAAGCTTGACCTGCCGTGTCGGCTCTTTTTGCAATGCAGCATGGCGGGTCCGAAAGCAAGGGCGATCTTTCGGATGGCGTTTACGCACAGGCGGGACTGCCGCAATCCTCGGCGCAGGTCGGCTTGCCGCGGCGCGAAGGCAGCGCCGCGGCAATGAGGAGATCAAGCTCTTCCACGGTCCGTGAAAGTGCCGACCGAAGGCATTTTAGGCTGCAATGAGTTCGTCGGCTGGGCCGAAGAACTCATAGTGGACCCGCTCGCTGGAAACGCCTTCCCTGGCAAGAGCCGGGACGAGCGCACGAAGGAACGGTTTGGGGCCACAGAGATAGAATTCGGCATTGGCGATCGGCGTGTGCTTGCGAAGCCATTCCGCGGTGATGAAGCCATCGAAGTCGTGCGACAGCCCCACGGCATCCCCGTTTGCAGGCGCACTATAGAAGCTGCTGATCGTGATCTTGCCGTGTGCGTCGGCGAGTTCGCGAACATGCCGATCCATGGCATGCGTGCCGCTGTTCAGCGCGCCGTGGACGAAGTGCGCCTCGAGGTTCGGATGTTCCTCGGCGATCGTCTCGAGAATGCTGACCATGGGGGTCAGGCCGACGCCACCCGACAGCAATACGACAGGTGCTTCCGGCGCTTCGGGGAGGAAGAAGTCGCCGGCCGGCGGGGTCGCGCTCAAGACCGTGCCGACGGTCGCCTGATCGTGGAGATATCGGGATCCGCCTTGCCCCTGCGCCTCGCGCTTTACCGAGATGCGGTAGAAGCTGTCGTTCGGCCCGCTGGAGATCGAGTAGTTGCGCTTCATCTCCAGGCCATTGTCCAGTTGGAAGCGAAACGTCAGATATTGGCCGGGTCTGTGGCGCGCAACGCGACCGCCGTCCTTGGGTTTCAGGATAAACGAGGTGACGACGTCGCTCTCGCGAACTTTTGAGACGATGACGAAATCTCTCCAGCCGTTCCAACCGCCCGAGCGCTCCATCAGTTCGCCGCGTATGGCGGTTTCGCGCTCCTTGAGAATATCGGCCAGGAACCAATAGGCCTCGCCCCATGCGTTGAGGAGCTCAGGGGTCGCAGCACTTCCGAGCACATCCTCGACGGCGGCGAGAAGAGCCTTGGCTACAAAGGGATAGTGCTCCGGAAGGATATGGTAGCCGATGTGCTTGTGGGCGATCCGTTCGACCACCGGGCCAAGCACGCCGAGATTATCGATGTTCTGCGCATAGGCGAGAATGGCGGCGGCAAGCGCGTTGACCTGTGAACCGCCTTCGCCCTGATTGGCGTGGTTGAACAGCGCGCGGATATGATCGTCACGGAAGAGGCGGGCATACATGCTCTTCGTGATTTCCGTTCCGTGGGCCGCGAGCGCCGGAGCGCTGGCTTTCACGATCTGGACAGTCTCGGGGGAGAGTGGTTTCGGCATGATTTTTTCCTTTCGGTGGGACGTATCAGTGGGGGCAGGTTGGTGATCCTGGAAATGCAGCCGGCAATTCACCGGGCCCGGTGATCGGGAACTGTGTCCCAATCTCTCGCGGCAGCGAATCCCGCGCTCAAAATCCTGTTAATGCGGACTTCGCCCTGGAAGCATTCGACGATCATCCTGATCTCAGCTCCGGCTACCGTTCGCGCGTTCATCGCAAATGACCCTTAAAGATGTATCTGAAATGCATCTATTCGCTTGCGATCAAAGATGCTAATTAAATGCATGTTTTTTGAACGGACTTTTTGACGCAGATCCCGCGATGAGGCTCACGAAATACACCGACTATGCGATGCGCCTGATGATCTATCTGGGCTCCCAGCCCACTGGGCTCAGCTCCATCCGGGAGATATCCGATACCTTCTCGGTCTCGCAGAACCATATGATGAAAGTGGTTCAAGACCTCGCGAATGCGGGGTTTCTGGAGGCTGTACGCGGCCGGAACGGCGGTATCAGGCTCGCAAGGGCTGCGAACGAAATCAATCTCGGCGCTCTCCTCCGGCACACGGAGGAGTTGTCGGATCTGATCGATTGCCGAGGTTGCCGCATCGCGCCGGCCTGCAGCCTGCCGTCCGTCCTTTCGGAAGCCACGGCCGCCTTCGTCGCGGTCTTCGACAAGTACACGCTTGCGGATCTCGTCGAAAAACGCTCGACGCTCGGCGTGCTCCTGGGTTTCAGGGCAGCGTTGCCGGGCGAAGATTGCACCGTGTGACGAAGGGATTGGTGACCCGCGCGTGATAGGTCGCCAGTCGCTCGAGGAATAATAACGCCCGGCACCCCAATGACTCGTCGCGACCTGCTACTTCACGTCCGATTTGAGGTTGCGCCGCTTTGCTGGGGCGAGCTTGGCCGTGGCTGGAGCCCGCCTGAGCATCAGATCGGTAGCAGCGCGTCCGGCTTGACGTCGCCGACCGAGGCGTAGGTGTGCGTCTCCCTGACGCCGGGCAGGGGCAAAATCACCCGTTCGAGAAAATCCTGGAACAGCGACATGTCGGCAATGCGCGCCTTCACCAGATAGTCGAAGCCGCCGATCACCATGTGGCATTCCAGAACTTCCGGCGCCTTTGCAACCGCGTCGGAGAAGCGCTCGAAGATATGCGGGGCGGTATGGTCGAGGCGCACCTGGATGAAGACGACGGTGCCCCGGCCGATCTTCTTCGGATCGAGGATCGCTCGCACGGCCTTCACGTAGCCCTCGCGGAAGAGGCGCTTCACGCGCTGGCTCGTGCCCGTTGGCGACAGGCCGACACGCTCTGCCAGCTCCAGTGTGGTCCGCCGGCCATCTTCCTGCAGCAATCTCAACAAGGTGCGATCGATGGTGTCGAGGCCTGCAATTTCGTTCTTCACACTATTTTGTCCATGAAAGAGTGATAATCGCTTAGATTCATTGAAATCAGTGTATTTTGACGCGGCCGTTCGCGCAATACGGTGCTTCTGTCGAAGCCGCCGGGTAAGGCTTCCGCAATGTGGAGAGACGGGCGTGCAAAGTGTTACGATGGGGGAGGGCGACCGCAGCCGGCGGCTGGCGATATGGGCAGGGGTGGCGGTCGTCGCAATCACCACCTTACAGTTTGTGGCCGCCCGGTTCAGTCTGCGCGAGCATCTGACCGCCGCCGACATCGTCACCTTGCGGTTCTCTGGCGCCGCCCTGGCCTTCCTGCCGGTGTTCCTCAGCGTCGGCTTGCCGAAGTTGATGCAGCTTGGCTGGCGCAAGGCAACCGTGCTGGCGCTGCTGACGGGGCTGCCCTATCCGCTCATCATCAACCAGGGACTTTCGCTGGCACCGGTCGCCCATGCGGCAGCACTCTCTCCCGCCGTAATCGTCTTCTTCTCGTTCCTGTTTTCCCGTCTCGTCTTCAAGGACAAGGCCTCCGGCACGCGCCTTGCTGGCGTTGCCACGGTCATTGCCGGCCTTTTTCTGTTCGTGCTCCAATCGGGCGTCGCCGACGCCGGGACATTGCGGGGTGATCTGTTGTTCGCCGTTTCGGGGTTGATGTTTGCCACCTTTGCGGTGCTGGTGCGGCTATGGTCCGTCGACGCCGTGACGGCGACGATCGCAGTGGTGTTCTTCTCCTGTCTGCCGTTGCCCTTGCTGCACATTCTGGCGCCCAGCGGGCTCGCTGCCGCCTCTTTCACCGAAATTGCCACGCAATTCGTCATCCAAGGCTTTCTCGCCGGAGCGCTCGCGAGCGTTCTCTACACCTATGTCATCCGTCAATTGGGTCCGCAGCCTGCGTCGCTGTTCATGCCGTGCGTCCCGGTGACGACGACCGCGGCGGGGGTCGTCGTTCTCGGCGAAGTTCCGACGCTGCTTCAGGTCGTTGCCATTGCCGTCATCACGTTCGGCATGGTCTTCCCGATCCTGAAAAGGGCGTAGGCCGGGCCGGCGACCGGCCTATTTCTGCGCCTGCTCGGCCGGCATCGGTTTGACCGGTGCGCCCGGGAAGATTTTCTGCAGGTTTCCCGCGATCACCTGGTCGCCTTCCGCAACGCCTGAGGTCAGGCCGATGAGATCACCGCTCGTCGGGCCAAGAGTGACCAGCCTTTGTTCGACCGTTTCACCCTTGCCGACGACATAGATGTATTTGCCGAGCTGGCTCGAGCCGAGCGCCGTTTCCGGCACCATCAGCACGTTCGGCTCGTCGCGGATCTTCAGCCGGACGCGGACATATTGGCCGGGCAGCAGGGAAAGATCAGTATTGTCGATCGTCACGCGCGCCACCACCGTTCCGGTATTTCCCTCGACCGTGTTGTTGATGAAGGTGAGGTCGCCGCGATAGCGCGGTTCCTTGTCGCCAGGCAAAAGCACTTCCGCCTGCACTTTCCCCTTCGCCCGGGCCTTCTGGATGTCGGCGAGTTCTGTTTCGCTCGGGTTGAAGGAAACATAGATCGGCGAAAGCTGCACGAGGTTGTTGAGCGGTGTCCCGGCGGTGTTGCTGACAAGCGTTCCCTCCGGCGCCTGGTCGCGGCCGAGCCGGCCGGCAAAGGGCGCGTGGATTTCGGTGTAGTCGAAATTGATCTCGGCGGTGCGCACCGCCGCCCGCGACATCTCCAGTGCCGCTTCGGCCTGGTGCACAGCACTCTGGCGCTGATCGAAGCTGTCCTTGTCGAGGTAACCCGTCGTGGCCAGTTCATTGCCGCGGTTGAGATTGGAGCGGAGATAGGCGAGCGACGCCTGGTCGCGCTCGACCTGGGCCTTTGCCTGATCGAGCGCTGCCCGATAATCGCGCGGGTCGATCCGATAGAGCAGATCACCTTCCTTCACATCCGAACCGTCGGGCACCGCCTGCGACTCGATATAGCCCGTGATCTTGGCGCGGAGCGTCACGTTGCGGATCGCTTCGGTGCGGGCCGAATAGTCGAGATAGATCGGAATGGTTTTCTTGACGACCGAGGCGACCGGCACGGGCATGGCCTGTTGCGGCGGCCCCACCGCCGCGCCGGCGTCGCCGCCCTTCAGCTCGAATCCGCCGTTCTTGTAATGATAGGCCGCAGCAAGGGCGGCGACCACGACCGCTGCGGCAAGGACCAGTCTCGAACCACGCATGTCAGGCTCCAATTCCTATTCCGCCGCCTCCGGCTCGTGACGCTGGCCGATCGGCCGCGAGGACGTGCCCTCGCGCCATTTTTCGATGACCGCGTAGAAGACCGGGACGAAAATGAGTGTGAGGATCGTCGCCGCCAGCATGCCGCCGAAGACGGTGGTGCCGATTGACTGGCGGCTGGCAGCACCTGCGCCCCTGGCATACATCAGCGGCAGCACGCCGAGGATGAAGGCGAAGGCCGTCATCAGGATCGGCCGCAGCCGGAGACGCGCCGCTTCCGCGGCGGCTGCGACGACGTCGAGCCCTTCCTCGCGTCGGCGTCTTGCGAACTCGACGATCAGGATGGCGTTCTTGGCGGCAAGTCCGACCAGCATCACGAAACCGATCTGCGAATAGACGTCGATCTGCATACCGCGCAGCCAGAGCGCCGAAAGCGCGCCCAAAAGCGCGAGCGGCACTGACAGCAGCACCATGAAAGGCATCGACCAGCTTTCATACTGGGCGGCCAGGATCAGGAAGCAGAAGACGAGGGCGAGCGCAAAGACGAGCGCGGCGATCGAGCCTGCCCGGATCTCCTGATAAGTAATGCCGGTCCACTCGAATGTGTAGTCCCTGGGCAGCGTCGTTTTTGCCACCCGCTCCATCGCCGCCACCGCCTGGCTCGAGCTGAAGCCGGGTGCTGCCGCACCGTTGATCAGCGCCGAGGGGTAATTGTTGTAGTGGGTGATGGTCTCCGGGCCGACCGTCGGCTTGAAGGTTCCTAGCGTATTGAGCGGCACCATTTCCCCCTCAGTGTTGCGCACGTAGAGACGAGAGAGATCGGTGGCCGAGGCGCGTGCGCCTTGATCGGCCTGCAGCGTCACGCGGAAGGTGCGGCCGAAGATGTTGAAGTCGTTGACATAGAGCGAGCCGAAATAGATCTGCAGTGTGCTGAAGATATCCGGCAGGCTCAGGCCCAGCAGCTTCGCCTTGTCGCGGTCGAGGTCATAGTCGAACTGTGGGCTCGAGGTGCTGAAGGTGGTGAACAGCTGGTAGGGATTGATTTCCGGCTGCTTGCGCGCCTCAGCGATCAGCGCCTGCGTCGCGTCGTTCAGCGCCTCGGCGCTGCGGCCGGCAAGGTCCTCCACCTGGAACTCGAAGCCACCGGTAGCACCCAGCCCCTGGATCGACGGCGGGTCGAAGGCGAGCACCAGCGCGTCCGGGATCTGCAGCAGTTGCGGCATCACCTCTTCACGCAGCGCCGAGGCGCCTTGTTCGGGCGGCCGCTCGTCCCATGGCTTCAATACGGCGAATTGCACGGCCGAGTTTGACTGGGCGGCGAAGGACAGGAAGTTGAAGCCGACGACCGAACCGACGAAATCGACGCCGGCGGTGCCGCGCAGGATCTCTTCGGATCGCCGCGCGACCGCCTCGGTGCGTTCGAGCGAGGCACCATCGGGCAACTGGATGACGACGAAGAAATAGCCCTGGTCCTCGACCGGCAGGAAGGTCGAGGGGATGCGCTGCCATAGCGCATAGGTCGAGGCGATCGCGGCGAGGAAGACGGCAAACAGCGCCCAGCGCCAGCGCACGAGCCCGGCGACGCTGCGCGCATAACCGTGCGACAGGGCGTGAAAACCGCTGTTGAACCAGCGGAAGAGGGCAAAACGCGGCTCGCCGCGATAGCGCAGGAACGCGGCGCTCAGCGCCGGACTGAGGGTCAGCGAGTTGAAGGCGGAAAAAGCGACGGAGATTGCGACCGTCAGCGCAAACTGGTTGTAGAGGCTGCCGGCGACGCCCGGAATGAAGGCGACGGGGATGAAGACGGCCAGCAGCACCGCGGTCGTCGCGATGATCGGGCCGGTCACCTCCTGCATCGCCTTTTTGGTGGCCTCGAGCGGCGGCAGCCCGGCCTCCAGCTGGCGTTCGACGTTCTCGACGACGACGATCGCGTCGTCGACCACAAGCCCGATGGCAAGCACCATGCCGAGCAGGCTCAGCATGTTGAGCGAGAAGCCGAAGAGATACATGACGACCAGCGTCGCGATCAACGAAACCGGAATGGCGATCGTAGGGATGATCGTCGTGCGCAGGTTTTGCAGGAAGATGAAGACGACGAAGACGACGAGGGCGAGCGCCTCGAGCAGCGTGAACACGACATCCTTCATCGCCGCCGAGACGAAACGCGTGGTGTCGTAGAACATGTGGTAGGCGATGCCCGCGGGGAAGCGCTGCGACAGCTCGTCCATCTTCGCCTGCACGCGGGCCTGCAGGTCGAGCGCGTTGGAGCCCGGTGCCTGGAAGACGGCAAGCACGACGCTTTCCTTGCCGTTGAAGGTGACCGACGAGGAATAGAGCAGCGCGCCGAGCTCGATGCGCGCCACATCGCGCAGCCGCGTCGTTGCCCCCGTCGTCTGGTCGGCGCGCAGCACGATGTCGCCGAACTGGGACGGGTCGCTCAAGCGTCCGAGCGCGTTGATCTGCATCTCGAAGGGCGTGCCGGCCGGTGCCGGCGATTGCCCGATCTTGCCGCCGGCGACCTGGATGTTCTGCTCGGCAATGACGTTCTGGACGTCGACGGCGGTAATGCCGAGATTGGCCATGCGATCCGGATCGAGCCAGACGCGCATCGAATAGCGGCGCTCGCCGAAAAGCTGGACGTCGCCAACGCCCGGCAGGCGTTTGAGTGGATCGAGGATCTGCAGGTAGGCGTAGTTGCTGACCGCGGCGAAATCGACCGAATTGTCAGGCGAATCCAGGCTGACGAGCACGGTGAAGTTCGGGATCTGCTTGGCGATGGTCACGCCGGTCTGGTTGACGAGGGCCGGAAGCGAGGAGGCGGCCTGCGAGACGCGGTTCTGCACGTCGAGCGCGGCGACGTCGATCGGATAGCCGACCTCGAAGGAAATGATGATGCGCGACGAGCCGTCGTTCGAGCTGGTCGAGGTCATGTAGAGCATGCCGGGCACGCCGTTGATCTGCTGTTCGAGCGGCGTCGTCACCGTGTCGGCGACCACCTGGGCGCTGGCGCCCGGATAGTTGGCGGCAACGACGATCTGCGGCGGCGTGACGTCGGGAAACTGCGAAATCGGCAGCAGGAAATAGCAGATGCCGCCGGCGAGCGTCATGATGATGGCGATCGCCGATGCGAAGATCGGCCGGTGGATGAAGAAGTCAATCATGGGGCCGATCCTTTGGGAGCGCCACCATCGCAGCAGGCGGCGTGGCGGAAACTCGGCACCGGCACGCCCGCCGCGCGGACCTTGCGGTCAGCGACGGTCTCCCCAGCCTTCAGCCCATCCAGCATGCGCATCATAAGGCTCCAGCACGAGATCATGAAGGGCCGATCCGGTCCTAATCACGACGACCAAATCACGAGCGTTATCGAATCTAAAAAGTCTCTGCGGTGTGCGCTCTGGCTAAAAGACGCCTGGCGACCGCGCTCACCGACACTGCGCATGAAATTTTTCTGCTGTTACCGCCGCCGTTTCCGGAAGAGCTCTTTGCCGCAAGCGGATGCTCCTTGATTTGCCACGGTGGCGAAAATGTTACTGGTCGGTAACATCGTCGCATGTTATCGACCAATGACAGGGCGTCAAGGGGCAAGATTTTCCGCGCCGTTCACGCCGGACCACTGCGATGACAACGGATTTCTGCAAACCATCCCGTCGTTCGCCGCGCGATCGCATCGTCGAGGCTGCGCGTGATCTCTTTCGCCGCCGAGGCATTCGCGGAACCGGCGTCGATGCGATTGCCGATGCTGCCGAGAGCAACAAGATGACGCTCTACCGCCACTTCAGTTCGAAGGACGAGCTGATCGTCGAATGCCTGCGCCATGCGGGAATGGAGATGGATGGCTTCTGGCGCGAACTGGAAGACCAGCACCCGGGCGACGGTATCGGTCAGCTCAGGGCCTGGGTCCGGCGTATCGCCGAGCACCTCGGCGAGGACAAGTGCCAATGCGAAATGATGAGCGCCGCCGTGCAGCTGACCGATGAGGATCACCCTGGCCGCGAGGTGATCCGCCTCTTCAAGGATGCGCAGCGCGACCGGGTCGTCGAGCTGTGCCGCCGGGCCGGCATCGCCGACGCAGAGCTGCTCGGCGACACGCTGCTGCTGCTGATCGATGGCGCGCGCGCCGCGCAGCAGAGCAGCGGCGCCGAAGGGCCAAGTGCTCGTTTCGCCGAGATCGCCGATGCGGCGATCCTGTCTTTTGCCGGCAACAGCACCGCCTCCAAGTAGCGGCCGTTGCCTACCGCTGGGCTGGCCAGTCCGGGTGATGGCTGTCGATCACGAACACATGGGTGTGGCGGTGGCCGCTGCCGACGCGCGTCGCACCGGCAAGATGGGGGTGATCGCCCGCCAGCGCATGATGGGTGTGTTCGATTTCGTCCGGGTCGGGCGCGGGCCAGAGCCGGGCGGCCGCGGCGACAGCGCCGATGGCGATGAGGCCAAGCGCGATGAAGGTCGTGCCGAGCCCGGCGGTAGCGCCGAGCCAGCCGGCCAGCGGATAGGTGATCAGCCAGCAGGCATGCGAAAGGGCGAACTGCGCTGCAAAGAGCGCCGGCCGGTCTTCGGGCTGGGCGGAGCGGCGCAGCAACCGGCCGGACGGCGTCTGGGTCAGCGAGTAGCCGATACCGATGGCGAGCCACAGCGGCAGCACCGAAGCGAAATTTGGAACGAGGGGCCCGATGAACAGGCCGGCGACGAGGATCGTCGCCCCGGAAAACATCGCGAAACGGTCAGGCGTCCTGTCGAGCAGGCGCGGCAGCATCAGCGCGGCAATCATCGAGCCGCAGCCAAAGGCGGCAAGCGCGATCGCCGTGTCGGTCTGGGTAAGGTCGAAGCCGGCCTGAACCAGCACCACCGTGTTGACGATGACCATCGAACCCGCCGCCGAGACCGCGAGATTGAGCGCGAGCAGGCCGCGCAGCCGTGGCGTCGAGAGATAAATGCGCAGACCCCGTGTCGTGCGGTCGTAGATACCGCGCCGTTCCGCAGCCTTCGGGCTTGGCAGCGCGACGGACACGACGAAGGCGGCCGAGGCGAGGAAGCCGATCACCGTGCCGGCAAACAGGTCATGGAAACTGACGACGGTAAGCAGTGCCGCAGCGAGCATCGGGCTTGCGACGCTTTCGAGATCATAGGCAAGCCGCGAGAGCGACAGGGCGCGGGTGTATTCCTTTTCATCCGGCAGCACGTCGGGAATGGTCGCCTGGAAGGTGGGGGTAAAGGCGGCCGAGGCCGACTGCAGCACGAAGATCAGCACATAGACCTGCCAGATCTCGGTCACGAACGGCAGGAACAGCGCGACGGCGGCGCGCACCAGATCGAGGCTGACGAGCATGGCACGGCGTGGAAGCCGTTCGGCGAAGGCGGCGGCGATCGGCGCCACGCCGACATAGGCGATCATCTTGATCGCGAGCGCCGTCCCGAGCACCGCGCCCGCTTCGGCGCCGGCCAGATCATAGGCGAGAAGGCCAAGCGCGACGGTTGCGAGGCCGGTTCCGATCAGCGCGATCACCTGCGCCAGGAACAGGTGGCGATAGGTGCGGTTTGCGAGGATCTGCAGCATGATGATTGGGCCTCGCTCGGTGGCGGTTTGTGGCAGCGGATTTGCTGCTCAGAGGTATTTCGTGATCGCCTTGAACTCGTCGATGGAGTGGCGCTGCTCGTGCGGAAGCGCCCCGATCGTGTCTTCAAGGCAATGGTCCAGGTGATCCTGGATCAGGGTTCGCTTCGCCTGGCTGATCGCCTTCTCCACTGCGTGGAGCTGCTGGGCGATGTCGAGGCAGGAGCGGCCGCCTTCGATCATGGTGATGACGCTCTTCAGGTGCCCCTCCGCGCGTTTCAGCCGCTTGACGATCTCGGGATGGGTGTCGTGTCTGTGCTCGCTCATATCAATATCCTATCCCCCTGGATAGGATATTTCAAGGGAGTGATTTTCGATGGTTGCTGCGGTGTCCGAAGGCGGGCGTTGTGGCGCCATGTATCTGGTCTATCCGGATCCAGATGCGGCGGGACCGGGTGCCCAGCGCCTGGGCGAAATCATCAGGCACGAGGCACGCGCCTGGCGCAATAGTCGTCCGTCTGCGCGTCTTTCCGGAATGTGCCCGCCGTTGCTTTAGGCCAGCCTCTTCGAGAGGCCGCGGCGGCCGCGCTCCATCACCACCCCGTGGTTCCAGCGAAAGACGGGTCTGAGGATAAAGGAAAGACGGACCATCCAGGGCTTCGTGACTGTCACGATCCAGTCATAGCGAACGCGGCAAGCGCTGCCTTCGCCTTGCAGGGTCCAGCGGCCGATGCCGTCGAGTTCGCCCAAGGCCCGGCCTTCGATGAAGAGAGGCGGCTCGACTTTGGTGGTCTCCATGTCGAAGACCAGTTCGTAGGGGAGTGCCGTCGACCAGCGCATGCGCCTGACGGCGCCGACACCATGTTCGTCCCCCTCGTTTAGCAGCGTAACCTGCTTCACCGATGGCCACCACTCGGGCCAGCGTTCCGGCGTGCTGAGTTCACGCCACACGTCTTCAAGCTGGGAGGCGATCGTCCATTCGGTGACGAGATGAAAGTTGGTCGACGACATCGCCGATCCCTCAACAGGCGGAACGCCTGAAGTATAACACGGCATGCGGACCTTGCGGCCCGCATGCGTCGTTTCACGCCGTCAGGCAGCGCGTGCAGCGGCGCCAAGCGGTTCCAGGTCGTCGAGCACCTTGTCGCCGTTGTAGACGGTCTCGTCGAGAATGCCTTCGCGCTTGGCGACGATCGTCGGCACGAGCGCCTGACCGGCGACGTTAACCGCCGTGCGGCCCATGTCGAGGATCGGGTCGATGGCGAGCAGCAGGCCGACCCCTTCGAGCGGCAGGCCGAGCGTCGAAAGCGTCAGCGTCAGCATGACAGTCGCGCCGGTGAGGCCGGCGGTTGCGGCAGAGCCGAGCACCGAGACGAAGACGATCAGCACATATTCCTGGATGCCGAGCGGCAGGCCGAAGAACTGCGCGATGAAGATCGCCGAGATGGCCGGGTAGATCGCGGCGCAGCCGTCCATCTTGGTGGTGGCGCCGAGCGGCACGGCGAAGGCGGCATATTCGCGCGGCACGCCGAGGCTCTTTTCGGTCACTGTTTCGGTAACGGGCAGGGTGCCGACGGAGGAGCGTGAAACGAAGGCGAGCTGGATCGCCGGCCAGGCGCCGGCAAAGAAGCGCGAGGGCCTCAGGCCGTGGCCGACGAGCAGCGCCGGGTAGACGACAAAGAGCACGATCGCAAGGCCGATATAGACGGCAGCGGTGTACCAGCCGAGCTGCGCCAGCGTTTCCCAGCCGTACTGGGCAACGGCGCGACCGAGCAGGCCGATCGTGCCGATCGGCGTCAGCCGGATAACCCACCAGAGGACCTTGCGCACAATCGCGAGAAGCGACTGGTTGAAGGCGAGGAACGGCTTGGCAGCATCGCCCACCTTCAGCGCCGCGGCGCCGACGGCGATCGAAACGACGAGGATCTGCAGCACGTTGAAATTGAGCGAGGTGGTGGCACCCGTGTCGGTGACCTTGGTGCTGGCTTCAAGGCCGAGCATGTTGGCGGGCACGAGGCCCTTCAGGAAATCGAGCCACGAGCCGGAATAGGAGGGGGCCTTGGCAGCTTCCTGCGAAACGGCCGAACCGATGCCCGGCTGAATGATCAGGCCGAGTGCGATGGCGATGACGACGGCGATGAGAGAGGTGATCGCGAACCAGAGCAGCGTCTGCCACACGAGCTTGGCGGCATTCTGCAGCGTCGCCAGGTTGGCGATCGAGGCGACGATGGCGGTAAAGACGAGCGGCGGTACGAGCGCACGCAGAAGCTGGACGAAGATCGAGCCGATCGTCTGCAGGGTGACCGTCAGCCAGTTGGCATTGCCGCTGGCATCGACGCCCATATTGCGGGCGATGAGGCCGAGCAGCAGGCCGATGACCATGGCCGCCAGGACTTGGAACCCGAAGGAAGCATAGATCGGCTTTGGTGAGGATTGGGTGGTTGCTTGGGACACGTCTTTCACTCTCATTGTGTGGCGGCGGCCACATTTTTAGGCAATGGCCGCCGCAAGTGCCCGAAAAATAGTCGAGTATTCTGGTCGAGATAAGAAAACCTTTGGCTCGAAAACTATTCCAAGTGGAATATTTTCCCGGATCAACCGCGCACTCTCGCTCCGGCCGGATTGCGCCTGAGGGCGGCGAAGCGGTCATCGATCTCTAAACCGGGCGAACTGACGAAAAACATTTCAATCCCGGCACGTCTCGTTGAAATCCTCTTTCTCTATAAAATTAGTATATAATGTAACCTGTCTGTCGTGGCCGGAGTTCGCCGCGTGTTGCGGAGCGCCTTGTGCGCTTCGCCCTCGGCAGGGTGATCTCCTCGAGTTTAAAGCGAGACAGGAGAGGATTGAGATGACACGCAAGATCCGGCTTGGAGCCTTTCTTCCCGGCGGCGGGCAGCATATTGCCGCCTGGCGCCACCCCGACCAGCCAGCCGACGGGGCGACCAGTTTCGAGTTTCACAAGCAGCTGGCGCTGACCGCCGAACGTGGTCTGTTCGATGCCTACTTTCTTGCCGACGGGCTGGCGATCGGCTTCGGTGGCGCGCGAGAGGGCGGCAATGCCCGTGTTGCCGGCTTCGAACCGGTGACCCTGTTTTCGGCGCTGGCGCCACTCACCACCCATCTCGGTTTCATAGCCACCTCGTCGACGACCTATGAGGAACCCTATACGACAGCGCGCAAGTTCGCGTCGCTCGACCTCATTTCCGGCGGTCGCGCCGGATGGAACGTGGTGACGACCACGGGTGATCCGACCGCCCAGAATTTCAACCGCGACACGCAGCTTCCGCATGCCGAGCGTTACCGGCGCGCCGCCGAGCATGTCGATGTGGTCAAGAAGCTCTGGGACAGTTTCGAGGACGATACCTTCATCCGCGACAAGCAAACGGGCGTCTTTTTCGATCCGGCGAAGCTGCACGACACGGATCACCGCGGCGAGCATTTCAAGGTCCGCGGCCCGCTCAACATTTCGCGCTCGCCGCAGGGACATCCCGTCATCGTGCAGGCCGGCCAGTCCGATGATGGCAGGGGCCTTGCCGCCGCCACTGCGGAGGTGATCTTCACGGCGCACCAGCACATCGAAACGGCGCAGGAATTCTATCGCGATATCAAGGCCCGCGCCCGGGGCCTGGGCCGCAACCCGGACCACATCCTGGTCATGCCCGGTGTCTCGCCCTTCGTCGGCCGTACGGAAGCCGAGGCGCGGGAGAAATACGAACGGCTGACCTCGCTCATCGTCGAGGAGGACGGCATCGGCCTGCTCAACGGCCTGACCGGCGGAACGCTCGATCTCCGTGGTTACGACCTCGACGGGCCGCTGCCGCCGGCGCCGCCGACCGAGGGCATGAAGAGCCGCCAGGCGCTGATCCGCCAGATCGCCGACGAGAACAACTTCACCATTCGCCAGCTCTACCAATGGATCGCGTCGGCGCGCGGCCACTACACGATTGTCGGTACGGCGGGGCAGATCGCCGATACCCTGCAGGAATGGTTCGAGAACGAAGCCGCCGATGGCTTCAACATCCTGCCGCCATGGTTCCCGACGGCGCTCGACGACTTCGTCGAGCTGGTGATCCCGGAATTGCAGCGTCGCGGCCTGTTCCGCACTGCCTACGAGGGCAAGACGCTGCGCGAAAACCTCGGCCTGCCCGTTCCCGTCAACCGCTGGACTGCTGCCCGGTCGGCCGTTCAGGCAGCAGAGTGAGGTGTTGCCATGTCCTATGAAACCATCAACCCCTCGCTTGCGGCAGGCTTTGCAACGGCGCGCCGTGAGGCTCTTGCCAAGAGTTCCACTTCGCCCGCCGCGCATTCCCGGCCGAACTCCGTGCCGCGCTGGCGCCGCCTGCTCGGCGCAATCGTCGCCCGCTACGGCCTCGTGCTTACGTTTCTGGCCTTCTGGCAGGTTGCAAGCACCGTGGGCTGGGTCAACGCGGCGGTGTTTCCGCCGCTCGACGTGATCCTGTCGGCCCTTTGGGACGGCATCGCCGGCGGCGCGCTGCTCGACGACATCGCCATCAGCCTGCAGCGGTCGGGCATTGCCTTTGCAGCCGCCGTCGCGGTGGGAATCCCGCTCGGGCTGTTCATGGGCCAGGTCCGGCTTGTCGAACAGGCACTCGACCCCGTCCTTCAGCTTTTCCGCCAGACCTCGGCCCTGGCGCTCTACCCGGTCTTCATTCTGCTGCTCGGTCTCGGCGAAACGTCGAAGGTCTTCGTGATCTTCTGGGCGACGCTCTTTCCGATCCTCCTGTCGACGATCGGTGGGGTCAAGGAGGTCGACAGGAAGCTGATCGAGATGGCTCGCACCTACGGCGCCGGCTCGCTCGCCGTCTTCCGCCGCGTGGTTCTGCCGGCCTCCGTGCCTGCGATCTTCGTCGGCCTCAGGCTCTCGGCCACGACCGCGTTGCTGCTTCTGATCGCTGCCGAAATGATCGGAGCGAACAAGGGCATCGGCTTCCAGGTGATGAACGCCCAATACAACTTCCAGATCCCGCTGATGTTTGCATCGATCCTGCTGCTTGCCCTGCTCGGTCTCGCCGCCAATGCGCTGCTCGTTCTCATCCAACGCAATCTCTGCCGCTGGTCTGCGCCGAACGCCTGACCGCCTTACCAGTTCCCCTTCGAAAGGATATCGAGATGACCTTCCACCCCCGCAATCTTCTTCTCTCGGCAGCCGTCACACTTGGCCTTGTTTCACCGGCGGCCGCTGCCGACGCGGTCACGCTTCGCTATCTCGCCAGCCAAGGCGGTCTGTCGGCACATGAACTCGCGCAGGAACTCGGCTATTTTGATGGAACCGGCATCACGATCGAGAGCGTCGGCTACGCCACCGGCGGCCCGGCATCACTGATCGCGCTGGCCTCCGGCGACGTCGAGATCGGCAGTGCGGCGACATCGGCCGTGCTGAACTCGATTATCAGCGGCAACGATTTCGTGGCCGCCTATCCCTCCAACGGCATCAATGACGAAGTGCAGTCGATCTTCTACGTGCTGGAAGACAGCCCGATCAAAAGCATCAAGGACATCGCCGGCAAGAGCATAGCGGTGAACACGCTCGGTGCGCACCTCGACTATACGATCCGCGAGGCCTTGCACTCTGTCGGCCTGCCGACAGATGCCGCCAACCAGGTCGTCGTGCCCGGTCCGCAACTGGAACAGGTCCTGCGCTCCGGCCAGGTGGATATCTCGGCCTTCGGCTATTGGCAGACGACCTTCGAGGGCGCGGCTCGTAAGAATGGTGGTCTGCGCGCGATCTTCGACGACACCGACGTGCTCGGCGAGATCGCCGGCGGCTTCGTCGTGCTCAGACGCGACTTCGTGAAGGAGCATCCGGAAGCGGCAAAGACCTTCGTGCTGCAGTCGGCCCGCGCGCTCGACTATGCCCGCGAACATCCGCAGGAAACGAAGGACATCCTTGCCAAGGCCCTGAAAGCCCGCGGGGAAAATCCTGAGATCGCCCAGTACTTCCGCGGCTATGGGGTGCGGGCCGGTGGCCTGCCGGTCGAGCGTGACCTCCAATTCTGGATCGACGTGCTGGTGCGCGAAGGCAAGCTCAAGCAGGGCCAACTGGCGCCAAGGGACGTGCTCTTGGCCGTCGACGGCGCAACGGCCAGCAACTGAGGACGTTCCATGAGCGTTACCCAGAACCCTCGCCGGGGAGAGGTGACGATCCGTCACCTCTCCAAGTCCTACCGCCTGAACGGCACGCCCTTGCCTGTGCTTCGGGATATCAACCTTAATATCCGCTCCGGCGAGACGCTCGCTATCGTCGGCGCCAGCGGTTCGGGCAAGACGACCCTGCTTCGGGTGCTGGCGGGTCTTGAGGATCCGGATGCCGGAGAGGTGCTGATCGACGGAAAGCTGACGAGAGGTGTCGGCACCGACCGTGCCGTGATCTTCCAGGAGCCGCGGCTCCTGCCCTGGCTGACGGTGCTCGACAATGTCGGCTTCGGGCTGGAGTCGCGTGGTCTTTCCCGTGGGCAGGCACGAGACCGGGCGCGGCGCTACGTGCAACTGGTCGGCCTGCAACAGTTCGAAGACGCCTATCCGCGGCAATTGTCGGGCGGTATGGCGCAACGCGTCGGCATTGCCCGGGCGCTTGCGGTCCAGCCGGAAATCCTGCTGCTCGACGAGCCGCTGGGCGCGCTGGACGCCATGACCAAGATCAGCATGCAGCAGGAGTTGGCGCGGATCTGGCGCGACGAGGACGTGACAACCGTGCTCGTCACCCATGATCTCGAGGAGGCGATCTATCTCGCCGACCGTATCCTCATCCTGCCGCGCGAAAAGGGCGGCGAACCTCGGCTGATCGAGATCGACCTGCCGCGGCCGCGCGACCGCAGCGCCAGCGCCTTCGTGCGCCAGCGCGAGGAACTGCTCGGCATCTTCGGACTGCACTAAGGTCGCGTGCGGAACGGTTGCAGCGATTACGCGTTATTCTCTCTCGACGTTCGCATCCACCGGGGGCGATGCTGCCAGATGGTCGGATGCTCAGCCGAGACAGGAGCAACGCCATGAAGCTTTCGAACGGAATGTCATTCGCCGCAATCGTTTTTGCCCTTGGCACGGCAACACCGGCGCTCGCCAACGGCTTCTACACCGGCATCGATCCGCACAATCCGCCGGGCACCCAGAACCGGGTGCTCTACGGGCAACCCTACTATGTCGAACCCGCGCCCGGCCCGGTCTATGTCGAGCCTGTAGAGCCGCAAGTCTATGTCGATCCGATGCCGACTGGCAGCATCTATGTCGATCCGTATGTCGATCCGGCGCCGGGTTATGTCTACCGCCCGCCGGCCCGCACGCTGGGTGATGCCCGCCAGCGCTACACGGGCGAGTATCAGAGCGGCGGACAGGGCGACTACTATCTGGGCGTCGCGCATCCGCCGCAGGTTCCCTGAAGAACCGGTTAAGCGAAGGGGCGCGGCAGTACCGCCGCGCTCCCTGATTCGGCCGGGTGCCTGAATTCAGATGCCTATTTCAGATGCCTGGAGTTTGAGGCGTCGCCTGTCGCTAGCGCCAACCAAGTGCCGGCGCGACATGCTTGAGGATCGCCTCGATCACATGGGCGTTGTACTCGACGCCAAGCTGGTTCGGGACCGTCAGGAGCAGCGTGTCGGCCTCGGCAATCGCCTCGTCCTTTGCCAGTTGCTCGACCAGCACGTCGGGTGCTGCGGCGTAGCTGCGCCCGAAAATCGCCCGCGTCTTGTCGTCGATGAAACCGATCTGGTCTTCCTGCTTGTTTCCGCCGCCGAAATACATGCGGTCGCGATCGTCCACCAACGCAAAGATGCTGCGGCTGACCGAGACGCGCGGCTCGCGCATGTGCCCCGCCGCCTTCCAGGCTTCCCGGTAGGCGCGGATCTGGTCGGCCTGCTGGACATGGAACGGCAGCCCGGTCTCGTCATCCTTCAGCGTCGAGCTCTGCAAGTTCATGCCGAGCTTGGCGGCCCAGACGGCCGTGGCGTTCGAGCTTGCGCCCCACCAGATGCGTTCTCTGAGGCCCGCGGAATGCGGCTCGAGGCGCAGCAGGCCGGGAGGATTGGGGAACATCGGCCGCGGATTGGGTTCGGCGAAGCCTTCGCCGCGCAGGACGTCGAGCAGCACTTCCGCGTGCCTTCTTGCCATGTCGCTCTCAGTCTCGCCCTCGGACGGCTGGTAGCCGAAGTGGCGCCAGCCATCGATCACCTGTTCCGGCGAGCCGCGGCTGATGCCGAGCTGCAGCCGTCCGCCGGCGATGAGATCGGCCGCACCCGCATCCTCGGCCATGTAGAGCGGGTTCTCGTAGCGCATGTCGATGACGGCGGTGCCGATCTCGATCCGGCTCGTCTTTGCACCGACCGCCGCCAAAAGCGGAAACGGCGAGGCGAGCTGGCGGGCGAAGTGATGAACGCGGAAATAGGCGCCGTCTACGCCGAGTTCTTCGGCCGCAACGGCGAGATCGATCGATTGCAGCAGGGCGTCGCCCGCCGATCGCGTCTGCGACTGCGGCGAGGGCGTCCAGTGTCCGAAGGAAAGAAAACCGATCTTCTTCATGGCCGTGCCGCCTCCTCGATGGAACCAGCCGCTTCCATGGCATAATTCGGTTCCCGGATACAGCCGGTGTCTGGTGACTTCGCCGTGAACGGCGGCGCGTGGGGATGCGCTCGCACCGCCGCCCTCAAGTCTTTCATCGCACCTGCAGGCGCGCTTTCATATTTGGGTGAAAGCGGCAGGTATAGTCGAAGGTTCCGGCCTTGGTGACGGTGAGTGTCGCCATCTTTTTCGGTGGTATCACCACGTCGAAATCACCCTTGGCCGTTGCCGTGTGCGCCATGACGTCCTTGTTGTCCCACTCGATCACGTCGCCGACGGCGGCGCTGATTTCGGCGGGCGAAAACACGAGCTTTTCGATCGTCACCCGGATGGTCTCCGCCCACGCCGATGGCGCAGCCAGCATCAGAGCCAGGCCGGAAATGGCGCCAAGGCTTCGCTTCCGCATCATGTCGCGGCCTACTTCATCATCCCGGCGACATGCTCGGCATGTTGCTGGTGCCCCTGGAACAGCTTGAGCCCGGTCTCCAGCAGGTCCTTGAGCTCGGCATTCTTCGCGGAGGGAATAAGCAGGGTTTCAAGCGCGCCATTGACCTGCTTGTGGTAGGCCACCTCGTTGGCGACATAGGCCTTGTCGAAGTCGGCGCCGCTCAGCTTCGCCAGCTTTTCACGCTCTTGCGTAGCCGCTTTCGTCAGCGCGCGGCTGGTGTCGTTGTCTTCGGGCGTCACCTTGAGCTTCTTGACGAGATCGAGGGCCTGCTTGTTCACGGCCTCGTGGTCGCGCAGCATGTCGTTGGCAAAGCCGATGACCTCCTTGTCCTTCGAGATTTTCAGGGCCTGCTTGGCGGCCTCGATATCGATGACGCCGGCGGTATAGGCGATATGGGCGATTTGCGGATCTTTGACCTTCGTGTCGGCTGCATGGGTAGCGCCACCGATGAGACAGGCGACGGCGAGGGCTGAAGTGAAACGGGCATACATCGGGAACTCCTTTTCCGGCCGCAAGTGGCACCGGTCTTGATGGATGACACCCGTTGGATGCGCGCCGCAGTCAAAGGTTCCCGAAAATGTCAGCCTGATAGCCCGAGCCGGTGCATGACCGCCTCCGTCAATCGCGCGCAGCGACGTCCAGCGAAGGGAAAGGCATTCAGGAGCACCGGCCCGACCTGGCGATCGATCTGCTGACGGACGAGCTGACGAGCCCGGTAGAGGCGGCTCCTGACCGTCTTTGGGTTGATGCTGAGGAGGGCGGCGGTTTCTTCGACGCTCATCGCTTCGATGACGCGGGCGGTAAAGACCAGGCGGAAGGCTTCCGGCAAAGCGTCGGCGGCCTCTTCCACCAGCCGCAGGATCTGACGCTGCGCGAGGCTGCGTTCCGGATCGTCGGCGTTCGCAGCATTGGGAAAGGGTACGATCTCGGCGCCGGCGTTGTCCGTCGGAAGCGGAACCTCCCGTCGCGTCGCCGACCGGCGCAGGCGTCCGAGCGCCTCGTTCAACACGACCCGATGCAGCCAGGTGGCGAGGCTGGCATCGCCACGAAACGTTTCGAGGTGTTCGAACGCGCGCAGATAGGCTTCCTGCACCACATCCTCGGCGATGCTGTCGTTGCGCACGACGGCGCGCGCGATGCGAAAAAGCCGCTGGTTGTGCCTTGTCATGATGATCCGGAAGGCTTCCGGATCCCTCGCAAGCGCACGCTCGACGAGAGTCTCGTCCGTCAAATGGTCCGCTTCCGCCGTGGCGGGTTTTGTCTGCACGGCATCCTTCATCATCCACCTCCAAACCACCGTTTGATGCGGATCGGGCAAAAACGTTCCCGAGAAAACATACGCCGCGTTAGCGGCAACCGAAATAGGGGCAGGGGCGTGCTTCCAGTCGCGAGGGTGTCTCTACGAAGCGGCATTTCGCGTGTTTTCGCCAGCGGAAGTTGGGTCTTGGGGCGCTGTTCGCGCAGCGGTATTGGCAAGCCCTCTTTTTTTCTCTGGCCAGGGAACTGGGGTTCCCTCTGGCGAGTTTGAGGATCGGCGACCCCGGTGTGCAGGGGCGCGTATCGCGGTCGCATCTTCGCACTAGGAGAGACGACGATGAAGCATCAAACAATAGAACAGTTGCAGGCGCTCGCCGAAATTCGTCCCGATCCCGTCATGACGAGAACGGAACGGCTTCAGCGTTGGGCCGAACTCTTGGAAAGCAATCCCGATCGCCGGCTTGGCACGCTTTCCGGTACTGAACGTGCGACTGCTGCCGTGCGTCAGGCCATGCAGGTCAACGGTTCGCCCATGACCGTCGCCTTCGAGGATACGCAATTGCGCCTCGCGGGGCTCGCAGACGACAGCTACGGCGAAGCAAAACGCTTTTTCGAAATATCGGATCATCAGCTGCACGACATCGTCTGCGACTGCAATTTCGGTAGTTCGGTGCGGGCTGCCTATGCCGCCCGTCGGGTTCGCGCGGCCATTGGTCTCTGGCCGCGTCTGAAGGCGCTCTTTAGCTGAGGGCTGAGCCCATCGGCCAGCCTCGGGGGAAGCCAGGGCGCCAGCCGGAAGCTTCCCTAACCTCCTGTTTCTCGTAAGCGGCGCGGCCTCGCTTTCGCGCCCGGTAAGGATATTGCGCCCGACTGGGTGGCAAACCTGGTTTTGGTCAGCCCGAGCCGATGCGCACCGCGTTGCAACGGACACAGTGTGGTCGTCGCGCGGCATGGCGCAAACCTAGCCCGAGGGAGTATATCGCGATCCTCCCCTCTTGCAGCATCATCCCCTCAACGCCGGTGCCGCGCGGCTCGCCGGGGGTGGAGGGATGTAGCCGCGGGAGGAGGATTTCATGACATTGGCAGCAGTAACCCGGGCTCTGGGTGCAACGTCCGCGCTGGCGATCCTGGTCGGCACGGCGCAGCCGGTTTGGGCCGCACCCGATCTGATCGTGCTCAACGGCGACGTGCGCACGGTGGACCAGGGCAAGCCGAAGGCACAGGCCTTCGCAATCGAGAACGGCAAGTTCACCGCAGTCGGCAGCAACGACGAGATCAAGGCACTGGCCGATGCCGAGACCAAGGTGATCGACGCCGGCGGCAAGACCGTGACCCCTGGCTTCATCGACGGGCATACGCACCTCACATCTGGCATGGACATGGTGACCGGCGTCGACCTCTCCTACATCCCGGACAAGAAGACCTGGCTCGAAAAGATCAAGGAAGCCGATCAGCGCCTGCCGAAGGGCGTCTGGCTGATGGGCGGCGGCTGGGACTACACGCTCGGCGAGGGCAAGCTGCCGACAAAGGAAGACCTCGACGCCGTGGTGCCGGATCGCGTGGTGGTCCTGCGAGATATCGATTTCCATTCCGTCTGGGTCAATTCCAAGGCGCTCGAAGTGGGCGGCGTTACCGCGAAGTCGGAAGTCGAAGAGGGCGGGCAGGTGCTCTTGAACGACAAGGGCGAGCCGAGCGGCATCCTGCTCGAAAAGGCCGGCGACCTCGTCGAGAAGCATCGTCCGGTGGCGACCGACAGCGAGCGGCGGGCAGCGCTGCTTGAGACGATGAAGTTTGCCAACAGCCTGGGGATCACCGGCGTCAACGACATGTCGGATCTCGCCGCCGTGCACGACTATGCCGCGATCCTCTCGGAAAAGAAGATGCCGCTTCGCGTCTGGTACGGCTTCTTCGAAGGAGATCCGAAGAAGATTGCCGCAGCGGTCAAGGATCGCGACGAGGTCGACAAAGCGGCCGCCGATTCCGGCGAGCAGGAGGTAAAGGGGCCGATGCTCAAGCTCGGCTACACCAAGTCGGTGATCGACGGGGTGCTCTCGACCCGCACCGCCTATATGCATGAGGACTATTCCGACCAGCACGGCTGGAAGGGCAAGCCCTTCGAGACCAAGGAGCAGCTGGCGGCGGCAATCAAGGCCTCCAACGAAAACGGCTTCCCGACGGCGGTGCATGCGATCGGCGATGGCGGCGTCAGCCTCGTTCTCGACGCTTTCGCCGAAGCCTCCGTGCCCCGGCCGCAGCCGAACCGTATCGAGCATATCGAGGTGGTCGAGACCAAGGACATCCAGCGCTTCAAGGATCTCGGTGTCGTCGCCTCGATGCAGCCGAACCATGCGACCGGCACGATCGGTAAGTACATCACCGAACGCATCGGTACCGATCGCGAGCCGCGGGCCTATGTCTGGCATTCGATGCTCGACGCCGGCGTACCGCTGGTGTTCGGTTCGGACTGGCCGACATCGCCGCTGAGCCCGCTGACTCAGATCAACGATGCCGTCTTCCGCGAGAGCCCCTTTGGCTTGGGTGACGGTCCCTGGCACCCCGAGCAAGCGGTCACCTTCGACCAGGCCCTGCATGGTCTCACCCAGGCGGGTGCCGACATGACGCCTTGGGGCGGTGAGATCGGCTCGATCAGCGTCGACAAGTGGGCGGATTTCGTCGTGATCGACGGCACTCTGTCCGATCCACTCGACCGTTCGATCCGCGAGCGCAAGGTGGAGGCGACCTATCTCGCCGGAAACGAGGTCTATCGCCGGCCCTGATCGGGGGCGGCAGCGTCCTTCTCTTGCCGGTCGCCGTGCGAGGACACGTCGATCGGCAGCCTTCCCACCGATCCAGATCACGCTCGGCCGGCGCTACCAGCGCCGGCCGATTTGCCGTTCAGGGCCATGGTGCACTAGCTTAGTGCCTGAAAATTCATAATAATTTCGCTTCACTTTGGAGCTTATCAAGCTAAGGACGCGATGGAATGGCGTTGGACTCGTTGGACGTGCGGCTGCTGCGGATCTTCGTGACAATCGTGGAGGCGGGTGGTTTTGCGGCGGCGCAGGGCGAGCTCAACCTGTCGCTCTCGACGATCTCCAACCATATCTCGGCGCTGGAAAGTCGCCTGGGTCTGATCCTCTGCCAGCGGGGCCGGTCCGGTTTCCGTCTTACCGAGGAGGGGCGTGCAGTCTACGAGGAGGCCAAGCGCCTGTTCGGCACGATCGACCAGTTCGATATCCGCATGAAGGGGCTACAGCACCGGCTGAACGGCACGCTTTCCGTTGGTCTGATCGACAACACCCTGTCCGACCCGGCCTCCCGTCTGACCCGCGTCTTTGCGCGGATGACGGATGAAGCGCCCGAGGTGGCGCTTTCGATCGTCACCCGACCGCCGCATGAACTGTTGCGCGACGTGATAACGGGCGAGCTCCACATCGCGATCGCGAGCTTCCCGCGCACGACGCTGGGGCTCGAATATGTCGATCTTTACGAGGAGACGCAGCGCTTCTATTGCGGGGCCGAGCATCCGCTGTTTTCCCGCGATGACAGCACGATCGAAATCGACGACATCCGGTCCTACAATCTGATCGGTCGCTCCTATTGGAATGCGCGCGACCTCAAGATATTCTCGATCGCCAATCCGCGCGCGACGGTCAGCGACATGGAGGCGGAGGCGCGGCTGATCCTTTCCGGGCGCTATCTCGGCTATCTGCCCGATCACTTCGCCAGCCGCTATGTCAGCGCAGGGCTGCTGCGGCCGATCCGCCCGGATCTCTTCAGCTACAGGGCGCCTTTCCAGGCAGCCTTCGACAAGTCGCGGGCGAAATCGGGGCTGGTGCCGTTTTTCGTCAAGCTGCTGACGAGCGAGTTCGGCGTCGCGCCCTCCGGCCGAAGCGCCTCGCGGCTGCGTGCCGGACGTTAGAACGCCGGGTCGCTGCTGCGGCCCGGCGTTCTGAAGGAACAGATTACGTGGCCGGTTCTAGTCGAGCTCGAAGTTCTCTTTGTAGTCCTGCTTCAGGTGCTCCGGCTGGTTTTCCTTCTTCAGGATGCAATTGCCGACGACGAGGCGCTCGATCTCCGTTCCCATGAAGCAGCGATAGGCGTCTTCGGGATTGCAGACGATCGGCTCGCCACGCACGTTGAAGCTGGTGTTGACGAGCACCGGGCAGCCGGTGCGCGCCTTGAACCGGGTCAACAGCTCCCAGTAACGCGGGTTGGTCTCGCGGTGCACCGTCTGGATACGGGCGGAGTAATCGACATGGGTCACCGCCGGTATTTCCGAGCGCGGCACGTTGAGCAGATCGATGCCGAACAGATTTTCCTGCGGGTGATTGGCGTGCAGGCGGCGGCTTTCCAGGACGTCGCCGACAAGCAGCATGTAAGGGCTGTCGGTGTCGATATCGAACCAGTCCGACAGGTCTTCACGCCGGATCGACGGAGCGAAGGGACGGAAGCTCTCGCGATACTTGACCTTGAGATTGAGCATCTTCTGCATCGTCGGCGAACGGGCGTCGCCGAGGATCGACCGTCCGCCGAGAGCCCGCGGTCCGAATTCCATCCGCCCCTGCATCCAGCCGACCGCTTTTTCCTCGGTCAGCGCCGAGACGGTGGAGGAGGTGATCTCTTCGTCCGAGAGGACCTCGAAGTTCGCCCCGGCGTTGGCAAGCCGCTGCTCGACTTCACCTTGCGCGAAGGCCGGTCCCAGATAGCCGCCCGACATGGAATCGCTGTCCTTCACGACACGCGCGCTTCCAAGATATTCGTGCCAGACCGAGAGGGCCGCCCCGAGGGCGCCGCCCGCATCGCCTGCGGCGGGCTGGATCCAGATATCGTCGAAGATCCCGGCCTTCAGCAACTTGCCGTTCGCCACGCAGTTGAGCGCGACGCCACCGGCAAGGCAGAGGTTCTTTTCGCCTGTCTGGCGCCGGGCATAGCGGGCGAGCCGCATGACCGCCTCTTCGGTCACGACCTGCACGGAGGCCGCAAGGTCCATCTCGCGTTGGGTCAGCGGCGATTCCGGCTTGCGGGGTTCGCCTCCGAAGAGGTCGTGAAAGGCCGGCGAGGTCATCTTCAGGCCCGTGCAATAACCGAAATAGTGCTGGTCCAGACGGAAGGAGCCGTCGTCCTTGAGATCGATCAGGTTGTCGAGGATCGTCTGCGCAAAACGCGGCCGCCCGTAGGGCGCAAGCCCCATCACCTTGTACTCGCCCGAATTGACCTTGAAGCCCGTGTAATAGGTAAAGGCCGAATAAAGCAGGCCAAGGGAGTGCGGGAAATGCAGCTCCTTCAGGAAGTCGAGGCGATTGTCATGGCCATGGGCAAGCGATGTGGTGCACCACTCGCCGACGCCGTCCATGGTGAGGACTGCGGCTGAGGCGAAGGGCGAGGGAAAGAAGGCGCTCGCTGCATGGGACTGGTGGTGCTCGGTGAAAAGCAGCGAGCCATCCCATTCCTTCTTGCCGACAAGCTTGCCGAGATCCTTGCGCAGCATCTTCTTCTGGAAGAGCTTTTCCTTGATCCAGACCGGCATCGCCACGCGAAACGAACTGAAGCCGTGCGGCACTGTCGCAAGATAGGTCTCGACAAGCCGCTCGAACTTCAGGAACGGCTTTTCGTAGAAGACGACATGGTCGATGTCGTTCATGGTGCAGCCTGCTTCCGACAAGCAGTACTCTATTGCCCGCGCCGGAAAATCGGGGTCGTGTTTCCGGCGCGTAAAGCGCTCTTCCTGTGCAGCGGCTACGATGCGCCCGTCTTCGACGAGCGCGGCCGCGCTATCGTGGTAAAAGGCCGAGATACCGAGGATACGCACGATGGTGCCGCCTAGAACAGCGTATAGATGAAGGGGGCGACGGCCGTTCCCTGCGTCAGTACCACCAGGGTTCCGAAGATGGTCGTCATGACCAGGATCGGCAGCAACCAGTATTTCTTCCGGTTGCCCATGTAAGACAGGAGTTCCCTAGCAAGGTCCATTTTCGTGTCCTCTGTCCGATACAATAAGGGATAGGTTCTTCAAATTTCAGAACTGGTTTTTCATCGTTGCCTGGGCTGCTTCGCCCTGTGGCTTGTCGATCCAGTAGGTCTTGGCGTTCTTGTCGAACTGTTCGGTCAGCGCGTCATTGCCGCGAAGCCTGAGATAAATGCCGATCGGCACGAAGGTCGTGACGTAGATCAGGAACATCACGACCGGATTGACGATCTTGAACAGCACAAGGCCGAGCCGCATCCAGAGATGGTTGGCGCGTGTCAGGGTCGAAGGCGCGATCAGGGCCAGCACGACCAGAACCACGCCGATCAGGGCGAGCACAGCCGTTACGGTCGTAATCTCGGAAGCCCGCCACCATTTCACGAGCGCGATCAGGGTAAGGATGCCACCGACGGTGTAGCCGAAACTTCTGTTCGACGGTCCTTCCGGGGGCTTCTCGTTCAGTGGTCCGTGAGAAATGCTCATTGCTATCCACCTCAAAGCGGTTAGCTAAAAAACGCACAATTTTCATTGTGCCGACGAATGAAAAACTCTTTAGTCATTTATATTGGGAGAATATGAGCGGCAAATACTGGGGTAGGTCAATATGCCAATGGATATAGAGGGTCATATCCGGCTTACGATTCTTGGCGCGATCTTCTGATACTCGGGTTGATGTCCGCCGGTCGGCCCTGTTCCAGGGCTTGCCTGCAGCAGTGCAAGGTTCGTGTGGTCCGGGCGCGCGCGCGTAACCTTGGCTATACTGGTGGCGAATGCATTTGAGCGCTGGAAGAGACGAGCGTATGCTGACGACACTTGAATATGCTGATTGCAGCGGCTGCCAGGGCCGTGCCGTCCTCGTCGTCGAAGATGCGGTCGGCGACGGTCGGTGGCCGCGATTTGATTTATTCTCGCTCGTCACGCGCAGGGTTGTTTTCAAAGGGGCGGCGCAGAGCGGAGACTTGGCATGAAGCTAGAGCCGTCAAACCGTTTCAGCGCCCGCCGCGTGAGCCCGACGGCGGCCGCTCCACCACACGGTGCCGGCGCGCCGATGGATCTGGACCAGGCGTCCGGCCGCAAGGTCTGGACGAACACCTTCCGAGCTCGTTCCGACAAGGTGATCGCCGTCGGGCGCATTCTGCTGGCGCTCGGCAGCGTCTGGATCGCCTGGCTCGATTCCGTTCACGTGCCGCTGCCGCCAGAGCCCATCTACTTCCTGCTGATCGGCTATCTCTTCTATGCCATCGCGGCCGCCTTCCTCGTCTGGCGCACGGAGATTTCGCGCGTGCGCGGCACGCTGGTGCGTCACATCATCGATGTCGCGGCGTTTGCGATCTTCATGTCGATGACCGACGGCCCGGCAAGCCCGTTCTTCATGCTGATGCCGTTCACTTTGCTGTCCGCGACGCTGCACTGGCGCTGGCGCGGGGCGCTCTACACCGGTCTCGTCTGCCTGGCGGCCCTGCTCTACCTCGGTTACTTCGATGCCGGCGATATGCTCGATCCGGATGCCGATACGACGACGAACGCCTCGCGGATCCTCTTCATCTTCGTTGCGGCTGCGCTGCTCGTCTGGCTGGGCGCACACCAGGAGGCGGTCCGGGCCGAGCTTCTTCGGCTGGTGCAGCGAACACCGAGCCAGCCGCGGGGACGCGAGTGGCCGGCGCGCGCGGCCCTCGATTATGCCGCCCATGTCATGCTGGTTCCGCGGGCCCTCTTGTTGTGGACCGATGCGGAGGAGCCCTGGACCTATGCGGCCCTGTGGAACGAAGGCGAACTCGAGGTCATGCAGATGCCGCCCGATGCCTTCGGTACCTGGACGGACGAAAAATTGCTGCGCAGCAGCCTGCTTGTCACCGAGGCCGCGCGTGGTCGCGTTCTCGTGCATATCGGCGAGGGGCGGTTTCATCAATGGTCGGATCCCGATCCCCCGATCTCGCCAGCGCTTGTGGAAGCTTTCAACATCAACGCCGCGGTCTCGACCTTCTTCCAGGTCGACGATCTGCAGGCGCGCCTCTTCGTTCTGGAGCCGCCTGCGCTCACGCTCGATGACGTGGCGATCGCGGAGATCATCGCCGACAGGATCAAGGCGCTGTTCGAACAGGCGATCCTGGTTAGACGCCTGAGTGACGAGGCGGCCGTCGACGAGCGCATCCGCATCGGCCGCGACCTGCACGACGGGGTGCTTCAGGCGCTTGCGGGCACAGCACTGCAGCTTCAGTCGCTGCGCAAGCTCAAGGATGCGGGGCCGGATGTGCTTGCTGAACGCCTCGAGGCCATCCAGGCGATGCTGCTCGAAGAACAGCGGGAGCTTCGCGGCTTCATCCGCGCGCTCGAGCCGGGTGGCAATCTCCAGGCTACCGGCGAAATGCAGCTCGAGCGTCAACTGGAAGCGGTGGCCGCACGGCTGCGGCAGCAATGGCAGATCGACGTCTCGATCGCCTTCGACCCGCCGTCCGGCATCGACCTGCCGCTGGCGCTGACCTACGAGCTTGCGCGCATGACGTCCGAAGCGACCGCCAACGCGGTCAGGCACGGCGGCGCGCAGAAGGTCAGGATCACGCTCAGCATCGACAACGGATCGATCGTGCTGACGATCGACGACGACGGGGTCGGCTTCGGTTATGGTGAGCGTCTTGACCATGCCGAGCTTGAACGAGAAAAAATCGGACCGCGGAGCCTGCGTGAACGGGCGGCAGCGCGTGGCGGAAAACTTGCGATCGAAAGGATAGCGGAATGGACTCGAGTGGTCGTCATGCTGCCAATGCCGCAATAGCGTTGCGCGCGGTCGTCGTCGACGATCATCTGATCGTGCTCGACGGGCTTCGCCGGCTGATCGAGACCGTGCCCGGCTGGGAGGTGGTGGCGACCTGCGAGCGTGCGACCGATGCGCTGCAGGTTCTGTCCGAGCGGGGCGCCGATATCGTCGTCGCAGATCTTCGCATGCCGCATATGGACGGGCTCGAATTCATACGCCGGGTGCGCAGCGCCCACCGACAGCAGATCGCGATCGTCATCCTGACGGCTGATATCGGTGACGATCAGGTTGCCGAAGCGATCCGGCTCGGAGTGAACGGCATCGTCCTCAAGGAACAGGCCCCGGACACCCTGCTCGACTGCATGAATGTCGTGGCCAGCGGCAAGACCTATTTCCAGGATCAGGCGCTGAAGTCCGCGATCGAGCGGATACGCGCGCAGGAGGCCGTTGAGACCCGGGGCGTCGACCTCCTGACACAGCGCGAGATCGAGGTCTCGCGGCTGGCGGCCTCGGGGATCCGCAGCAAGGAGATCGGTGCCCGGCTCGGCATATCGCCGGGCACGGTCAAGCTGCATCTCCACAGCATCTACAGCAAGCTCGGAATCTCGACGCGCGTCGAGCTGGCCAATCTGGCGAACCGGCTCCCGAAGAGCCCACTATGACGGCGTCGCCCGCGCTTGCAGGCCCCCTGCTTCTGGCCTGAGCCTCCCCTTTCGAAAACATCCAGCCCGCGACGAGACGCCGCGACCGGCGCTTTCTGCCGCAAGCGAACTGTAAGAAACAGGGCCGGAGTATATCCATCTGGATATATTCAGAACGAAAATCCTAGGATAGAGTTCGGAATTGTAAGGCGTCTCCGGCAGAGAAGTGAAACCTCCGAAGCTCATGTCGCTATATAACGAATAAGTTCATGTTTTCGTATTCTGAAGATATTGACGGTGTTCTTCTCTGTTCCGGAGAGCCACTATGCATGTTCAAAGTGTTATTGAAATAGCTGAAACAGACGGTCGGCTTCCGGTCGAGATAATCATAAAGGGTTATCGTTTGAGCCAGAAGCGGCTTACCGTCTTCGTTTTAAACGAGGTGACGCCGGCCGCGGTCAACCGGATCCTGGATCCCGTGGTGCCGACGTTGCCTCTTTTCATTCCTGGCGTGCTTTACGTCAAGATTTCGGATGATGCCCGCGTGCGGGAAGCGGTCGAGACGGCGGATGTCGTCTATGCCGCGACCAGCCTGTTTCGCGATCAGTTGACCGGCTACGGGACTTTGCCCGGGCTGCTTCGACCGATCGAGCTCCTGCGGCCGGATTCCTCCAAGCGCATCCGGCTCGCAGATACTGGCGAACACGCAGGCTCCGACGAACCGAAGCGTCCCTCCGTCGCAAAGACATCGAGGCGCACGACCACCTATCTCGCCAGCCTGGCACGGTCCTATTGGCGCGAGGCCGGAAGCGCCTGAACCGGGCGATGCGGCAATCATCCGAAATGCTTCAACACAGATCGCACAATCAAGGTGTCAGCTGACATGCCCCGAAAAGCCGAACGTCAGGATGCGCTCAACAACAACAATCCGACGGCGACGCCTGCGGATTTCATCGATCAGAACAAGCCTCAATCGAGCGGAATCCTGCAACGCATGCGCCGTTCGCGCAATTTCGGCGGTGTCATGGATGGGCTGATCATTCTCGTTTCGGGACTTGTCGCCATTCTGCTGTGCGAACTGCTGCTGCGTCTGGTGCCGAGCCTGCAGCTTCCGGTCGGCGAGGGCGAATATGTCTATTGCGGCGTGCCGCGGGGGCGGCATCAGTCGCACGCGCTCTACGGCTATACGGAAATACCGGGCAACAGCTACTTCGAGCGTTTCAGCCCGCTCGATCCTTGGAACCGCGTCCAGATCAACCGCGACGGTTTCCGCGACAATGCGACGGGCACGGGTTCGCCGGTGTTCGTCCTCGGCGATTCCATGGTGCGCGGCTCGCTCGTCAAGGAAAGCGAAACCTTCAGCTCGCTCCTGAACGCATGGCACCCGCAACTGCTGCTCAAGAACTACGGCACCGGCGGCTACGGCCAGCCGAACGAGATCCGGGTCTATGAGGACAAGGGCCACAGCATCCCTCATAACCTCGTCGTCGTCGGGCTCTCGCTCAGCACCGACCTTGAGGACAATGCCGAGCGTGCGGTTCTGACGCCCTCGTCCATCGATATCACGGTCGAGCCGGCCGGTAGCGGAACCAAGAAGCCCAGCCTCGCTTTGCAGGCACATCTGTACCTGTGGCAGAACAGCAAGCTCTACAACTGGTTCTACTCGACCCTGCTCAGACCCTATGTTGGCGACCGGGCGTCCCGGCGTGACATCGGCCATGCGATCGAGCTGACGCGGCGCCTGTTCGTCCGGCTTGCCGACGATGCCCGCGCCAACGGCGCCGAGCTGCTCGTCGTCATCCTCCCGGGCTGGGCGGAACTGGTTGGTCGCGACGACGGCCTGCAGCCGGAAAAGCAGCGCGAAATGATCAAGGCGCTCGCCGCTGCGACGCCCGGAGTGTACGTGGTCGATCCGACCGAAAAGCTCTCCGCCAACGATCCGATGAAAACCTATGGCATCGGCGACAAGCACCTTTCTCCGCTCGGACATTTTCTTGTGGCCGAGGCGATCGACCAGTGGCTGGTCAATGATTGGAGCGGCGGCAAGGGCCTGACGGTCGGCGAGCACCAGTTCGTAAAAACCGCTCCGGTGGAGCCAGATTGCCTGAAGTTTTCTCAGGTCGGACAGTAATCGGCGGACCTGAAAGGAAGATCCGATGAATTCCAATGTAACACGCGTCGTTCAAATGGAACAAAACAGCGTCCGGAAATCCTCCATTCTCAAGCGAGCCCTGCTTGCGGTTCTCGCGACGGCTTTCAGCCTCGCCCTTTGCGGCCTCATGATCGAAGGCATGGCGCGCACCGTCTTCGACAACGGCATGGATTTCGACCTCGAGATGTGGAAATACGCCCGCGACCTGAAACGGGTCAGCGCCGAGCCGGCGATCGGCCACGAGCATATTCCCAATTCGAGCGGCGTCTTCATGGGTGTGCCGGTCAGCATCAACTCGATCGGCCTGCGCAACCGCGAAATCGGCCCGGTTGCCGCCGGGACGACGCGGGTGATGATGCTCGGGGATTCGCTGACCTTCGGCTGGGGCGTCAAAGAGGAAGATACGCCCTCCAGGCTGCTGGAAACGGTCCTCAACGGCGGCAGCCAGGGGGCGCCGAAATACGAGGTGATCAACACCGGTGTCGGCAACTACAACACCCAGATGGAAGTCGCCTATTTCATGACCAAGGGCGTCGAGCTCAAGCCGGACGTGGTCGTCCTCAACTATTTCATCAACGATGCCGAGCCGACGCCGCGCCGTCACGAGGTCGGCTGGGGCGAGTATTCGCAGGCCTATGTCGTACTCGCCTCGGCGGTCGACAAAATCTCGCGCATCTTCCTCGGTCGGGCGGACTGGAAGGCCTATTACCGGGGCCTCTATGAAGACGACCAGCCCGGCTGGACGGAAGGGCAGGATGCCATGCGGCGGCTGATCAGCTTCTGCCGCGAACGTGGCATCAAGCTCGTGCTCGTCAACTATCCCGAACTGCATGAAGTCAAGCAGTATCCGTTCCCGGAAGTCACCGGCGCGGTCGAGAAGATCGCCGAAAGCGAGGGGGTTCCCTTCCTCGATCTTCGCCCCTCGGTCGAGGATCTCGTTCCCGAAACGCTGTGGGTATCGCCATCGGATGCGCACCCGAACCGGATCGCCAACGAGCGCTTCGCCGCCGCGATCGCCGGAACGCTGGAACGCTCCTATCCGGACCTCTTCGCCGGAGCCGGATCGGTCGCCAAGGTCCAGCCGTGAGGCTAGCGCGACCGGCTGCTGAACGTCCTGGTCGGAGACATGCGCGTCAAAAATCGACGATCAGGTTTGCGCGGCCGGCACTCGACCGCGCGCCGTCGCCGAATTCGCCGAGATAGGTGATTGCCAGCCGCGCGGATTTGGAGAGCCGGGCGGAAATGCCCGCTTCCACCACCAGCGCATCGCGCGCGATGGGCACGCCTGCGATGGTGAAGGGGCTGGCACCGGCAAAGGCAAGGCGCGCGGACGGCGAAAGGTCGCCTTCCGCATGGCGCCAGCCGAGCATGCCGGAGGCTGAGATCGGCATTTGGTCTATCGGCAGATTCGCCCACCAGCGCACGCCGATGGTCGTAAGCATGGCGTCGTCAGTGGCACCTTCTGCCGAGAGCGCCGCCGAACCACCGTTTTCCTTGAACGCATCGGTATCGAGATAGACATAGGCCAGGTTTGCGAACGGCTGAAGCCTGATGTCGTCTGCGCTGAGCGTGAAGGAAAGGTCGGCGAACACCTGGGCAACAGTGCTGTCGTAGTCGGCGGTCAGGCGGTCTGTGAACGAGCCGAAGGCGAGGTCACGCTCCGACGAAACCTCGTTGTGGCTATAGATCGCGCCGCCTGCAAGGTTCAGCGCCCCGATGTTCCCATATCCGTAGAGGCCCGCATGGTAAGCATCGACACGCGCCTGCGGCTGAACGGTGAGATGGCTGTAGCCGAGGATCCCACCGAGGCGCCAATCGTCGGAAACCGCCGTATCAGCGCCGACGAGGGCACCCGCCGTGCGGTTACCGATAGCGGCTGCGTTGCCGTCACCGGACAAATGGCCCGCGCCTGCAAAACCCGACGTCCAGAAGACGGCGTCCTCGGTTTCCTGAAGGGTCGAGACGGCCGAGCCCGCGCGCTCCAGAATGGCGTCCCGCGGAAAACGGCTGTCCCACATCAGCGCGCTCTTGACTGAGGCGTGTACCTCGCCGCTCAGCTGGGAAAAGGCGCTTGCGGCCGTTGCATCATCCAGCGAGAGCACGGCCAGCGTGAGCGGGCTCGTGACGCCCAGCGCTTCGACAGCGCTTGCTGCTGCGCGCCCATTGGCGGTTTCTGCGAGGTCCGCGAACGCAACGTCGTTCCGGTCGAGCCTCAGATCGATGCCGGTGGCGCCATAGGTCAGCGTCGGCGACAGGAACGCAAGATTGCTTGTCACCGCATCGAACCGGCCGCTGACAGTGCCGGCGGAAGCGATCGTGTAGCTCGTCGACGGGTCATAGACGCCGCTGCCGGCGAGGACCGCTAGCCTGCCGCCCTCAAGCGAAAGCGCGCCCGAAACGGCCAGGCGGTCGGATTGCCCCGCCGCATCCACATCCACCTGATAGATCGAGCCCGAACGGAACGTCAGGTCGCCGTTGACGGTGGCAACCGCGATGCCCGGGCCGGGAGAGACCACGCCGCCGGCATTGACCGTCAGGCTGCCGACGATGCCGCTGCCGGACAAGAGACCGCCGTCGAAGATTTCGACCGTCCCGGCGACCGTACCCTGGTTGACGAGAGCGCCGCCCGTGATGTTCGCCGCGCCGCTGATCGTGCCGGTGTTTTGGAAGAGGCCGCCGCTGTTTGCGAGCGAAGCGATGGTTCCGTCGTTCGACCCGGTGCCGGCGTTGGAAACTGCCCCGGCAGTCGCGCCGCTGTTATTGGTGAAAGTGCCGTTGGCACCGATCTCGACGTCGGCGAGCGCCGCATTGTTGACGACGCTGCCGCCGGCGACGGTTGTCTTTCCGGTCACCGTGCCGTTGCCGTTGTTGGTGAAGGATCCGCCATCGTTGCGCACGGAAGCGATGGTTCCGGCATTGGACAGGGTGCCGGCGTTGGTGACGTTGGCGGCCACGGCGCCGCTGTTGTTGACGAAGGCTGCCGCGGCCGCGACGTCGGCGTCGCTAACGACGAAATTGTTCGTCACGGTGCCGCCTGTAACCGTCGTCTTGCCGGTGACTGTGCCACCGGCATTGTTGGCGAAGTTTCCGGCTGTGTTGGTAAGTCCGGCGATCGTGCCGGCATTCGACGCGGCGCCGCTGTTGGTGACCGCGCCGGCGCTTGCCCCCGACGTGTTCGTGAAGGTGCCGCCCGCGCCGACGGTGACCGTACCGAGGGTCGCGTTGTTGTTGACGGCGCCGCCAGAGACCGTGGTTTCGCCGGTCACTTCGCCGCCGAAATTGTTCGTGAAGCTTCCGGCGTCGTTGCGCACCGATGCGATGGTGCCAGCGTTCGAGACCGTGCCGGCGTTGGTAATCGCGCCCGCAGTTGCGCCATTGTTGTTGACGAAGGCGGCCGCTGCCGCGACATCCGCGTCGGTGACGACGAAGTTGTTGGTGACGGTTCCGCCCGCCACCGTCGTTTTCCCGGTGATCGTGCCGCCGGTATTGTTGGTGAAGTTCCCCTGGGTGTTCGTCAGCGAGCCCATGGTTCCGGCGTTGGAGGCGGTGCCGGCATTCACCGTCGCGCCGGCGACGGCGCCGGTGTTGTTCACGAAAGTGCCCCCAGCCGAGACTTTGACGTCACCAACCTCGCCGTTGTTGGAAAGCGACGTGGCGCTGCCGACGCTGGCGCTGTCCAGCGTTCCGTTCACCGACACGTTGCCGTTGTTCAGCGTCAGCCTTCCGTTGAGGTCCCCATCGATCGACAGGCTGCCGCCGTTCAGCTCGACATTGGAGGTGAGTGCGCCGCCCGCGTTGATGCTGACGCTCCCGGAATTGATCGTGCTACCGTTGGTGACGGTCAGCGCGCCGGTGTTGGAGATGGTGACATTGCCGCCGTCGACGCCAAGCTGGCGGATCGTACGGCCGTCGTTGACCTGCGGAGAGCCGGTGTTGACCTCCGCTGCGTCGCTCGCGCCGGGCAGGGCGGGCGCCCAGTTCGCGCCGTTGCCGAATTCGTTGTCGGCTCCCCCGGTCCAAACGGACTGGGCAAGCGCCGGTGTCGAGACGGCAAGAGAGGCTAGTGCCGTGAAAAGGCCGAGGCGTTTGGAAAGGACCGCGAGCGGTGTTTGTCGCATGGGTGCCGCCGGTGCTACGAACGCTCGCGAATCAGCCAGCGGAATGGGTAGCTTTGGCTATCTAATCATGGTTAACGATTTACTACCACCGTTGCTCCCGGGCCGGATGGGCCACCGCCATCGCCCGGTGGCAGAGCCGAAAGTCTCGGCTCCGCTTGCCCTTTGAAGCCGCCGGGAAACGCATGATCAACTGAGCGGGAAGCCCATGGCCGAGACCATCTTGAGCCACGGCCTGCGCCAGCCACCGGACTTGTCGGCGGTGTCGAGCGCATACATGGTGATCTGGGCGCCGAGCCAGCGGAACGGCTCGGGTGGGATCGTATTCGGAAGGCTGGTGGCGAAATCCAGCCGGCTCTCCGGGGTCTTCGAGCCGTCGAGGATATCGAGCGCTATGCGCGCGCCGAAACGTGAGGCCGAGACGCCGAAGCCAGAATAGCCGCCGGCATAAACGACCTTTTCGTCATGGTAACGCTGGAAGTGTACGGCCATGCGGGTGCTGAGGTCGATCGGCCCGCTCCAGGCATGGCTGAAGCGCAGGCCTTCGAGCTGTGGAAAGGTGTCGAAGAAAGCGGCGGCAAGGGGCTCATAGGTATCGAGTTCCCGGTCGATCGACGGAAACGGATCGCCGGCGAAGGCATAGGCGAGGCGGCCGCCGAAGATGATCCGGTTGTCCTTGGTGAGCCGCATGTAGTTCATCTGGGTGCGAGTGTCGTAAACGCCCTGACGATGGCTCCAGCCGATCGCTGCCATCTGCTCCGCTGACAGGGGCTCTGTCGCCAGCACCCGATCGCGCACGGCGACGACCCTGTTTTTGATCTTCCTGTGGCCGGCGGCAAAGGCGTTGGTGGCGAGCAGCACCTTCGGCGCGGTCACGCTGCCGGAAGCCGCGTGTGCCTTCATCCGGTCGCCGAGGTCTTCAAGGCCTGTCAGTTCGGTGTTTTCGAAGATCCGTACGCCGAGCGTGAGCGCGACCCGTTTCAGTCCGAACGCCAGCAGCGCCGGATGCACCGTGCCGCAGATATGCTTCGACCAGACGCCGGCCTTGTAGCGCGGCGAATTGATTTCGGCGCGGACGGCGCTCTGATCGAGGAAGACCGCCTGGTGGCCGTACTTCAGGTGAAGCTCGTGCTCCTCGTGCAGCGCTTCGATATGGGCGTCGTCGACCGCGACCGTTAGCTCCCCGCCCCACTCGGCATGACAGTCGATCGCATGCTCCTCAAGCGTCTTGAGAAAGCCGTGCATGTTCTCCTGGCCGAGCTTCTCGAGCGCTGCGATGTCTTTCGGGAAAATGCGCACGGCGTTCGACAGCCCGTGCATGACCGAGGTTGAGACGACACCGCCCGGCCGACCCGAGGCGCCGTTGGCGACCGAGCCTTTCTCGATCAGAATGACGTCGATCTCGGGCTGGCGCTGCTTTGCCTGGATGGCGCCCCACAACCCGGTAAAGCCGCCACCCACAACGAGAAGGTCGGCCTTCAGATGACGCGTCAGTCGCTCTCGCGGCTCGGGCGCATCCGGCCGGTCGAGCCAGAAGGGCGTCATCGTCACGTCTGCAAGGGCTTTGTTTCTTACCTGGGTCATGAGGACGGCTCACATCACTTCGCGGCAGGGGCGGTGTAGAGGACGTAGACCTTGCGCATCGTCTCCAGCACTTCGAAACGCACTTCGACGCCGGCTGGAAGCACGTAGCTTTCGCCCGCCGAAAAGGTCTCGACCGAGCCATCCGGGTTGGTGATCGCGACCTTGCCAGAGAGGATGACGCTGTATTCATTGCCATCGGGATAGGAGAGCATTTCCGCATAGGGCGTCGACTGCCACGTGCCGATGACGACGGCCTTATCGGGGCTTTCGAAATGAACGTCGCCGAGCTCGTCCGCAAAGCCCGAAAGGATCGCCTCCGGCGGCACGACGCTGCATTTTTCAAGCGCGTTGAGGCCGACACCATCGCGCCCGAGTTTGATGACCTTCGACATGTTCACTCCAGTTCAGAAAGACGAGCGCCAAGTCGATCGGCCGCGCGCCAGGGTTTCGTTGTTTCATTCTTCTACGGAACGATGGGATGTCCGAGATCAATATGCCGTCTCGACAGTCACGTGCCGCCTTGCCTGCCGCGGATCTACTGTGCGGCTTGCATCATTTTTCTAGGCGTCGGTATCGCTGCTCGGAATACGCCAAAGGGCTAGGTTCGCTCCGAGGCGGGCCATCCGTGCCGCGCCGCAAGGCCTTGCCCCGCCGGATGTCGGCCACCTATGCCGTTGTTTTGGTTCGCCAAAAGATAGTTTTGGAAATCCCGTAGTGAAATTCCGTTACTTGCGACCAACCCAACCTTCGCCTAGTCTGCGCTTGGAGGAGAACAATATGAACGACGATACGATCATCAAAGTCTGCGCGCCGGCGCAGCAGGTGTCCGGTGTAGGCGATCTGGCGCTGTCGCTGATGGAGGGGGTGGGCCGTTCGGATTTCCAGGACCGGCTGACACATTCGCTCAAGCGGCACATTGCGATCGATGCCGGTCTGATGCTCCTCTATCGACGCGACGCCGCGCCGAAGATCCTGTTTAACGACTGGCGCACGGACAGGGGGCTGTCGGATATTCGCGCCTATCTGCAGGGGCCGTACCGGATGGATCCGTTCTACCGGCTGGCGCTCGACAATGGCGACGACGGGCTTTATCGCCTGCGGCAAATCGATCCGTCCTTCGACCGGTCGCAGTACTACCGCGACTACTACCGGCATTCGGGCCTGCACGACGAATTCAACGTCTTCATCGGCATCGATGCCGACACGAAGATCGCAATCTCTCTGGCGCGCCGCCATGCGCACGCGGCCTTCAGCGGCGAAGATCAGGATTTCCTGCAGAATGCGGCGCCGCTCATCAGCATGGCCGTGCTTCGGCATTATCGCGACCTCAGACCCGAAGGCCTGGGCGACGACGGCTCGCCGCTTCAAAGCGCCCTGGCGCAGGCGGTGCGCAATTTTGGCCGCAGCCTGCTGACCGATCGCGAGTGCCAGGTGGCGCAGATGATCCTGCGCGGTTACTCGGTCAAGGGTGCTGCCGAAAAGCTCGGCATCTCGCCGGCGACCGTCAAGCTGCATCGCCGCAACCTCTACGCCAAGCTCGACATCACTTCGCAGACGGCATTGTTCTCGCTGTTTATCGATGCCGTGTCTTCGGCAAGCAATGCCTTCGAGGATCCGCTGGCCACGTATCTTTCGCCGGCTGGCGCGCTGAGGCCGCACTGACCCGGCGCATTTGTCGGGAATTCCGGGTAAGTCTATCTTCCTCAGAGTTACCTCAAGCCGCGGCGCTCACCCGTTGTTCGGAGCGCCGCGAGACCAGTTGAGCGGCCACCAATCCAAACACGACGATGCCGAGGATAATCGTCGAGATCGCGTTGATCTCCGGCGTCACGCCGAACTTGATCTGTGAATAGATCTTCATCGGCAGGGTCGATGCACCCGGCCCGGTCGTGAAGCTCGAGATGACCAGGTCGTCCAGCGACAGGGTGAAGGACAGCAGCCAGGCGGAGACGAGCGCCGGGATCATGTTCGGTAAGGCGACGCTGACGAACGCCTTTGCCGGAGGGCAGCCGAGATCGCGCGCCGCCTCCTCCAATGACGGGTCGAGTTCGACCAGCCGCGATTGCAGCACGACAGTCGCAAAACAGAGCGTGAAGGTGGTGTGCGCCAGCGTGATGGTGAGCGGCCCGCGGTCGATCCCGAGCGTCACGAACATCAGAAGCATCGACACGGCCATCACCACCTCGGGCATCACCATCGGGGCGAGCAGCATGCCGTTCAGCAGTGCCCGGCCACGGAAGCGACGCAGCCGCACCATGACGATGGCGGCAAGCGTGCCGAGAAGGGTGGCGGCGGTGGCCGAGACCGCCGCGACCAGGAAGCTGACTTTCGCGCCCTCGATGATCGAGGGATTGTTGAGAACAGTCGCATACCATTGGGTGGAGAAGCCGCCCCAGACCGTCACGAGCTTCGAGCCGTTGAAGCTGTAGACGACGAGCACGACGATAGGCAGATAGAGGAAGGCAAGACCGAACAGGATCGACAGCCGATTGAACCAGCTTGGTTTTGTCATGGCTTGCTCCTCAGCCTTGTTCACGCGATTGGCGCGACTGGAAATAGACGATCGGTACGACCAGCAGAGCGAGCAAGACGATGGTCACGGCAGCGGCCATCGGCCAGTCGCGGTTGTTGAAGAATTCGAGCCAGATGGCGCGGCCGATCATCTGCGTGTCGGCGCCACCCAAGAGATCCGGGATCACGAATTCACCGACGACCGGGATGAAGACCAGCGCGCAGCCCGCGAGCACGCCGGGCAGGCTCAACGGGAAGGTGACCCGCCAGAAGGCGGAGATGCGCGAGCAGCCGAGATCGCGCGCCGCCTCGATCAAAGTCCGATCGGCGCTGCTCAAGGTCGAATAGATCGGCAGCACCATGAAGGGCAGGTAGGTGTAGACGATGCCGATATAGATCGCCGTCTCGGTGTTGAGGATTCGCAGCGGCTCGCTGATCAGCCCGATCTTTAAAAGCAGCGCGTTCAAAAGACCGTCGTTCCTGAGAATGCTCATCCAGGAATAGACGCGGATCAGCATCGAGCTCCAGAACGGCACGATCACCAGAAAGACCAGCAGGGACCTGGAGGAGGGCGAGCAGGACGCGATGCCATAGGCGAGGGGATAGGCGATGAAGAGCATGGCAGCCGTGGAGATCGCCGCGATCTTGAGGCTCGTCAGATACGCCAGAAGATAGGTGTCGTCGGTCAGCACATAGAGGAAATTCTCGAAATTGAGCCTAAGGTTCAGGATCGAGCCGTCCCAGGCGGTCAGCGGCTCGAATGGCGGCATGCCGAGGCGGACGGTCGAAAGGCTGATACCGGCAACCAGCGCGAAGGGCGCGAGGAACAACACGAGCAGCCAGGCATAGGGGATGGCGATCAGCAGGCGCTTGCCCCAGTTCGCCTTTGCGGAGGGGGCGGCTGCGGAAGAATGGGCGATGGAAGACAAGGGTCGACCTCCTATTCGGCCAGCAGCCGGCTTGCCTGCGGCGGCCAGTTTGCGAACACGCGGTCGCCGACGCGAAGATCGCTCTCGGCGCCGAGATTGACCCGGCGCGCGTCGAGCGTCGCGCCCGACTTCAGCCGCACGCGGTAGTGTCTCTCGACACCGGTATAGGTGAGCTGTTCCACGGTGCCTTCGAGGCCGCTGCCCGAAGTTGTAAGCTCTACCCGTTCAGGGCGGACCGAAACCCAGAACGGCCGGTCGAGCGCCACCCGGTCGGTGAAGGCGGCGCGGACACCGCCGCCGGCCTCATCGCTTTCGATCCGCAGTTCTTCGCCATCGCGTTCCGATCGTCCGCCGGCAAAGACATTGGTTTCGCCAAGGAATTTCGCGACGTAGCGCGACCGCGGCGCCTCGTAGACGTCTGACGGCGAGCCGACCTGCAGCACCTGTCCCTGCTTCATGATGGCGATGCGGGTGGAAACGGTCATCGCCTCGTGCTGATCATGGGTGACGATGATGAAGGTGAGGCCGAGTTCGCGTTGCAGGCGGACGAGTTCGAGTTGGGTTTCGGTGCGCAGGTTCTTGTCGAGCGCGCCCAAGGGCTCGTCAAGCAGCAACACCTTCGGCCGCTTGACCAGTGCGCGGGCGAGCGCCACGCGCTGGCGCTGGCCGCCGGAAAGCTGCGCCGGCTTGCGATCGAGCAGTGCGGTCAGCTGCAGCTTTTCCGAGACCTCGTCGATCCGCTTCCTGATCTCGCTCTTGTCGAGACCGTCCTGGTGCAATCCGAAGGCGATGTTCTTGCCGACCGTCAGATGCGGAAAGAGCGCGTAGGATTGGAACATCATGTTGGTCGGACGCCGATGCGCCGGAACGTCGGTGACGTCGGCGCCTTCCAGCCTGATCGCGCCCGAGGTCGGCGTCTCGAAGCCGGCGATCATCCGCAGCAGCGTCGACTTTCCGCAGCCGGAGGGCCCAAGGAGCGAGAAGAATTCGCCCCTCTCGATGCCGAGGTTGATGTTGTTGACGGCCGTGACGACGCCATAGGACTTCGCCAGGTTTTCGATCGAAATATAGGATGGCACGGGATCTGGTCCTGCTGTTGACGGTTGGCCTATTGGCCGGCCCGGAATGCTGACCAGACGCGGGTGCGCTCGCGCGTCTGGCGCGGTGGCAGCGACTTGTCGACGAAGAGCTTGGAACGGACCTCGGCAGGCGGATAGATGTTCGGGTTGTCTCGGATGCCGGCGTCGACCTCTGCCGTCGCCGCGGCATTGGCGTTGGCGTAAAAGACGCGATTGCTGATCGCGGCGACTGTCTTCGGCTCGAGGATATAGTCGATGAAAGCCAGCGCCTGTTCCGGATCCGGTGCGTCGGCCGGGATCGCCATCGTGTCGAAGGAAATGATCGTGCCTTCCTTCGGGATCGAGTAGGCGACCGCAACACCGGTCTCCGCCTCTTCGGCGCGGGCCGCTGCAATGCCGGCGTCGCCGCTCCACATCAGCGCCAGGCAGAGCTGGCCGGAGGCCATGTCGGCCACGAGCTGGCCGCTTTGCATGTGCCGGATAAAGGGGCGCAGCTTCAGCAGCAGTTCCTTGGCTTTGTCGAGATCCTCCGCCTGTGTGGAATAGGGATCGAGGCCGAGATAGTTGAGCGCGATCGGGATCACCTCGTTCGGCGCATCGACGATGCCGATGCCGCAGTCCTGGAATTTCTGGGCGATCTCGGGCTTGAAGAACATGTCGAGGCTATTGACCGGTGCCTCGGGCAGGCGCTCGTTGACCAGCTTGGCGTTGTAGGCAACGCCCGTCGTCAGCCACATGTAGGGAACGAGATACTTGTTCTCCGGGTCGTGCTCGGCGACAAGCTTCAACAGGTCCTTGTCGAGATTGCCGTAGTTCTTGAGCGCTGTGACATCGATCGGCTTCAGTGCGCCGGACTGGATCAGGCGCTCGCCGACCGTGGCGCTCGGGAAGGCGACGTCGAAACCGCTGCCGCCGGCAAGCAGCCGGGTTTCAAGCACTTCAAGGGAATCGTAGAAGTCCACCCGAGTTTCAACGCTGGTCTTCGCCTGGAAATTCGAAACGGTGTCTTCGGCGAAGTAGTCGGAGAAATTGTAGATGAACAGCTTGTCCTGCGCCTGGGCGGTCGTTGAGGCCGCAATGGCGGCGAGCGACGCGGCGAACATGGAGCGCAGGGCGGTGCGGGTTAACTTTTGCATGGTTCCTCCCAAGAACAGCGTATTTTTGTTTTCGCCAAAGTGATTGGCGGGTCCTTTGAGGGCAACACTCCCTTTGGCTAGGTGTGGGAGACGCGGCGGCGTCGTAAACGGCAATCGACGCCGGCCTTTGCCGCATCGGGCATGTTTGTTTGACCGCGATCGAAGTAACGTTCGATCGAAGGGCATTTCTCGGGTGGCAATGGCTGCTAGGGTTCCGGCGACAGAAAGGGAGAACTTCCATGGACGAAAAATTCAACCAGCCGCTGGGCGGCAACGATATGCCCCGCTTCGGCGGCCCCGGCACGATGATGCGTCTTCCCACCGCGACCTCGGCTGAAGGCCTCGACGCCTGCTTCGTTGGCATCCCCATGGATATCGGCGCGTCCAACCGGTCTGGTACGCGCTACGGACCGCGCCAGATCCGCGCGGAATCCGTGATGATCCGTCCCTACAACATGGCGACCGGCGCCGCCCCGTTCGAAAGCCTGCAGGTCGCCGATATCGGCGACATCGCCATCAACACCTTCAACCTGCCGGCCAATATGGAGATCATCACCCGCGGCATCCGCGAGATCCTTAAGCATGACTGTATCCCGCTGACCCTCGGCGGCGATCACACGATCAGCTACCCGATCCTGAAGGCGATTGCCGAAAAACACGGGCCGGTCGCCCTCATCCATGTCGATGCGCATGCGGATATCAACGACACGATGTTCGGCGAGAAGATCGCGCACGGCACGCCGTTCCGTCGCGCCTATGAGGACGGCTGCCTCAATCCCAATCTCGTCTTCCAGATCGGCCTGCGCGGCACCGGCTATGCTTCCGACGATTTCGACTGGTCGCGCGACAGGGGCTTCACCGTCGTCCCGGCCGAGGAATGCTGGCACAAGTCGCTGGTGCCGCTGATCGAAGGCATCCGCGCGAAGATCGGCAACCACAAGACCTACCTGACCTTCGACATCGATAGCCTTGATCCGGCCTATGCGCCGGGCACCGGCACGCCCGAGATCGGGGGCCTTACCGTCATCCAGGCACTCGAGATCATCCGCGGCTGCCGCGGTCTCAACCTGGTCGGCGCCGATCTCGTCGAGGTGAGCCCGCCCTTCGACACGACTGGAACGACCGCGATCACCGCGGCGAACCTGCTTTATGAAATGCTCTGCGTGCTGCCGGGGGTGAAGTACAAGCGGTAACGGCTCCGGCAAGCTTGATTGCGGATTGGCAGGAGGCCGGAGGCGGCCTCCTTTCCGAAAACCTTTCGAACGCCTTTAGCGCTTTGCCGGGCGCAGACGCCCCCAGATCGGCGCGACGACATTACCCAAGACGACGATCGTGATGGCGCCGACGACGAGGGCGAGCAGTGCCTGCTGTGCCGAGGTCGCAAACCAGCCGACGAGCCCGGGCGCGAACTGAAGCGCCTGCGCGACATGCTCGGAGATGTCGTGGATGAAATGTTCAGGCCCGGCCTCGCCAAGTTGCGCCATGCCGTGCACGAGAATGCTGCCCCCGACCCACAGCATGGCGGCGGTGCCGATGGCGGCGAGAGCCTTGAGGAACACGGGCATGCCGAGCACCAGTCCGCGGCCGAGCGGCCGCAGGAGCGCGACGGGGTTTTTGGCAAGCGCGACGCCGGCGTCGTCGGCCTTCACGATCAAGCCGACCGCTCCGTAGACGGCAAGCGTGATGAGGATGCCGACCCCGGCCAGAACTGCTGCCTGTGTGTAGATGCTGGCGTCGGCAACGGTCGAGAGCGTCAGTGCCATGATCTCGGCGGAAAGAATGAAGTCGGTTCGGATGGCGCCCGCAACCTTCTCGTTTTCGAGCGCTACCGGATCGCTCGTCGCGCCGAGCACGGCTTCCTCATGTGCGTGGGCGGCATGGGGGAAGAGGGCACCATAGAGCTTCTCGGCGCCCTCGTAGCAGAGATAGATGCCGCCGAGCATGAGCAGCGGCGTGATCGCCCAGGGTGCGAAGTAGCCGAGCAGAAGGGCTCCCGGCAGAAGGAAGAGCAGCTTGTTCTTGAGCGAGCCGAAGGCGATCCGCGCGATGATCGGCAGTTCCCGTTCCGGCGTCAGGCCAACGACATAGCGTGGCGTCACGGCCGCATCGTCGATCACGACGCCAGCGGCCTTGGTGCTGGCCTTCACCGTCTGGGCGGCAACGTCGTCAAGCGAGGCCGCAGCCATCTTGGCGATCGCAGTGATGTCGTCGAGGAGGGCGATGAGACCTGTGGCCATCGATGGCTGAACCCTTTGAGAGAAATCCGAAAAACACGGCAGTTAAGTCGCCAGTAACCACCATAGCGTGTCGAGTCAACGGCGCCGCGGTTGCACCCCGTCACCCAGTCTGCGTCGCGGAGGCCCTCGTGTGCCAGAGGAGGGCGTCTCGCTCGTTCTTCAAAACGTGATCAACCACGCCCGACTGTGCCATTGACGCACACCTCGTTTCGATTTACGACTGACGAAATACGAAATTCGTCAGTCGTAAATCGAAAGGCCAGCGATGCCGGTGAGCAACGATATCGTCGTCGACCAGACACGGCAGGACAACATCACGCGCATCCTCGATGCAGCGGAGGGGCTGTTCCGGCACTTCGGCTACAGCAAGACCAATGTTGCCGACATCGCCCGCGAGCTCGGCATGTCGCCGGCAAACATCTACCGTTTCTTTGCCTCGAAGACCGAGATCCACCAGGCGCTTTGCGCGCGCATGCTCGCGGCCAGCTACCAGATGGCGCAGGAGATCTGCCAGTTGCCGCTGAGCGCGAGCGAGCGCCTGCACCGCTACGTCCACGCACAGCACAAAATGACGGTCGAACTGATGCTCGACGACACGAAGGTGCACGAGATGGTGATCGTTGCCATCGAACGCGAGTGGCACGTCATCGACAAGCACATCGACAGGATCGACGCGCTCCTCGCCGACGTCATCCGCGAGGGGATTGCCGCGGGCGAGTTTCGCGACCAGGACGCCGATGCCGCGTCCCGTTGCTTTGGGGCGGCGACCGTCACGCTTTGCCACCCGCAAATGGTCGCCCAGTGTCTGAGCAAGACGAACCGCGCAAGCCCGGAAGAGCTGGTCGAGTTCGCGATCAACGCATTGAAAATTTAGCAGAAATATTTCCGGCGCGGCTTCGGCCTGCGCCAGCCTGTTTTGGGAGTGCGAACATGTTTAAGCTCATAGAATTTCGCCGCCGTACTTCATTTTTTGCCACTGCTGCACTCCTCTCGATGCTCGCGGCGACACTGGCCGGCTGCTCGCAGGAAAAGACCGAAGCCACTGCGGTGGTGCGCCCGGTCAAGGTCGTCGAGATTGCTGAGGCCGACACGGCCCGCCAGCTCAGCTATTCCGGCTCCGTGCGGGCACGGACCGAAATGAACCTCGGCTTCCGCGTCAGCGGCAAGATCGTCGAGCGGGTCGTCAATGTCGGCGACCGCGTAAAGGTCGGCGATCTGCTCGCCCGCGTCGACGCCACCGATTATGAGCTCGCCGTGCGCAGCGCTTCGGCCAATCTGGAAGCGGCCGAGCGTCAGGTCGAGACAGTCAAGCTGGTGCGCGATCGCGCCGAACAACTGCTCGCCCGAAAATTTGCCTCGCAGGCCCAATTCGATCAGTCGGTGCTGAGCTACAATCAGGCCGTGGCGACGCGCGACGCTGCGAAGTCGGCGCTGTCGCAGGTGGAGAACCAGGTGACCTATACGAACCTCGTCTCCGACCGGCCGGGCATCGTCACCACGATCAATGCCGATGTCGGCCAGGTCGTCGGTTCGGGCACGCCTGTCGCGACTGTCGCCGTCGAAGGCGAAAAGGAAGTGCAGGTCGCCGTGCCCGAGACGGAGATCGCCAATTTCAAGACCGGCCTGCCGGTCAAGGTCGGGCTCTGGTCCGACACCGGGTTGTCGCTTGACGGCACGGTACGCGAGGTGGCGGGCAGCGCCGACCCGCAGTCGCGGACCTTTTCCGTGCGGGTAAGCCTGCCGAACGATCCGCGGGTTCTGCTCGGCATGACCGCGACCGTCGAGGCGTCGGCCGGCAACGGCAAGCCTTACGTCTCGGTCCCTTTGAGCGCGCTTGCACAGAAGGACGGCTACACCATCGTCTGGGTTGTCGATCGCGGCACCGAAACCGTCAGCAGCCGTCCCGTCACGCTTTCCGACTTCACCGCTGACGGCGTGCGCGTCACCGATGGGCTTGAGGTCGGCGACCTTGTCGTTGCTGCCGGGACGCAGTTCATGGCCGACGATCTCAAGGTGACGATCTCGAACGCGACGACGCAGCACTCCGCTTCGGCCCAGGCCGAAGTACCGCTCCTGCGCTGACACTCGAAAACCGCGGAACCGAGCCGATGACCACCTCCTCTTCCGACGAAAACCGGCCCTTCAACCTTTCGCGCTGGGCGATCGCGCACCCGAGCATGGCGCGCTTCCTGTTCGGCCTCATCATCCTTGCCGGCGTCTTCGGCCTGATGCGCATGGGGCAGAAGGAAGACCCGGACTTCACCTTCCGCGTGATGGTCGTGCAGGCCTTCTGGCCGGGGGCCTCGATCGAGGAGATGCAGGACCAGGTCGTCAACAAGATCGAGCGCAAGCTGCAGGAAACGCCGCATCTCGATTTCGTGCGCTCCTATACGCGTGCCGGCAGCGCGATCATCACGTTGCAGGTCGAAGGCGACACCAATGCCGAACAGGTGGCGGATGCCTTCTACCAGGTCCGCAAGAAGGTCGGTGACATCTCCAACGAACTGCCCGAAGGTTTGCTCGGTCCCTATTTCAACGACGAGTTCGGCGACACCTTCATCACACTGCATTCGCTGAGCGGCGAAGGCTACAGCTATCCGGAGCTGAAGAAGTTCGCGATCCAGGCGCGTGACATGCTTTTGACGACGCCCGGCGTCGAGAAGGCCGTCATCATCGGCGACCAGCCGGAGAAGATCTATATCGACGTCTCATCCAATGCGCTGGCCGAGCGCGGGCTGACGCTCAACGACCTGCGCAGCACGATTGCCGGCCAGAACAACATCGACCCGGCCGGCGCGGTCGATACCGGCACGCGCTCGGTGCGCATCTCGGTCGAAGGCAGTCTTGACAAGGTGGAGGACCTGAAGAACCTGAGGCTTCGCGCCGGCGGCCAGATCACCCGACTTGGCGATATCGCCACGGTCAGCTCCGGTCTCGAAGATCCCTATTCGCGCAAATTCCGTTTCAACGGTGAAGACAGCGTCCAGATCGGCGTCGTCATGGCCAAGGGCTTCAAGGTGACCGATGTCGGCAACGCGGTGGAGGCGACCTATCAGCACTTCGAAGCGTCGCTGCCCTATGGCGTCAAGGTCGACCAGGTCTCCAACCAGCCTGAAGTGGTCAAGGAAGCCGTCGGCGAATTCATGAAGGCGCTCGGCGAGGCGCTGGCGATCGTGCTCGTCGTGTCGTTCCTGTCGATCGGCTGGCGCTCGGGCCTGGTGATCGCGATCACCATTCCGCTGGTGCTGGCTGCAACCTTCGCCATCATGTACGAGCTCGGCATCGACCTGCAGCGCATCTCGCTCGGCGCACTGATCATTGCGCTCGGCCTTCTGGTCGACGACGCCATGATCGTGGTCGAGATGATGGAACGAAAGCTGGAAGAGGGCTTGGTGAAGGTCGAGGCTGCGAGCTTCGCCTATACCTCCACTGCCTTCCCGATGCTGACCGGAACGCTGATCACCACGGCCGGCTTCATTCCCGTCGGTTTTGCCGCTTCGACCGCCGGGGAGTATGTGCGCTCGCTGTTCTACGTGGTCGGCATCGCGCTCGTCGTCTCGTGGTTCGTTGCCGTCTATTTCACCCCCTGGCTCGGCAATATGCTCCTGAAGCAGCGCAGCCACGCCGGCAATCATCACGACGTCTTCGACACGCGCTTCTACCGTCGCCTGCGCACGACGGTCACCTGGGCCGTGCGCCATCGCATCATCGTGCTGTCGACGACGCTCGCCCTCTTCTTCGTCAGCCTCTGGGCCTTCCAGTTCATTCCGAAGAACTTCTTCCCGCAGTCGTCGCGGCCGGAGATCCTCGTCGATCTCTGGCTGCCCGAGGGCACCAGCATCAAGGAAGTCGAGAAGCAGGCCAAGGCACTCGAAGCCCGCATGATGGACGACGAGGACAAGCGCTTCATCGCCACCTATATTGGCGAGGGCGCGCCGCGCTTCTTCCTGCCGCTCGACCAGCAGCTTCGCAATCCGAACTTTGCCCAGCTTCTCGTGATGGCCAAGGACGAGCCGGCGCGCGAACGGTTGATCGCCAAGATGCGCGGAATTCTAGCTGCCGACTTCCCCTCGATCCGCGCCAAGGTCGATCGCCTGTTCCTGGGCCCGCCAACCGGCTGGCCGGTGCAGATGCGCATCATGGGGCCGGATCGCGACGAAGTCAGGCGTATTGCCGATCGCGTCAAGGCGAAGTTCCACGAGAACCCGCTGCTCGGCGCCGTGCACGACGACTGGCTGGAGCCGGTGCCGGGCATGAAGCTGGTGATCGACCAGGACCGCGCCCGCGCGCTCGGGGTCACCTCGCAGCGCATTCGCCAGATACTGCAGGCAAGCGTCACGGGTGCGCCGCTCGACAATTTCCGCGATGGCGAGGAGACGGTGGCGATCGTTGCCCGCGAGCCCGCTGAAAGCCGCAAGCTGCTGAGTTCGGTCGACTCCATATACATCCCGACCGACTTCGGTGGCTTCGTACCGCTTTCGCAGGTTGCCAAGGTCGTGCCGGTGCTCGAGCAGGGCATCGAATGGCGCCGCGACCGCCTGCCGACGATCACCGTGCGCGGCACCCTGCCGGATGGTGTGCAGCCGAACGACGTGGCGATGAAGATGTTTGGCGAAATGCAGCCGCTGCGCGACAGCCTGCCCGCCGGCTACTCGATCGCCATCCAAGGGGGCGCGGAGGACTCTGCCGAAAGCCAGGCCTCGATCGCCGCCAAGGCGCCGATCATGCTCGGCGTCATCGTCATCCTGCTGATGATCCAGCTGCAGCATTTCGGCAAGGCGATGCTGGTTCTCGCGACCGGTCCGCTCGGCATCATCGGTGCGGCTGCTGCCCTTTTGATCAGCGGTGCGCCTTTCGGCTTCGTTGCGATCCTGGGCGTCATTGCGCTGCTCGGCATCATCATGCGCAACTCGATCATCCTCGTCGACCAGATCGACCAGGATATCGCCGCGGGCATGGACCGCGCCGAGGCGATCATCGGCTCCGCCGTCAGGCGTTTCCGGCCGATCACGCTTACCGCCTTGACGGCCGTGCTGGCGCTGATCCCGATCTCGCGCGGTGTCTTCTGGGGGCCGCTCGCCTACGCCATGATGGGTGGCATCCTGGTCGCGACCGTGCTGACCATCCTGGTTCTGCCGGCGGGCTATGCGCTCTTCTTCGGTCGCGAACCGAAGAAGAGCTCCGTCGAGCCTGAGACGCCGGCAAGCCTTGAGGCCGAGGACACGAAGACCGTAGCCTATCCCGCAGCCGTGGCGGCGGAGTAGGGCCACGGCTCCGTTCAGGGATGGTAGATCGGGCGGCGGGCAAGCCGCCCGACGTCAGCCGGTGATGTACATCGCCTGGCCCTGGGCGAGGCATTGGAACAACTCGTAACCCATCCAGATGTAGCCGCGACGCCCGTTCCATTCGCAGCCCCAATTCTCACCGAAGCTGTTCTGGATGAGGACGGCCTGCTGCTCGTCGTCATAGCCGATGACCAACATGCAATGGCCGGTGTTCGGCAACTTTTCCAGAGGCCCTCTCAATGGGCCCGGCCCTTCATATTGCATGAAGCTCTTGTTCAGTGACGTGCCGTAGCAGAGCGCTCCGCCCGCGACGATGACGGCCTTGATCGCGTCGAGATCGCTGGTCTCGACCGTCGCCCAGCCGGGTATCTGGAAGCTGGCGTCGGGAAGGGCGCCGGGATCGTAGCGCGACCACAGCTCGGGACAATTCGGAAAATAGGGAGCCGTCTCCCAGTTTGGGGTGCCGCCCTGCTTGAGCAGATTGAGATAGGAGGCCAGCTGTGATCCCGCGCAACCCGTTTTCCCGTAGCTCTTCATCACTTCGATGTAGATATGGGCCGGACTTGCCTGCCGCACGGGTTGCAACGGCGCTTCGCCGGTCGAAACGGCCGCCCAATAGGTGGCAAGCCCGTAGGTCGTGGCCCAGGCGGCGCAACTGCCGGGGCTGCCGACATGGCTCGGTGTGCCCTGCGCCTTGGGCGGCGGCAGGTAGAGCGCGTTGACGGTTGCCGCGCTCGGCAGTGATGCGGGTATCGGCGGCCGGAGCGTCGGGCCATCTTCCTTGATCGTGGGATCATAGCCGAAGTTGAGGATTGCTTCCTGTACGGTCATCGGGATCTCCTGCCGACAGCGAGGGTTGCGTGGGTTAAAGGCGTGATGTCACAGGCGTCGCGCGCCGCCGGCATTTCCGGTGAGACACAGCCGAAAGCGGCTCCCTCGTTTCCCGAAGGCGCAGTCGAAATCTCCCCGGATACGCGGTGCTCGTATCAAGATGATGCACTCATAGGTAGCTCTTATCAGGATTTTGCATGCCGAAAATCCCGAGTTTCGCGGGGTTTCGATCATTCCATTGCTGCACAATAATGAAATGCATGTTTCATTATTGACTTTCAATGGACCATGTATTCCGTTTATGACTCACAGGTCATCTGTTCCTTTGGGAGGTTTCGAATGAGGAAGTTGCTGTTTGCCGCCATGTCGGTTCTGCTGGCTGGTACCGCTCACGCCGAAAACATCGGCATCACCATTGCCCGTTCCGATAGCGCGTTCCTGACGATCCTGCGTCAGGGCATGGAAGACCGCGCCGCCAAGCTCGATGGCGTTTCGGTTCAGGTCGAGGACGCCCAGAACGATCCGAGCAAGCAGCTGGACCAGGTACAGAACTTCATATCCTCCGGCGTCGACGCGATCGTCGTGGTTGCCGTCGATGGCGACGGCACGCCGGCGCTGACGAAAATGGCGAGTGCCGCCGGTATTCCGATCGTCTACGCCAACCACCCGCCGGCCGATGCCGATGGGCTCCCGGCGACTGCCGCCTTCGTCGGTTCGAACGAGATCGATTCCGGCACGCTGGAAACGAAGGAAGTGTGCCGGCTGCTTGGCGGCAAGGGTTCCGTTTATGTGCTGATGGGACCGCTCAACAATCATTCGTCGCTGATCCGGACGAAGGATATTCACGACGTCATCGCCACCGATGACTGCAAGGGCATGAGCGTGATCGAGGAACAGAGCGCCAACTGGGATCGCCTCGAGGCGAGCAACATCATGACCAACTGGCTCTCGACAGGACGGGAATTCGATGCCGTCATCGCCAACAACGACGAGATGGCGATCGGCGCGATCCAGGCGATGAAAGCGGCGGGCACCGACATGTCGAAGGTGGTGGTCGGTGGCATCGATGCGACGCCGGACGGGCTTGCCGCCATGGCCGCAGGCGATCTCGACGTCACCGTCTTCCAGAACGCAATCGCGCAGGGCGCGACCGCGATGGATGCCGCCGTCGCCCTGGCGCGGGAGGAAAAGACCGAACGGCATATCTGGGTTCCGTTCGAACTGGTGACACCTGAGAACATGAAGGACTACGCCAAGGCGAACCAGTAGACGGCCGTTCTTGTCACAATCCGAACAATCACTGGTAGATCTCGGTTGTAACCGACAGAGAAGCCGGCAGGCCGCTCGCTACGGCCTTTCGGCTTCTCTGGTGTCCAACAGATGACCCCTGATCGTTCCGCCCAGCCCCCTTCCCAGCCGATTGCCGATCTGCAGATCGCGATCGCGGCCTTTGTGGCGGGCGCCGGATGGCTGTTTTCGATCCACGCTCTTGCCGAGTTTCCGCCACTGCTCTTCCTCAGCAGCCGTTTTGTCATCGCCGGTCTGCTGATCGGTCTCTTGGCGAGGTTCGCATCCTTTGCCGAACTCGGCAGGGCGGTGCGCCTGCTGCTTCCCGCCGCGCTCGCCCTTGCGGTCGCCATGATGGCCTGGATTTTCGGCCTGAAACAGACGACGAACCCGGGCGTTGCGGCCTTCATCACCTCGACCGGCAACCTGCTGGTGCCGGTTTTCGGTCTGCTGTTCTTCGGCTGGCCGGTCGGGCGAGCGCTCGGGATCTCGATCGCCGTCGCGCTTGCCGGGATGGGCTTGCTGTTTCTTGGCCCCGGCGCTCGGGTGGAGGTGGCTCACCTCTATTTTGTGGTCTCGGCCCTGCTTTGGGCGGCGAGCATTGCGTTGGTCAAACGCAATTCCACCGAAGTAGGCGCGGTGGCCACAGCCGCGATCCAGCTGGTGGCCGCAGGGGTGGTCATCCTCGCGGTCTCGCTGCCTGTCGAACAGATGCCCGCGGCAGTCCCTTCGATCGCGATCTGGGGCTGGTTTCTGGCAAGCATCCTGATCTCGACCTGCCTGCGCTTCGTCCTGCAGTTTCGCGGCCAGCAGATGATCTCTGCGGCGCGGGCATCGGTGATCATGTGCTGCGAACCGGTATGGGTTCTCGTCTTCGCGCTGGCGTTTCTGGGGTCACCCTTGAGCCTTTCCCAGATCCTGGGCTGCGCGGTGATTCTGCTCGCGATGCTTGGCCAAGTCGTTTTCCGACCAAATTCCGCCGCCTGAAAGAGCCGCCAAATCGCAAGATTTCGGAAGTGGTATTCTCGTTCGAAATACCACTTGGCGGTTCGGACCATAACTTTAGTCTCGGCGAAAATACCCCGATTGACAGCGCGACTTTGACGGACTTATCGTTAAGTCAAATTACTTGACTTAATAGTTCGATCAACGAAACCTGAGGGGGAATTCGTCATGACGGCAGTCGAGGAAATGCGGCCTTTGCGCAACGCGCCGGGGGGCGGAAGGAGCGGAACGACACGGCGTTTTGTTGGCGTCGCGTCCGTGCTGATGATGATCGGCGCCGCTGAGGCCCGCGCTGAATCCGTGCTCACCATGCACATCGAGGAGCAGACGAGCTGGGTGCAGAATTTCAACCCGTTCGACCTCGGCGGTCGGCGGCAGAGCACCATGGATTTCGTCTACGAGCCGCTGGTGATCTTCAATGATTACGACGGCGGCAAGCCGGTCTTTCGGCTTGCGACCGCCTACAAATTTGCCGACGATCTGAAGTCGATCACATATACATTGCGCGACGGCGTGAAATGGTCGGACGGCAAGCCGCTCACCTCGGCAGATATGAAATTCACGCTCGAGCTGATGCTGAAGAACCCGGCGGTCGATACCGTCGGCGTTGGCGAAACCGTCGCTTCGGTGGAGGCGCCGTCGACGACCGAGGTGAAGATCAACCTCAAGGATGTCGACACGCATTTTCCGGAGTCGCTTGCCGATTTCCCGGTGGTGCCCGAGCACATCTGGAAGGACGTGAAGGATCCGCTGGCCTTCAAGAACGAGACGCCCGTCGGCTCCGGCCCGATGACCGAGATCCGCCGCTTCACGCCCCAGGTCTACGAGCAGTGCCGCAACCCCAACTATTGGGACGCGGCGACGCTGAAGGTCGATTGCCTGAAGCTGCCGCAGATTTCCGGCAACGACCAGATGCTGGCGCTCCTGCCGGAGGGCTCGATCGACTGGTTCGGCTCGTTCCTGCCGCAGATCGACAAGACCTATGTCGGCCTCGACCCTGACCATAATGGCTACTGGCAGCCTCCAGCCGAAACCGTTTCGTTCCAGATGAACTTCAAGTCGTCGAATCCGGGCAACGCCGAGGCCTTCAACGATATGACGTTCCGGCGCGCCTTCAGCCTTTCCATGGATCGCACCGCGATGGTCGATATCGCCGGTTTCGGCTATCCCGTCGTCAACACCCATGCGAGCGGTCTGCCGCCGCGCTTCGACAGCTGGCGCAACAAGGCCGCCGAGGGTGCTCAGGACGAGTGGCTCGCCTATGACATCGACAAGGCCAACAAGCTGCTTGACGATGCCGGCTACAAGAAGGACGGCGAGGGCTTCCGCACCACGCCGAGCGGCAAACCGATCGCCTTTCCGATCATCGTGCCGAACGGCTGGACCGACTGGATCGACGCGGTGCAGATCGCGGCCGAAGGCTTGCGCAAGATTGGCATCAACGCCTCTGTCGCAACGCCCGAATACGAGCAGTGGCAGAAACAGATCCTCGACGGCAGCTTCGAGGCGGTGATGAATTCGCGTGCCGACGGCCCGACGCCTTTCCGCGGCTACTTCCAGTCGCTGTCGACCGGCTTCGGTGGGCGTATCACCAGCGCGCCGTCACGCTATTCCAACCCCGAACTCGACAAGGTCTTCGATGATTACCGCCGGGCGGCGACGGACGACGACCGCAAGAAGCTGTTCGATCAGGTGCAAGTGATCGTCGCCGACAACCTGCCCGTCGTTCCCGTCTTCAACGGTCCGACCTGGTATCAGTTCTCGACCAAGCGCTTTACCGGCTGGGTGACGAAGGACGAGCCTGTCATGAACCCCGAGGATCACGACAACAACCGGATGCGGCTGGTGCATCTGCTCCGCCTGAAGCCCGTACAATAAACGGCAGCGGGTTCCAGCGATGCGACTTTCCCGTCGACGGCTTACCGTCTACTGCGTGGCGTTCCTCTTCGCGATCGTCATGAACTTCGCGGTTCCCCGGCTGATGCCGGGGTCCCCCGTCGACAGCATGATCGCCCAACTCGGACCGCGGGCAACGCCCGCGGCCATCGAGGCGATCAAGGCGCGTTTCGGTGCGATCGAGCAACCGATCTGGCAGCAGTTCGTCGACTATGTCGTCGGGCTCGCCCATTTCGATCTCGGCGTCTCGGTCAAGTATTATCCGCAGACGGTGCTTGAAGTTCTCGGCCGCTCGGCCGGGTGGACGGCGTTTCTCGTGGTCACCGCCATAACCTTCTCTCTTTGCATCGGTGTGCTGCTCGGCGCCGTCGCCGCCTGGCGCCGTGGCGGGCGTTTCGACAGTTTCGTCTCGCCGTTCTCGGTGGTGCTGATTGCCGTTCCGCCCGTCATCATCGCGCTTGCGACGCTTTTCACTTTCGGCGTGACGCTCCGGCTGCTGCCGGTCGGCTACGCCTATGATCCGAGCCTCGACCCGGGGCTGAACTTCACCTTCTTCGGCAGCGTCTTCCTGCACGCGATCATGCCGGTGCTGACGCTCTCGCCCTATCTGATTGGCGAGTTTCAGACGACGATGCGCTCCAGCATGATCTCGGTGCTCGGTGAGGACTACGTCACCATGGGGCGAGCCAAGGGCCTCTCGGAAGCAGCCGTCATGTTCGGCTACGCGGCGCGCAACGCCATGCTGCCGGTGCTCACCAACCTGGCGCTGATGCTGGGGGCGGTCTTTGGCGGCTCGATCGTGACCGAGATCGTCTTCAACTATCCGGGTCTCGGACTGACGCTCTATACGGCAAGCGTTGCCCGCGACTATCCCGTGATCCAGGGGCAACTGCTGCTGATGACGATCGCCACGCTCGGCGCCAATCTTCTGGTCGACATCATCTATGGCGTGGTCGATCCGCGCATAAGGGAGGGCAGGGCATGAATGCGGGCGTCTCCTTGTTCTGGCGGCAGAAGAAAGCCGTCGCCGGCCTTGTCATCATTCTCACGCTCTGCCTGATGGCGCTGTTCGCGCCGGTTCTCGCACCGGGTGATCCGAGCGAGCGTGTCGGTCGTTCGCATCAGCCACCAACCGTCGAGCATGTCTTCGGCACCACGAAGATGGGCCGCGACGTCTTCTCGCAATTCGTCTGGGGTGCCAGGCCGTCGCTTGCGGTCGGCTTTGCCACCGGCCTTGCGATTACTGCGCTCGGCACAATCGTCGGCCTCGTCGCCGGTTACTTCGGCGGCCGCACGGATGCGACGCTTGATCTCGCCACCAATGCCGTCCTTGTCATACCGAATATTCCGCTGCTGATCCTGCTTGCGTCTTTTGCCGGCACGGTCGGGCCGATGGCGATCATGGCGATCATCGCGCTCACCTCCTGGCCCTGGGGGGCGCGGATGACGCGGTCGCAGACCATGGCGCTCCGGCAGCGTGAATTCGTGGTGGCGGCGCGCATGGTCGGCGAGCCGCATTGGCGGGTCATCTTCGTCGAGATCCTGCCCAATCTGGTGCCGCTGATCGGCATCAACGTGGTCGGCAGCATCATCTATGCGATCGTCGCGCAGACGACGCTCGAATATCTCGGCTTCGGCGATCCGCTCCGGGTGACCTGGGGCACCATGCTCTACAATGCGCAAAACTCCTCGGCGATCATCGTCGGCGCCTGGTGGGACATCGCCGTTCCGGCCGCGGGCATCGCGCTCGTCGGTCTTGGTCTCGCGCTCATCAACTTCACCTTTGACGAGATCGCCAATCCGCAGCTTCGCTCCGGTCCGGCGCTCAGCCGCTGGCTGCGTCTCACGCGGCTACGCCGTCGCGAACTGGAGGCGGCCCGATGAGCGATGCACTCCTGGAAATCCGCAACCTGAACGTCGATTACCTGCTTGACGACGGCGCTTTCCGCGCGGTTAACGATGTCTCCTTCGAGGTGCGCCGCGGCGAACTCTTCGGCCTTGCCGGCGAATCCGGCTGCGGCAAGAGCACGATCGCCTATGCGATCACGCGGCTATCAAAACCGCCGGCCTGGGTCGCCGGCGGCGAGATCCTGCTCGATGGTCAAAACCTCCTGAAGATGCCGGAAGCGTTGCTTCAAAACGTCCGCTGGCGGCGGATCGGCATGGTGTTCCAGAGCGCAATGAACTCGCTCAACCCGCTGATGCGGGTCGAGGCGCAGTTTTTCGACGTCTTGCGCAAGCACACCGGCGCGACCAGGCCGCAGGCCCGTGCACGGGCCGAAGAAATGTTCCGGCTCGTTGGAATCCCGATCAACCGCCTCGACGACTATCCGCACCAGTTCAGCGGCGGCATGCGCCAGCGCATCGTTATCGCAATCTGCCTGGCGCTGAAGCCGGAACTGATCATCATGGACGAGCCGACGACGGCGCTCGACGTCGTCGTGCAGCGGGAAATCCTGGAGCAACTCGTCGACCTGCAGCGCAACCTCGGTTTTTCGGTGCTGTTCATCACCCACGACCTGCACCTGATGGCGCAGCTCTGCCATCGCATCGGTGTTATGCTCAAAGGGCAACTGGTCGAGGTCGGCGACACGCAGCAGATCAGCCGTGCGCCGGAACACGACTACACGCGGAAACTCTGGGGCGCGATCCCGCAACTGCCCTCATCCGTCCGCAGCCTGGGGGTCGTCGAATGAACGTGATGCCGCTAACGACGACCATGGCTGACGAAGACGATGCGATCGTGCGCCTCAAGGACATCAGGCGCAGCTTCGGTACCGTCGAGGCTTTGCGCGGCATTTCGCTCGCCTTGAAGCCCGGCCGGGCGCTGGCGCTCGTCGGCGAATCCGGTTGCGGCAAGACCACCTGCGCCCGCATCGTCGCGCGGCTCGATGCGCCGACATCGGGGACGATGGCGTTTCGCGGCGCCGACGTTACCCAGGCCGGAGGAAGGGCCGACGAAAAGATGCGTCGGCGGGCGATCCAGATGGTGTTTCAGGATCCCTTCGCCTCACTCAACCCGGTGTTCTCCGTCTACCATCACCTCGCGCGGCCACTGCTTTTGCATGGTCACGCCAAGAACGGGGGCGAGGCGAAAGCTGCCGTCGCGCGTCTGCTCGCCGATGTCGGTCTGGACGCCGATGTGACGGCACGAAAGTTTCCGCACGAACTGTCCGGTGGCCAGCGCCAGCGCGTCAACATTGCCCGGGCGCTTGCCGTCGGGCCGGATGTGCTCGTTGCCGACGAGCCGACATCGATGCTCGACGTGTCGATCCGCCTCGACATCCTGGAACTGCTCGCGCGCATCAAGCGCGAGCGGAACCTCGCCATGCTCTACATCACCCACGATATAGCCACGGCCGCCCACATCGCCGAGGAGGTCGTGGTGATGTTTGCCGGGCAGATGGTCGAGTGGGGCGAGACCAGCGCCGTCATCGGCAATCCCCGCCATCCCTATACGCAACTGCTTCTTTCCGCGGTCCCCGACCCCGATCGCCCCTTTGTGCCAGGGCAAAGCGCCCGCTTCCTTGCCCATGCCGACGACGTGCGGCGAAAGAGCCGTCCGGCCTCCGACAACGTGGAAGAAGTTACCGTGAATCACTTCGTCCGTGCCCTTGGCCGAACGCCGGCGTGAGCTATGTGAACCGAGGACCCGCATTCCCCAAGAAACGCGCTGGCCCCCGGGGCGGCCGCAGAGACCAATCACTCATGGAGCCATTTGATGACGTTTGCCGCCAAATCTGACTATCTTCTGGAAACGCTCTGGGTGCCCGTCGGCACCGCCGACAGGTCGGTCTATGCGCTGACGCTCACCAACAATTCGGACCGGCCGATCAAGGGCTTTCGCCTCGGCGTCTCGGGCCCGGCGCGCATCGATCCTGCCGCTGAGGTCGAGGGCGGGCAGCTTCTGGTCCGGCTCTCCAACTATGCGGAATTCGCGCCGCCGGAAGGTTTTGAGCTGAAGCCCGGCGCGACCTGGACGCTCAAGGCTCACGGCATGAGCTTCGAGCCGCGCCACTGGACCGATGGCGCCAACGCCGCCTTCCTCGTCCTGTCCGATGGCACGAATGCGCCGGTTGCCGTGCTTGCCTCGCGGGCGCACGGTGACAATGCCGAGCTGAAGCGTGGCGCCGCCGTCTATCCGGTGCCGAAGGTGGCCCCCGTGCCAGTCTCGATCGTGCCGTGGCCGCAAGCGGTTGCGGTCTCCGGTCAGCTATTGGCGCCTCCGGGCCTCGATCTGAAGGCCGAAGGCAGTGAAGCGTCCGCCGCGGCGAAGGCGTTTGCCGATCTCACGGCCAGCCTGTTTCCGGTCGAGGGCATTGTCCGGCCGGCGGCGGAGGGCGGTTTCCCGGTCGAATTGTCAAAGGCGTCGCACCTTGGTCCGGAGGCCTACACGATCCGTTTCTCGCCTGCCGGCGTCGCCATTTCGGGCGGTAGCCAGACGGGTATTCTCTACGGCCTGATCACGCTCGGCCAGGTCCTGCGCGGGGCGCGGTCGCATCCGGGCACCTTCGTGTTTCCGACGGGCGGGGAGATCAAGGACGAGCCGGCGCTCGCCTGGCGCGGCACCCACCTCGACGTCGCCCGGCAGTTCTATAGCACCGCGGAGGTAGAGCGCTTCCTGCAGCTGATGGCCTGGAACAAACTCAATCGCTTTCACTGGCACCTGACCGACGACGAGGCCTGGCGCGTGGAGATCGACGCCTATCCGGCGCTCACTGAAATCGGCGCCTGGCGCGGCCATGGTCGCAAAATCCCGCCGCTGCTCGGCTCCGGTCCTGAACCGACCGGCGGCTACTACACCAAGGCGGCGGTTCGTCAGATCGTAGCGCTTGCCGCCAGCCTCGGCATCGAGGTGATGCCGGAAATCGACATCCCCGGTCATTCCTATGCGATGCTGCAGGCAATCCCGGAACTGCGCGATCCCGAGGAAAAGGGAAGCTATCATTCGGTCCAGGGCTTCCCGGACAACTGCCTGAACCCGGCGCGCGAAGAGACCTATCGCGTGCTGGAAGTCATCTTCGACGAGTTGATCGAACTCTTCCCGATGCGGGCGATTCATGTTGGCGCCGACGAGGTGCCGCTTGGTGCCTGGTCCGGCTCGCCGGAAGCGCTCACGCGGCTTCGTGCACTTGCCGGTGACGAGGTCGCCGAAACCCACGCCAAACGCCTGAACGTCGTCACCAACACCCATGGCGCCGACGAGATCGACGGTTCGGGTGCGGCGGTGCTGCAGGGCGAGTTCCTGGCGCGCGTCCAGGCGTTCCTGGCGAGCCGAAATTGCGTTACCGGCGGTTGGCAGGAGGCGGCCCACGGCAACGTCATCGACAAGGCGAAGTCGTTGCTCTTCGGTTGGCGCACGGTCGAGGCGTCGGCCGCGCTTGCCGAGGAAGGTTACGACATCGTCGTCTGCCCGGGCCAAGTCTACTATCTCGACATGGCCAACAGCCCGGCCTGGTCGGAGCCCGGCGGCAGCTGGGCCGGCTGGTCAGACCCGGAAAAGCTCTACACCTTTGACCCGGTCGAAGGCTGGACCGACGCACAGAAAAAGCACCTGCTCGGCGTGCAATGCTGCATCTGGTCCGAACCGATGACCGACCGCGCCGTCTTCGACCGGCTCGTCTTCCCGCGGCTTTCGGCGCTCGCCGAAACCGGATGGACGCGACCCGAACGTAAGTCCTTCAAGCGCTTCGAGGCGCTGGTCGGGCTGATGCCGGTGCTCTACGGCTTTTATGCTGCGGAGTAGGAGCGGTTAAGTTTCCAGTTTTCGTCTGGGCTTGGCCAGGCGATGGATTGGATAGGCAAACGGCGGCGAGAGCCGCCGTTCGTCGTTCGGAGCTAGCCAGGCGTGCGCTTCCGCTTTGCTGGATACGATTTGGATTTTCGTGCTTGTGCGCCGGAGCGTGACACGCAAAGGTGCGCATCGATCCCGCGACGACCCGCGGGATGCAGCGTTTCCTGAGGCCAAGTTATCGATGCGAAGACTTCCTGGATTGTCGGCGATGAAGGTCTTCGAAGTGGTCGGGCAGACCCGCAGCTTCACGCGGGCGGCCGAGCGGCTCAACCTCACGCAAAGTGCGGTCAGCCGCCAGGTTCGCAACCTCGAGGATGAGCTTGGCGAAGACCTGCTCATCCGTCGCCACCACCATCTCGAGCTGACGCCGGCCGGTGCCGAACTGCTGGCGACGATCCAGGAAGCGTTCCATAGCATCGAGGTTTCGCTGCGCAGCATCACCGAGAAGAGCAACCAGAACCGCTTGCGGATCAACGTTCCGCCGACCTTTGCCAAGCGCTGGCTGCTGCCGCGTCTGCCGCGGCTGCGCGTGGCCCTGCCCGACGTCGATATCAGCCTCAGCACCGAAGCCACGGACACGATTGCCGAGCGCGGTCTTCTCGACTGCGCCATCCGCTTCGGCGATGGCGAGTGGCCGATGCTGGATGCCAGCATCCTGATGACGGAGCGGCATGTGGTCGTCTGTGCGCCATCACTGCTCGAAGGGGTGAAAGTCGAGGGTCCGACGGACCTGCAGCGCTTTACCTTCCTGCACGTGCTCGCTTCACCCGACCGGCGTTATCTGACCTGGCGCCATTGGCTGGATGCAGCCGGGTTCCAGGATGTCGATACCCGCGGCGGGCTAGAGTTCGACCTGCTCGATCTGGCGATCGAAGCGGCCTGTGCGGGCCTCGGCGTCACCGTTGCCGATCGTTCGATGGTTCGCAATCAGCTTGAGACCGGGCAGCTCGTGCAGCTTTTCGACGTCGAGGTCGAGGGGCATGAATCCTACTGGTTCGTCACGCGGCCCCAGGCCGGAAACGACCGCAAGGTCGACGCGTTCCGTGCCTGGCTGCTTACGGAAGTTTCGGCCGACCGGGCTGCCTGAGCCAAGCATTCCATTTTGGAATGCTCTCGCTGAAAATTACTCGCTTGTGCCTCCGGCCCTATCGTCGCAACAGTTTCGTGACGGTCTCGGTCGGGAGAGAGACGGGCCGTCGCTCATTGTGCTCTCTCCCGCGCAGTCCGCTTGTCCTGCGCGCCTTTGGCGCCCGGAGCCGCGGCCAACACATCCGAGATGCCATGAGCCCCTATCGCAATTTTTCCGGCGGTCGTTTCATCGAAAGCACGTCTGCGGTGACGATCGACGTCCGTAATCCGGCGACAGGCCAGGTCTTCACATCGGTGCCGGCAGCAACGGATGAGGAGGCAACAGCAGCGGTCGAGGCAGCCATGAAGGCGCAGCGCGCCTGGGCGGCACTGCCGGCCATCCAGCGTGGCGATGCGCTGCGTCGACTGGCGACGGTGCTGGAAAGCCGGGCTGAGACCATCGGCGCTGCCCTGGCGAAAGAGTCGGGCAAGAGCCTCGCCGACGCGACCGCGGAAGTCATCTACGGCGCCGAACTGATGCGCTACCACGCCGAATGGGCGCGCCGCATCGAGGGCGAAGTGATCGAGAGCGACAATCCCGGTGAAACCCTGCTCTTGAAGCGTGTTCCGATCGGCGTCGTTGCCGGGCTGATCCCGTTCAACTATCCGATCTACACACTGGTGCGCAAAATCGCCCCGGCGCTGATTGCAGGAAACGCCGTTGTCGTACGGCCGAGCAACAATACGCCGACATCCGCCTTCGTTTTTGCCGAAGCGATCGTCGAGGCCGGCCTGCCGGAAGGCCTCGTCAACATCCTCACGATGTCGCATGACGTTGCGAAAACGCTCTGCACTCATCCCGGCGTCGGCATGATCACGCTGACCGGCAGCGTTTCGGCCGGCCGCATCGTGCTCGACTACTGCAAGGAAAACATCGCCAAGCCCTCTCTCGAACTCGGCGGCAAGACTCCCGTCATCGTCGAGCCGGATGGGGATCTCGATGCTGTGGCACAGGCGATCATCGCCGCCAAGACCGCCCATTGCGGCCAGGTCTGCACCAGTGCCGAGCGGCTCTACCTACACGAAAGCGTGCATGACACGCTGCTCGCCAAGCTGCGTGAAGGTTTCGCTGCCCGCGCCTTCGGCGACCGCGCCGAGGATGCGACCCGCATGGGCCCGCTCGCCAACGACGCCGCGCAGAAACGCGTGCATGAAATGGTCGAGCAGGCGCGGGCGGAAGGCGGAACGGTCGAGACCGGCGGTTACCTGCCGGAAGGACCGGGCTACTTCTATCCGCCGACGTTGATTTCCGGCTGCCGCCAGGAGATGGAGATCGTGCGCGAGGAGGTCTTCGGGCCTGTTCTCGCGGTGATCCGCTACTCGACCTTCGAGGAAGCGCTGGCGCTGGCGAGCGACCATCAGTTCGGCCTGAGCTCGGTGCTCTTCACCGAGAACTATCGCACCGTCATGCGGGCCAGCGACGCCATCGAGGCCGGCGAACTCTACGTCAACCGTTTCCCGGCGGATCCCTATCAGGGCTTCCACGCCGGCTGGAAACGCTCGGGTCTCGGCGGCGACGACGGCAAGCACGGGATGCTGGAATTCACCCAGACGCGCCTCGTCGTCCTGAAACACTGATCATTTGAAATGACGCAATTCCGGACGGGAACCGGAATTGTTCGGACATCAACATCAAGACCGGGCCGATGGCATGCTCCCGCCATCGGTCGGGGAGGAGACTACCCTTGAGCTCAATTTCCGAAACAGAAATCGCTGCGCCGTCCGTGTCGGCCCGCAGCCGTTACCTGCAACTGGCGCTGATCGTGATCGCCGCGGGCGCGATCTATCCGATCCTCTACCTGCGCCAGTCCTACCAGACGACGATGCTGGAGGTACTCAAGCTCACCAACACCGAGCTTGGCGTTCTCTATTCCATTCTCGGCACCAGCTTCCTGGTCGGCTACCTGCCGAGCGGCTGGCTCGCCGACCGCGTCCAGCCGCGCATCCTGATCCTCGTTTCCATGGTCGGCACGGGACTGCTCGGCCTCTGGTACGCGACGCTGCCCGGCTACTCATCGCTTCTCGTCATCTATTGCGGCTTCGGCGTCACGACGGGCCTGACGTTCTGGGCGGCGACGCTGAAGCAGGTGAACCTGATCGCCGGCGCCAATGAGCAGGGACGCTTCTTCGGCATTCTCGACGGCGGCCGTGGCCTGGTCGAGGCGCTGCTTGCCAGCGTCGCCATCGCGCTCTTTGTCTTCACGACGGAAACGCGCGGCGCCGGGCTTGCCATGGGTTTCCGTGATGTCGTGCTGCTCTATGCCGTTTTCTGCATCGTCGTCGGCATCGCCTATTTCGCCGTGTCGCAGCCCGTCGTTGTCGAGAAAGGCGCGCGCAAGCGCGAAGGCAACCTGCTGGCCGACATCAAGACGCTGCTCCGTATCCCCGAGGTCTGGCTCGTCGCCGCCATCATCTTCTGCGGCTATCACGTGTTCCTCGCGACCTACAGCTTCTCGGCCTATCTGCAGGAAGGCGGCTTCGGCATTTCCGCCGCCATGGCCGGCGTGATCGTCACGATCAAGCTGTGGCTGCGCCCGGTCGGCGGTATCGGCGGCGGCCTGCTTGGCGACCGCTACGGCAAGACCGCGATCCTGCTCCTGAGTTTCATCGTGGCAGCCGCCAGCCTCGTGGCGATGATCGCCCTGCCGGGCATCGGCTCCACGGTCCTCTTCGTCGGACTGGTGCTGCTCGTCGGCCTCATCACCTATACGATCCGTGGCCTCTACTGGGCGATCCTCGACGATTGCCACGTGCCGGCCAACATCACCGGCCTTGCGATCGGCATCATCTCGCTCGTCGGCTACGCGCCCGACACCTACCTGCCGCTCGTCAACGGATACCTCTCAGACCGTTATCCGGGCATCGCCGGCTACCAGTTCTATTTCGGCTACATCGCCGCCATCTGCGTCCTCGGCGCCATCGCCACCCTGGTGCTGATGGCCCGCCTCAAGAAAAAGGGATGACACAAATGAAGATCGCGTCTCTCAAGACCTATGCCGTCGCCGTCCCGCCGCCGCATGTGGGCGGAATGTACTGGATCTTCGTGCGCCTCACGACCGCCTGCGGCATCGAAGGCATCGGCGAGATCTACGCGACCTCGTTCCATCCAAAGGCGCTGACGCCGCTGATCGAAGACGTCTTCGAGCGGCATCTGCTCGGCCATGATCCGCACCAGATCGAGCGCTTCTGGCGCTCGGCCTATTCGAGCGGCTTCACCCAGCGCCCGGACCCGACGATGATGGGTATCGTCTCGGGTCTCGAAATCGCCTGCTGGGATATCATCGGCAAGGCCGCCGGCCGGCCCGTCGCGGACCTGCTCGGCGGCACCGTGCACGAGAAGCTCCGCGCCTACACCTATCTCTACCCGAAGAACGCGGCTGGAGAGTTCGACTTCAACGATCCGGATCTCGCCGCCGGATGCGCCGTCGAAATGGTCGAAATGGGCTTCACCGCCGTCAAGTTCGACCCGGCCGGTCCCTACACCAACTATTCCGGCCACCAGCTTTCGCTCGGCGTGATGGACCGCTCGGAGGAATTCTGCCGCAAGATCCGCGACGCCGTTGGAAGCAGCGCCGATCTGCTCTTCGGCACGCACGGCCAGATGGTGCCGTCCTCGGCGATCCGGCTGGCGCGGCGTCTCGAAAAATACGACCCGCTCTGGTTCGAAGAACCGGTTCCTCCCGGACAGGAAGCGGCGATGGCAGAGGTGGCGCGCGCGACCTCGATCCCGATTTCGACCGGCGAGCGCCTGACGACCAAGTACGAGTTCCAGCGCGTCCTCGAACTGAAGGCTGCCTCGATCCTGCAGATGAACGTCGCACGCGTCGGTGGGCTTCTCGAGGCGAAGAAGATCGCCGGCATGGCAGAAGCCTATTACGCCCAGATCGCCCCGCATCTCTATAACGGCCCGGTCGGGGCTGCGGCCAGTATCCAGCTGTCAGCTGCGTCGCCGAACTTCCTCATCCATGAGGCGATCCTCGATTTCAGCGGATTTCATGCGGATGTGCTGAAGACCAAGCTCGCCGTCGAGGATGGCTACATCATCCCGTCGCGCGAGCCTGGCCTTGGCATCGAGCTCAACATGGACGTCGTCGAAAAGCACACGCCGTACACCGGCGAGCGCCTGCACCTGCAGATGGACAGCCGGCCGGCGGACGTGAAGGCCTTCGCGCCGGCACGCGGATAACTCCGACGATAGGACATGCAGATGATCTACGACTACATCATCGTCGGCGCCGGGTCGGCCGGCTGCATTCTTGCGAGCCGGCTCAGCGAAAATGGTCGCCACAGGGTGCTTTTGATCGAGGCTGGCGGCAACGACAATTCCTTCTGGTTCAAGATCCCGGTCGGCTACGCCCGCAGCTACTACAATCCCCAGGTCAACTGGATGTATTCGAGCGAGCCGGAGGCCGAGCTTCAGGATCGCAGCATTTACGTGCCGCGTGGCAAGGTCCAGGGCGGATCCGGCTCGATCAATGCGATGATCTATGTGCGCGGCGCGCGCGACGACTTCGACGACTGGAAAAACGCCGGCAATACGGGCTGGGGCTATGACGATGTCCTGCCCTATTTCCGCCGGCTCGAAACCCATGCGCGCGGATCGTCCGAATGGCACGGCGGCGAAGGCCCGATCCACATCACCCCGATGCGCGGCATGACGCACCCGATCACCGACGCTTTCCTCGAAAGCTGCGGATCGTTGCAGCTGCCGCTGAACGAGGATTTCAACGGCGCCTCGATCGAGGGCGCCGGCGTCTACGACGTCAACACCAACAACGGCCGCCGCTCGCATTCGAGCGCGGAGTATCTGAGGCCCGCCCTCAAGCGTCCCAATCTCACGATCGAACGCTACGCGCAGGCAGAAAAGCTGGTCTTCGGCGAAGACGGACGCGTGACCGGTGTCGATGTCATACAGAATGGGACGCGGCGCCGCTTCACGGCGGGGCGCGAGGTCATCCTGGCCGCCGGTGCGGTCGGTAGCCCGCAGCTGCTGCAGGTCTCGGGCATTGGCGACGGCAAGGCGCTGTCGTCGCTCGGGGTCGAAACGCGCCGGCATCTGCCGTCGGTCGGCCTGAACCTGCAGGATCATCTCTGCGCCAGCTTCTATTATCGTGCGACGATCCCGACGCTCAACGACGAGTTCGGCAGTCTCTTCGGCCAGATGCGTCTCGGTCTGCAGTATCTCTTGACCGGCAAAGGACCGTTCTCGATGAGCGTCAACCAAGCGGGTGGTTTCTTCCGCGGCCGGCCAGACGAAGAGCGGCCGAACATCCAGCTCTATTTCAACCCGCTCTCCTACCGCATCCCGACGGATCCGAAGGCCGGGCTGAAGCCGGAGCCCTATCCCGGCTACCTGATCTGCTTCAATTCCTGCCGGCCGACGAGCCGCGGCAGCATCTCGATTGCGTCCGGCGACCCCTCGGTGAAACCGCTGATCCGGCCGAACTACCTGACGACCGATCGCGACATCGACGAAGTGCTGCAGGGAAGCCGGCTTGTCCGCCGGATCGCGTCGGCCTCGGCACTCTCATCGTTGACGGCGGAAGAGATTTCGCCGGCGCCGCGCGTGGAAAGCGACGAAGCGCTGATGGACTATTTCCGCGAAAACTCCGGCTCGATCTATCATCTTTGCGGCACCTGTGCGATGGGGCCGGACCAGGAGAGCTCGGTGGTCGACAGCCGCCTGAAGGTTCACGGTGTGCCCGGTCTTCGCGTCGTCGACGCTTCGATCTTCCCCAACATCACCGCGGGCAACATCAACGCGCCGACGATGATGGTTGCGGAGAAAGGTGCCGATCTGATCCTTGCCGATGCCGCCTGAGCGGCACGGCTTTCCTGTCGACTGGGGGACCCGACGCAGTGGTCGGTCAGGCGTAGGGGTGTCGTTGAACGTCAGGCGTGATTTGCCATCGTCGATTGAGCGTGACTATACTTCCCGCACTTCATAGCCGTCCATATCAGGTGCTTGCCCCTACCGAACGATCGTTGCCACCGCGCTCGACGCGGCGAGACCACGGTCATTGAAATCTGGCAATGCGCCGCGAGCCTGCGAGGGAGAGACGCATGCCGAGTTTCCGCTTGAAGACCCTGTCGATTACGTTGCTCTTTGCATCGAGCCTGACGCCCTGGGCGGTACAGGCGGCTTCACCCGAGCCCGTGAAGGCGGAGCACGGCATGGTGGTCACGGCCCAGCACCTGGCATCCGATATCGGTGTTGCCGTGCTGAAAAGCGGTGGCAATGCCGTGGATGCAGCCGTTGCCGTCGGCTATGCGCTTGCCGTCACCTATCCGACCGCCGGCAATATCGGCGGCGGCGGTTTCATGACCATCCGCTTTAAGGACGGCAAGACGACGTTCCTCGATTTCCGCGAGCGGGCGCCTCAAGCTGCGACCAAGACCATGTATCTCGACGCCAAGGGCAATGTCGTCGACGGCCTGAGTACCGAGGGCTATCTCGCCGTCGGCGTTCCCGGCCCGGTCATGGGCTTCGAAATGGCGCGCAGCCGATATGGCACCAAGCCGCTTGCCGAATTGATCGCGCCGGCGATCGCGCTTGCCAAAGACGGCTTCGTGCTGGAGCAGGGCGATATCGATTCCTTCGAGGGCGAGACGGACAGGCTCGCCAAGGACCCGGCCGCGGCCGCGATCTTCCTGAAGGACGGCAAGCCGTTCGTCGCCGGCGAGAAGCTGATCCAGGCCGATCTTGCCGCATCGCTTTCGAGCATCGCCGAGAAGGGCACCGACGCCTTCTACAAGGGCGCGATCGCCGACCAGATCGTCAAGGCGAGCGCGGAGAAAGGCGGCGTGCTCGCCAAGGCAGATTTCGAGCGCTACGCCGTGCGCGAACTGGAGCCGGTCAAGTGCAACTACCGCGGCTATGACATCGTCTCCTCGCCGCCGCCATCCTCCGGTGGCGTGATCATCTGCGAAATCCTCAACGTTCTCGAAGGCTACCCCATTTCCTACATGGGCTATGGCGCCGCCGACACCGTGCATGTGATGATCGAGGCCATGCGCCACGCCTATGTCGACCGCAACACGTCGCTCGGCGATCCTGATTTCGTCGAGAACCCCGTCGCCAAGCTCACCGACAAGGCCTATGCCAAGGACATCCGCGACAAGATCGATCCGTTCCGCGCCGGCGTTTCCGCCACGCTGATCCCCAAGGGTTTCGGCGAAAGCAAGGAGACGACGCACTATTCGATCATCGACGACGAGGGCAATGCGGTTGCGGTCACCTATACGCTGAACGGCTCCTTCGGCGCCGGCGTCGTGGCGCCCGGAACCGGCATCCTGCTCAACAACGAGATGGATGATTTCACTGCCAAGCCAGGCGTGCCCAATCTCTACGGTCTGGTGCAGGGCGAGGCCAATGCGATCGCGCCCGGAAAGACGCCGCTGTCATCGATGAGCCCGACGATCATCTCCAAGGACGGCAAGCCCTTCATGGTGATCGGCAGCCCCGGCGGTGCACGCATCATCACCATCACGCTCGAAGCGATACTCAACGTCATCGACCACGGCATGAACATCCAGGAAGCGGTCGACGCGCCGCGCGTCCATCACCAGTGGCTGCCGGACAAGGTGTTCATGGAGCCCTATGCGCTCTCGCCAGATACCCGCAAGCTGCTGTCGGCCATGGGCCACAATGTCCAGATCGATGAAAGCTGGACGATCTGGGGACAGGCGACCGGCATCCTCGTCGGCGGCGAGAGCCTTTCGGACATCGAGGCCGGCGGCGGCGCCCGCTACAATGGCGCAGTCGACAGCCGCATCGGCGCGGGTGCTGCGCGCGGTTACTAGACGCGCGCGAATCGGCGCAAAGCTGCGCCCTCGACACCCATTCAGAGCGGCGGATCGTCAGTTCGCCGCCTGATTTCGCGCATGCGACCACCGCGTGCTCACGCGAAAAAGATTTGAAAGCGGTTCCGGTTGAATTTATTATGTTTTCAGAGCGTGCGACCGCACGCGATCGTACGCTTTGGCCAAGCTTCATTCGTGGAGGTTGTCATGGCACTGATGGAAGGAAAGAAAGCACAGGACTGGATCAATCTGGTTCTTGCCGTCTGCCTGTTCGTCTCCCCCTGGATCATGGGTTTCGTTGTCGAAAGCGTTCCGGCCTGGAACGCTTGGGGCGCCGGCGTCGTGCTCGGCGTTCTGGCTATCGCGACGCTTGCCATGTTTGCGGAATGGGAAGAATGGGCAAGCCTCATCGTCGGGCTCTGGCTGATCGCTTCACCCTGGCTGCTCGGTTTCTCGACCAGTCCCAACCCCATGTGGACGCATGTCGTCCTTGGGGTGTTGGTGACCGCGCTCGCGATCTGGGCCGTCTGGGACGAACGGCAGCATCCGCATGCACATGCATGACGATGAGTAGAGAAGATTGCGGCCCGGCGCCGCAGCGCCGGGCCGCAATCAGTTTGCATCATTCGCTGCAATTTTGCGTTTGCGGCTGGCCGGATCGAGAGCGAAATCTGAAAAACCGTGCGGAACCGTCCTCTTCGGATTTGCGTGAGTTCAAAGGTCAGATCCCTTCGAACAATCCAAACGGGCCAGCGCATGGATTCACCTTACGGTGTCTTCGACAGCACGGCGCGCAACGACCGCCACGAACTCCCGAGCGCCGGGGTAGGTTTTCGGCTACCCATCGGCAGCGAGGTCGTTGAAGCAGGCTTTGCTCTTGCCGAACCATGGAAATCACTGCCGGCAAGCCAATGTTCATGACATCCTGGTCATTCAGCGATTGCGCACGCCCGCTGCGCGGGCGATGGCGTGCAATTGGATAATACCAATATAACGCCAATCAGCGACTGTTTCGGAACGTGAACGCAACTTGTATGCGCTATCTGTAAGAAATGTAACACGAATTATCCCGGCTTCAGTCACCATTACGGATAGTTGCGCCGCCGCGATCTGGACAGGTGGTCATGTTTTGGTATTTCTAATACTGGCCGCAAGGAGATGGGCCAAATCGGAAGTGAATACGGAACGCTATTGGCCCGAGGGCGAGCAAGCCGGCGGGCAACCGGAAAACTGGGAGATTTAAATGAAGCCGAGTTCCATTTTTGCCCCGTTGGGGTCGACCGTGACAGCATCGGGCACCCCGCGTTCGGTAAAAGCGGGTAGCGCACGGCGCCGCCTCCTTGGACTGTTGACAGCGACAGCGTGTCTCATTTCAGCGGCTCCAGCCGGCGCCTTCGACCAGGCAAACGCTGCCCGTATAAAACAGCTAGTCGACACCGGCATGCAGTATTACTGGTCGGGCGGCGACGTCAAAAAGGCGGAAGCCGAAGTCTTCAAGGGCATTACGCTGCATGGCAAGTATGATGTCGTGGAGGAAGCCTTCAAGGAAGCGTCGACGCTCGCGCCTGAGCGGTTGGATTTCCAATATGCCGTTGCTGCGACCCAGATCATCCAGAAGAAGCTCGACGACGCGCAGGCGACCTTCCAGAGCATCCTTGGCAAGGACCCGACCGCTTTTGATGCGCAAAGCTGGCTTGAGGCAATTGCCCGCATCCGTGGCGATGAGACCGGCGCGGCGCTTGCCCACCAGGCTCTGGCCGGTCTCGATCGCGAGCGAGCGGAAGAGTATCGCAAGCGGTTTGTTCGCGCAGAACAGATCATGGCTGAAAAGCCGAACTTCGACGTCCCGACTGTGCCAGGCAAAGTCGTGATCGTCGCGCTGGGCTACGCGCTCGCCGATGACGGCAAGGCGCAGCAAACCTTGCTCGATCGTCTCGAGGTGACGTTGAAGGTCGCCGAGGCCAACCCGACAGCGCTCGTCATGGTGAGTGGCGGCGTGCCGAAAAATGGCGTTACGGAAGGTGACGTCATGTCCAAGTGGCTGGTCGACAAGGGTATCAGTCGCGATCGCATCATGATTGAGGACAAGTCGAAAGATACGATCGGCAATGTGATCAATGCCGCCAATCTCCTGGTGCGGCATCAGGCCGACACGGTAATCCTGGTGACCAGTTCGAGCCACATGCGCCGCGCGCGCACGGTCATGGAGGATGCCTTGAAGCAGCGCGACCTGCCATCGGCAGTGGTGCCGCTGAATGCACTGGACGCGCCAACCCAGGATGAAGCGGCAAAGATCGGGGCGGACGAGCGGTTGGTCATCTACCGTGATCTGATGCGGGTTTCGGGCGTATGGGCCTATCCGGGGCTGCAGCAGTAGTCATCGGAACATCCCCGAAAGCGCCTGATGCTTGCGCGTCCCACCCTTGCACTTAAGGGTGGGACGCGTGCGTTTCTGGCTCAGTTTGAGAATGCGCCGGTCGCGTGTATGGCACGCAGGAAGAGGCTGCGTACTCCCGCACTTCAACATAATGCTTCCCATCCGTCCTGCTTTGCCCTAGAAGGCGCGCCGTAATCCGGTCGCAGCCTACCCGGTCAAAACAAGGACACCTATCATGAAGACAATCGTCATCTGCTCCGGCGGATTGGACTCGGTATCGCTTGCCCACAAGGTCGCAGCCGAACACGAACTCATTGGCCTGCTCTCCTTCGATTACGGCCAGCGACACCGCAAGGAGCTGGACTTTGCCGCCGCCTGTGCCAAGCGGCTCGGCGTTCCGCATCAGGTCATCGACATCAGCGCGATCGGCGCCCATCTCACGGGATCGGCATTGACGGACGATGTCGACGTGCCCGACGGCCACTACGCCGAGGAAACGATGAAAGCGACGGTGGTTCCGAACCGCAACGCCATCATGCTCGCCATCGCCTTCGGGTTGGCAGCAGCGCAGAAGGCGGATGCGGTGGCCGTCGCCGTGCATGGCGGCGACCATTTCATCTATCCCGACTGCCGTCCCGGCTTCATCGACGCGTTTCAGGCGATGCAGAACCACGCGCTCGACGGCTACGCCGACGTCACGCTCTACGCGCCCTATGTGACGATTTCGAAGGCGGATATCGTCACCGACGGCGCGAGCCACCAGACGCCCTTCGAAGCGACCTGGTCCTGCTACAAGGGCGGCGCGCGCCATTGCGGGCGCTGCGGCACCTGCGTCGAGCGGCGCGAGGCCTTCCATCTGGCCGGCGTTGCGGATCCGACCGACTACGAAGATCCGGATTTCTGGGTGGCGGCGACGTCGGCCTTTGCGGCCGAGGAGGTGAAGTGATGTTCCGGATCACCAAGGAATTCCATTTCTCCGCCTCGCATCAGTTGAAGAGCCTGCCGGCAGACCATCAATGTGCGCGGCTGCACGGCCACAACTACGTCGTCGAAGTCGAGCTTGCCGGCGCGGAGCTCAACGAGCACGGCTTCGTGCGCGACTATCACGAGCTTTCGCCACTGAAGCGCTACATCGACGAGAGTTTCGATCACCGCCATCTGAACGACGTTCTCGGCCACGACCGGGTGACGGCCGAATGTCTGGCGAAGCACTTTTACGACTGGTGCAAGGCGAGGCTGCCGGAAACCTCCGCCGTGCGTGTCAGCGAGACGCCGAAGACCTGGGCGGAATACCGGCCATGAGCGGGCCCGGCGAAACGCGCATCCGTGTCAGCGAAATCTTCGGGCCGACGATCCAGGGCGAGGGCATCCTGATCGGGCTTCCGACCGTGTTCGTGCGAACCGGCGGCTGCGACTATCGCTGCAGTTGGTGCGACACGCTGCACGCGGTCGACAGCGAGTATCGCGACCAATGGCTGCCGATGGGCGTCGAAGAGATCTGGAGCGAGGTCGTCACGCTCTCCGGTGGCAAGCCGCTGACGGTCTCGCTTTCCGGCGGCAATCCGGCGATCCAGCCGCTGGCGCCCCTGATCGCCCGCGGGAAAGCCGATGGCTATCGCTTCGCGCTGGAAACGCAGGGCAGCATCGCCAAGGACTGGTTTGCGGATCTCGACGTGCTGGTGCTGAGCCCGAAGCCGCCGTCGAGCGGCATGGAAACGGACTGGCAGACCTTCGACGACTGTCTTCGAATGGCAGCGGATGGGCCGCAGGTGGCGCTGAAGATCGTCGTTTTCGACGAGCGCGACTATGCCTATGCCCGGGATACGGCGGCCCGGTACCCCCATCTGCCGCTCTACCTGCAGCCTGGCAACCATACGCCTCCACCCCCTGACGACGACGACGCCAAAGTCGACATCGACGGCATCATCGATCGCATGCTCTGGCTTGTCGGCAAGGTGACGGAAGATCGTTGGTTCGAGGCCCGCGTCCTGCCGCAGCTGCACGTCCTGCTCTGGGGCAACAGGCGCGGGGTGTAGGCGGCAGACGCGCCCTTACCGCTTGCCGGCAAGCGCCTTCGCGCTTGGATCGCCAATCGGCGGCAGCTATGGTCCTCAAATCAAGACCAATGAGGGGCGTTCATGCAGCTGAAGACGAAACGTGTCTATGAGCCGAAGGCCGATGGCGACGGGATGCGCGTCCTCGTCGATCGCCTCTGGCCGCGCGGTTTGACCAAGGCGGAAGCCGCGGTCGATCTCTGGCTGAAGGACATGGCGCCGACCACGGAGCTGCGCCGCTGGTTCCATGCGGATGAAGGCACGTGGGAAGAGTTTCGCGAGCGCTACCTTGCCGAGCTCGACGGCAATCCGGTGGCAGTTGACCTGTTGCGACAGCGCATTGCTGAGGGCCCGGTGACTTTGCTTTACAGCGTGAAGGATGAGGCCCGCAATCATGCGGAGATCCTCAAAGGCTACATCCTCACCCATCGATAGACGAGGCGCCGGGTTCACGTCATGTCGTTGGAATGGATGCCTCGAATGCGCCGCCGGCGCGCGCAGCGATCCGGCGCCAGTCGCCGTCGAGGGGTAATCCGAAGACGTTGATAAGGGCAGATTCGATTGCCGGTGCATCGAATTCCTGGCGCGTCACGGTGCCGTTCCTGTCACGGATCGTCAGCCGGTTTCCGAGCAGGATGTTACGTGTCTCCTCGGTGGTCAACGTCACCAGCAGGGTCTGTCGGAAAAGCGAATGCGGATCCGTGTATGTCGCGATGTTTGCGATCCGATACGCGTCCTCTCCACAAATGCTCGGCGATACCTCGTAGACCGGTACCCAGTCACGACCAAGTAATGCCTCCAGCACGTAGCCATCGAGCGTTTGGCTGAGACGGAACGGCTCATGCTGCGTCGGTTGCGGCGTGGTCCGGTCGAAACGCAGCGGCGCGGTCGGCACGCAACTGCCGAAGCCGACATCGACCAGATAGCCGACATCGTTCACGAAGACGCGGAGCGCCATGTGCGACCAGGCCGGCGGCGGCGCGCCGTGGGCGCGCATCCACAGGACGCGGGCGATCAAGGGATCCACCCGGTAGCCGAGCGACGTGAGCACGCGCTGCAACAGGCCGTTCTGCTCGAAGCAATAGCCGCCACGCCGGCGGTCGATGAGCTTGGCGTCGACCGCCGCCGGCGAAAGGTCGATCCGACGGCCGAGAAGCACGTCGATGGCCTCGAAGGGGATTGACGCGGCATGGCGGGCGACGATCCTGCCAAGCGTTGTGAGATCGGGCGAGAGCGGCCCGACATGACCGATGCGGGCGAAGTAGCGGCCGAGGTCGACGGGAAATGGGGCGCTCCGCATGGCTAGAGGCTCCGATAGATGGCGTCGCGAAGATCGTCCGGAAAGCGTCCGTTCATGCCCTCAAAAGCGGTGTTGGTGAGCGCAACGACTGTCAGACCGCGGGCCGGGTCGATGAACCACTTGTGCCCGTAGGCGCCGTCCCATTGCAGCGTGCCGCGCGACTGCGGTGTTCCCGCCATCTCGGGTTCGACAAGCACGGCGCCGCCGAAACCGAACTCCCACCCGGCGCCGGCGGCCAATCCGCCCGTCCTTGCCTGAATGTCGAACATCGAGCGGGTGCTGGCGGCGTCGAGCACCGGCGAGTGTCCGGTCCTGAGGCTTTCGAGAAGGCGGATCACGTCGCCTGCCGTGCCTGCCATGCCAGCACCGCCGGAGGGAAAGGCCCGCGGGTTCAGGATCCGGCCGGGCGAGAGGCGCACGGGATTGCCGAAGAAGGGGACCGCGTCATCGCCAATGAGCCGCCGTGGCCGCGGCGAGGCATCGCCATAGTGGACCACGAGCCTGCGTTTATCGGTCACGGAAAAGGCGGTGTGGTTCATCCCCATCGGGCGTGTGACGAGTGCTGCGATCGCCTCCGGCAGCTTTGATCCCGTCGCCTCTTCGATAACGGCGCCAAGCACGTCGAGGCTCATCGAATAGCCCCAGCCGTGTCCGGGCGGATAGGACAACGGAATGGCGGTGAGCTTGCCGATGAGGGCGGTGAGATCATCGTCGGTGTCGTCGAGGCCGCTGCTGATGGCGTGCCGGCGATAAGGGCCGTCGCCTCGCTCCATGAACACGTAGCTCAAACCGGCACTGTGCGTCAGGAGTTGGCGGAGGGTTATCCGAGGCTCGCTGCCGTCCGGCAGCTGCGGCCTGAACGCGGGAAGCCATTCCGACACGATATCGTCGAGACCGATGGTGCCCCTTTGCACCAGGTTGAGAGCGGCGACCGTGACGATCGGCTTTGCGACCGAGGAGAGCAGGAAGATGCTGTCCTCGGTCATCGGCCGGTCGGTCTCGCGGTCCGCAAGCCCGGCGGCATGTCGGTAGCCGGGCTCGCCGTCGATAAGGATCTCGACGACTGTGCCGACGATGCGCTGTTCATCCAGGGCTTCCGCGATCACCCGGTCGAGTTCGGCCTTCAGCCGCGTTCTGCGCTCCGATCTTCCTTGTCTTGTCGCATCCATGATCGTCTCCTGTGCTTCTCGAAACTGCGGCCCGGTCGACGCTTCAGGGCGAAATTCGGGCTCCCGGACAAAGGCAAAGCCCGTTCGCAACGAAAGTCGATCGTCTGTTCCCGTATGGGAGGCATACGCGCCTGCACGAGGCAGCCGTCGTCGTCCGGCGCTAAAAACGGTGCGACAACGTCAGATGGAGTCGGGTTGATGAACACAAACAATCTGGGATTTGCAGGCAAAGTCGCCTTAGTCGCAGGCGCCAGCAAGGGTATCGGCGCGGCCACCGCCCGCGCCTTTGCGCAGGCCGGCGCATCCGTTGTCCTTCTTTCCCGCTCGCAGCCGGCGGTCGAGGCGTTGGCGGTTTCCATCCGCCAGGCGGGCGGCGACGCACTGGCGATCGCTGCCGATGTCGGCGACGAGAGTGCCATGAAGCAGGCGCTTGCAAGTGTGATGCAGCACTATGGCCGGCTCGACGCCGCCTTCAACAATGCGACGGATGGAACCATGCCGGCCCCGCTTGCCGATCTCGACATCGAAGGGTTCGATCGCGGCATCCGCACCAACATTCGCGGCACCTTTCTCGGCATGCGTTACCAGATCGAGGCGATGGCGAGGGGCGGTGGCGGTGCGATCGTCAACATGGCGTCGGTTGCCGGCATCAACGGCACCTCCGGGCTTTCCGCCTATGTCAGTGCGAAGGCCGGGATCATCGGGCTGAGCAAGGCTGCGGCGCTGGACTATGCCGACCAGGGCATCCGGATCAATGTCGTTGCGCCCGGGCCGATCCGCACCCACCATCTCGAGGCCGCCGGCGCGGACATCCAGCGGCACGCAGCACTTTCGACGCCGATGCGCCGGCTTGGCCGGATGGAGGAGGTGGCCGCAAGTGTCCTCTGGCTCTGTTCCGATGCGGCGAGTTACATCACCGGCGTGGTGCTGCCGATCGACGGGGGCATGACGGCGGGCACGAAAGTGCCTATGGATTACCGTCGAGGCGAGCCGCCTCGGCCGGCTGAACCCTGAGGTGCCTGTGGACTGGGAAGAACTCCATCTTGTTCAGCACTTGGTCCGCCACGGCTCGCTGAGTGCAGCGGCCCGTGCGATGGGCACCACGCAACCGACGCTCAGCCGTCGCCTCGAGGCTTTTGAGCAGAAGACGCGCAAAACGCTGTTCGAGCGGCAACCGGGCGGCCTCGTGCCGACCGCCGTGTGCCTCTCCATCCTTTCTGCGCTCGAGCACATGGAGGCGAACGCGCTTGCGGTGGAGCGGCGCCTTGCGGTGCAGGACGACGCACTTGAAGGCACCATCACCGTGACCAGCCTCGACTGGATCGGAGACTACCTCCTGGCGCCGATCCTGACCAAGTTTGCAGCAATGCATCCCGGCGTCAGCATTCACCTTTTGAACGATGGCCGGCGCTTCAACCTGTCCCGACGGGACGCGGACATCGCCTTGCGTTTCGGCAGTTTCGACCAAAACGATATCGTCGAGCGCAAGGTTGCCGATGTCGCCTACGGCCTGTTTGCAACAGAGGCCTACCTTGATCGTTTCGGCCATCCGGATGTTGCGGGCGAAGGCAGGAACCAGACGATTGTCGAGCTGGTGGAGGTGCCTGTGCGGGTATCGCTCTCGACCTGGCTGAAAGATCTTTTGCCGGAGGCGAGAGTGCTGCTGCGCACGAATTCGATCCGCTCGCAATTGAGTGCGGTTGAGACCGGACAGGCACTTGCCACGCTGCCGCACTTTATCGCCGCCGGCCGGAATGGCCTTGTGGCCCTTGACCTCGGCGTTGCCGCGCCGGTTCTGCCGCTGAAGCTCGGTGTTCACCCGGAATTACGTGAATTGCCGCGGGTGCGAAAGCTCATGGATTTTGCCGTATCGCAGTTCGCGCCCCTGCGGGTGAGCCTCAACCCGTCAGGCTGAAGTGCCGGCGGACCAAGGCGCGACGCGTTTGCTGGGCACTGCAACGAATGCGCGAAATTTTCTTGGCTGTCGATGTCGGGAGATGACGACGTCATGCGTCTTAATCTCGAAGGCGGTGCTCAACCGCGCTGACAACAAGGAGATTGAGAATGTTTCGTACCGCTTTGATCGCTGGCGCCCTGCTCATGTCCGGCACTGCCTTTGCCGAGGCTGAGACCGTCGAAGTCAACGGCATGAAGATGTATTACGAGGTCTCGGGCGAGGGCGAGCCGCTGGTCGTGCTGCACGGCGCCTACATGAACATTCCCTCGATGGGCGCGATCATCCCGAAGCTGGCCGAGACCCACAAGGTCTATGCAATCGAGTTCCAGGGCCATGGCCACACCACCGATATCGAACGCCCGATCACCTATCCGAACCTCGCGGACGACGTCGCCGCCTTCATGGATGCGGTGAAGCTGGAGAAGGCCGATGTCTTCGGCTACTCAATGGGTGCGGCTGCCGGCCTGCAGCTGGCGATCCGCCATCCGGACAAGGTGAACAAGCTAGCCGCCGCGTCCGTCGGATACGATGCCGAGGGCTGGCAGCCGGAATTCAAAGCATTCATCCCGCAGATGACTGTCGAGATGTTCGTCGGCATGCCCTTTTCCGAAGACTACCGCAAGCTCGCTGCCAATCCGGATGGGTTTCCCGATCTGGTCAAGAAGCTGATCCAGCTCGAAAAAGAACCGATGGCCTGGGAGCCGGATGTCAAGGCACTGAAGACCCCGGTTCTCGTCATCGCCGGCGATGCCGATGTGGCGACGTTGGAGCACACGGTGGCACTGTTCCGCCTGCTTGGTGGCGGCGCCATGGGCGACATGGGAAAGCCGCTATCGCCTTCGCGGCTCGCGATCCTGCCGGCGACGTCGCACACCGCCGTCATCAACCAGACGGAACTGTTGGAGGCTTTCATCGAGCCCTTTCTGAAGGGTGAGACACCGAAGGGCATGTTCCCGTGACAACGACGAACGGCGCCATCTTCGCAGATGGCGCCGCCCTCCTATGGTGGATAGCTTCTAGCGCAGGCGCCTGCCGTCTGCGTCGAACACCAGAGCGGCTGTGGGTTCGAAACGGGCGGCGATGCTATCGCCGGACTTCAGGCCGCGGCCGTTTTTTGTTTCGATGATGATCAGTTCGCCGTCGCCGTGCCGGGCATAGGCAAAGGTCTCGCCGCCCAGATGCTCCAGCATGTCGATCGTCAAATCGAGGCTCGCCGAGCCGCTGTCGCCGAAATGCTCGGGGCGAATGCCGATGGTCACGGTGCTGCCGGGCGTTACGTCCTTGACCGCAATCGGCAGCGTCGCATTGCCGAAATCCGCCAGGCGGACATGTTTCTCCCCGCCCGCGTTTGTTTCGACGATCCCCTTCAAAAAGTTCATCTTCGGCGAACCGATGAAACCGGCGACGAAGAGATTGGCCGGATCGTCGTAGAGGTCGAGCGGCGAGCCGACCTGCTCGACCACGCCGCCGCGCATGACGACGATCTTGTCGGCAAGCGTCATCGCCTCGACCTGATCGTGGGTGACGTAGATGATTGTCGTTGCAAGCTTCTTGTGTAGCCTGGCGATCTCGATACGCATGTGCACGCGCAGTTCCGCATCGAGGTTCGACAGCGGCTCGTCGAAGAGAAAGATCTTCGGGTGCCGCACGATCGCGCGGCCGATCGCCACGCGCTGGCGCTGGCCGCCCGAAAGCTGTTTTGGCTTGCGGTCGAGCAGCGGCCCGAGTTCCAGGATGTTCGCGGCTTCGCCGACGCGTTGTGCGATCTCGGCCTTCGGCACGCCGGCAAATCGCAGCGCGAAACCCATGTTCTCCCGAACCGTCATATGCGGGTAGAGCGCATAGGACTGGAACACCATGGCGATGCCGCGTTTCGACGGATCGACATCGTTCATGCGCTCGCCGCCGATCGTGAGATCACCTGACGTGATCTCCTCCAGTCCGGCGATCATCCGAAGCAGGGTCGACTTGCCGCAGCCGGATGGCCCGACGAAGACGACGAACTCACCGGTCTTGATGTCGAGGTCTACACCCTTGATGACCTCGAAGTTGCCATAGGACTTTCTGACGTGCTTAAGTTGGAGTTCGCTCATGCAGCCGCCGCCTCGTCCGACACTGCCGAAAGCTCCAGCCTTACGGTTCCAAGCCGCGTCGAGGTCACCGCGACGGCGACGCCGCCGGCAGCACCCGTCGTTTCCAGCCAGAAGCCGGTCGAACCGCCCTGGAAGATCAGGCGATCGGGGCCGAGCAGGCGGGCAGGGCCGGTGACTGTCACGTCGACCGCGTCATTGAGGAAGGGCAGGATGTTGCCGGCCTGATCGAGCGCGCGCACGATCACCCGCACGCTGTCGCGCCCTTCGGCCCGAAGCGCCGTGCTGTCGGGGACGACTTCTAGCGCCGTCGGCACCGGATCGGCGACCATGCGGAGGTTGGCGACGGGCTCGCCGTCGATAAAGCCGGTGAAGGCTGCGTCATCCCACTTCATGCCCCAGACGCCGAGTTCGTCCTTGGTGAAGTGGCGATGGTCGATGACGACGGGCGGGTGCGGCAGATGCGGGAAGTTCTCGCGGTCGGGGCCGACGCGCTTGACGAGCGATCCGTATTTCAGCTCGACCTCGTCGCAGTTGGTGAGCACGATCAAGGGCAGCACGCCGCCGATGTTGCGCTCGCCGCGTGCCCAGAAGGTGACCGGCTTCATCACCACGCCCTCCGACGGTTCGCATTGGCTGGCATAGACATAGGCCGCGAATTTCGGCTGGCGGAACATGTCCATGACACCGTGATAGCAGATCCGGTCGCCGGAGCCGAAGTCCTTGTGGGTGTTGTAGTCGAACATGCACCAGCCGACGGCGCCTGAAATGCTTGGGTCGCCATAGGCCGCGTTCAGCACTTCCAGGTGCCGGCGCACATGCTCTGCCTGCCGTTGCTCCTGGTCGTAGATCTTCGTCGGAAACATGTGGCCGCCGAATTCGGTGATGAGATAGGGCACCTTGCGGGTGAGCCCGGTGCATTCCTGCTGCGGACGCAGCGCCGTGCGCGGGCGGTTTGCGCCCGGCAGTTCCTCGTTGCCGAGGATAAAGTCGTTCATGGTGTAGACGTCTTCGAGGTATTCGCTGTCGGTAATGTAGCGCACGCCGCCGGTCTGGCGCGTGGGGTCGAGTTCGCGTGCGAGCCGGTTGGTCTCGACGTAGAAATCATGCGAGTCCTGGGATTCGTTGATGCGTACGCCCCAGATGATGATCGACGGGTGGTTCCAGTCGCGCTCGATCATGCGGCGGACGTTTTGGATCGCCTCCTGTTTCCAGCCCTCGCCGCCGATATGCTGCCAGCCGGGGATTTCCTCGAAGACGAGCAGGCCGATGCGGTCGCAATGGTCGAGGAACCACTTGGATTGCGGATAATGCGAGGTGCGCACGAGGTTGCAATGCAGCGTGTTCTTCAGGATCTCGGCATCGCGCTCCTGCGCCGTGCGGCCCATGGCGTAGCCGACATAGGGGAAAGCCTGATGGCGGTTGAGGCCGCGGATTTTCAGCGGCCGTCCGTTGAGCTTGAAACCATCCGTGGTGAACTCGGCGGTGCGGAAGCCGAAGCGTGACGACAGCCGGTCGCTGCCGCGATCGCTGCGCAGCTGCGCTTCCACTTCATAGAGAACGGGGCTGTCGATATCCCAGAGCGAGAGGCCCTTCAGGCCCGTGATCTCAAGGGTGACGCTCTCGCCGCGGCTTTCACCGGCTGCTTCCGCCAGCACCCCGTTCGCGTCCTTGAGGAGTGCCGTGACCGTGCCGGCAAAGTTGACGCCTTGCGGATTGCCGAGATCGCAGCGGATCGAGACGGACTTGGCATCGCTGAGCGCATCGCGGGTTTCGATCTTGAGATTGGCGATCGAAACGGCATCGGTGACCTTCAGCCAGACGTCGCGATAGATGCCGGCATAGGTGAGATAGTCGATGCGGCCGCCGAAGGGCGGGATCTCAGGGTTTTCGCTGCCGTCGATCTTGACCGTGATCAGGTTGTCGCCTTCCCGCAGCTTATCCGTCAGTCTTGCTTCAAAGGGCGTGTAACCGTCCTTGTGGGCGATGATCTCCTCGCCGTTGAGATAGACGACGGCGTCGGCCATGGCGGCGTCGAACACGACCGAGACCTCGCGGCCGTGGAACTCCCGACGCCAGGTAAGCACCTTCTGATAGGTGAAGGCGCGCTGATAGGATGCCTCGTCGAAATAGTTGAACGGCAATTCCACCGCATTGTGCGGCAGGCTGACCGATTTGCCTGCCTGCAGCCGGCCAGCGCTTGCCGCATCGAAGCCTTCGGAGAAAGTCCAGGTATCGTTGAAAGAGGTAACAGAACGCATGATCATTCCTATTTGACTGAGCCCAGCATTCCCTGGACGAATTGGCGTTGCATGAAGAAGAAGACGGCGAGGGTGGGAAGTGTCGCGAGAATGGTGCCGACCATGACGACGCCGTAGTCGGGGTAGTAGGCGGAAGCGAGCGAGGAGATGACCAGCGTGATCGTCTTCTGCTCGTTCGACTGCAGCACGATCAGCGGCCAGAGATAGTTGTTCCACGCCGTCATGAAGACGATGATGAAGGCCGCCGCATAGGTCGAGCGCATGACCGGCACATAGATGAACAGGAAGATCTGCCATTCCTTGAGCCCGTCGACCTTTGCGGCGTCCCGCAGTTCCGACGGGAAGGCCTTGGTGGTCTGGCGGAAATAGAAGACGACGAAGGCAGAGCCGATGGTCGGCAGCACGACAGCGAGGTGCGTGTTGATCAGCCCCGCCTTGCCCATCATGATGAACAGCGGGATCATCAGCGCGGCAAACGGGATCATCATCGTCAACAGAAGGGCGCTGTAGATCCTATCGCGGTGGCGCGAGCGGAACATCTCGAAGCCGTAGCCAGCCAACGACGACACGGCGAGCGTCAGCACCGTCGCGAGAATGGCGATCTTGGCCGAATTCCAGAAGACCAGCGGTGCGTTCACCTGGGTGAAGAAAGTGGCGATGTTGGTGGCAAGCGCGCTGCCCGGCATCATCCTGCCCTTGATGATGTCGATCGAAGAATTGGTCGCGCCGAGCAGCATCCAGACGAAGGGAAAGATCGAGAGAAAGGCCATCAGCCCGACGAAGCCGTAGGTGACGATGGTGCCGACGATACGTGTGGTTCCGTTGTTCATCGGTCGCGCTCCCGTGCCGCGAAGAATTGCAGGCAGGCGAGCAGGGCGACGAGCACCACGATCACATAGGACACCGTCGCCGCGTAGCCGAAATTCGGCATGAAGCGGAAGGTCAGGTTGTAGATATAGAGCGACAGGGTCAGCGTGGCGTTGGACGGTCCGCCCTTGCCTTCGGTGAGGTTATAGACCTCGTCGAAGAGCTGGATCGTGCCGATCGTCGAGATGATCGTCGTGAACAGAATGACGGGCTTCAACAGCGGGATAGTGATGTGGGTGAAACGCGCCCAGGCAGGCACGCCGTCTATCCGCGCGACCTCGTAGATCGACTTGTCGATGTTCTGCATCGCCGCGAGATAGAAGATCATGTTGTAGCCGGTCCAGCGCCAGGTGATGGCGAGGATGACGAGCACCTTCGCCCAGAAGGGATGGGTCAGCCACGGGATCGGCGAGGCGATGAGGCCGATCGCCTCGAGCGTCGAGTTGACGATCCCGTCGAGCGCGAACATGCCCTTGAACAGCACCGAATAAGCAACCAGCGAGGTGACGCAGGGCAGGAAGATGGCGGTGCGGAAGAAGCCGCGGCCGACGAGTTTCGGATTGTTGAGCAGCGACGCAAGGATCAGCGCCAGCAGGATCATGATCGGCACCTGCACGACGAAATAGGTCAGCGTGTTCGTCAGTGCCTTGATGAAGACCGGATCGTTCCAGAGGCGGACGATGTTCGAAAAGCCGGCGAATTTCAGCATCATGCCGCGGCCGGACTGGAACGACATCCACAGCGACCAGACGATCGGATAGATCATGAAAAGGGCGATCAGCCCGAGTGCCGGCGCGACGAAGAGCCAGCCATTGACGTTGTAATATCGGCCGATGCCGCCGCGACGCGCGAGAGCCATCATCATCCCCATGGATAGCAGGAGCCGTTGGCCGCGGCGTGTTTACCGCGGCCAGGAGCAATGCAGATAATCGCCGCGGCGATTACTGGACCTGTGCGCTGACCTCGGCGTCGATCGCCTTCAGGATGTCGTCGACGGGCGTTCCCTGCTGCAGTGCCGGAAGCTGTGCGGTAACGGCCGTGTCTGCCTCGTTGGTGAAGACGCCGTAGTTGACCGAGGGAACCTTCGCGAGCCAGTCGGAGAAGTTCTGCCAGACCTTTTCGCCACCGAAGAAGGCATCGGCCTCGCCATAGGCGGCCCCGCCGCGGGCAGCGAGCAGTGAGCCGACGGCGCCGCGGTCCGTAAGGATCGTCTGGTAGAAGTCGACGTCCTTGGCGTAGACCTCGTTCAGGAAGTCGATCGCTTCGGCCTTCTCGGCTGAGCTTTCAAGCACGTACCAGCTCGAGCCGCCGAGGTTCGAGGCGTGCGTCGCGCCGTCGATCGAAAGCGCCGGGATCGGCGCCACGCCCCATTTGCCCGACTGGTCCGGCTGCGCCTTGACGGTGCCGGTGATCCAGACGCCGGTGATGACGGTGGCGACATCGCCGGACGTGAAGGTGCCGACCCAGTCGGCCCAGCCGGCGGCAGGCTTGTAGATGTTGGCGGCCATGATCTTGCCGACCGTCTCAAGCGACGCCTTCAGCGCCGCGTTGCCGGTGATGTTCGTCTTGCCTTCCTTGTCGAAATACCATTGCCCGGCCGATTGCATGATGATGCGCACGAGCCCGGCGTCGGTCGGGTCGAGACCCATCATCTTCTTGCCGGTCTTGGCTTCGACCTGCTTTCCGATCTCGATGAAGCGATCCCAGGTGATGCCTTGCATGTCCTGCGCCTTGAAGCCCGCCTGCTCCAGATAGTCCTTGCGGTAGTAGAGACCGGTGACGCCGGAATCGAATGGCATGCCGTAGACCTGGCCATCCAGCGTCATCAGCTCGACCTTGTAGGGAGCGAAGCCTGAGTAATCGACGGTGCCGGAGAGCGGCGCGAAGGCTCCGGGGAAGGACTGCAGATATTTCTGCGCGCCGTAGTCCTCGATGAGAACGATATCCGGCAGGGCGTCTGCGGTGCCGGACGAGAGGCCGGTCTGCAGTTTCTGCTCGACGTCGGCCTTGGCGAAATCGACGATGTTGAAGGTCACGTCCGGGTGCGTCTTGGTGTAGCGCGCGCCGGCCTCCTTCATGATCGCGACGTTGAAGTTCGGATCCCAGCACCAGATGGTGATTTCCTTGGCCTCGGCGGCCGTGACGGCCAAGAAGCTGGCGCCTGCAAGCGCGATGGCGGCAAAGCGCGGCAGATAGGTACGCGTGTCCATAGTTTCTCCTCCCTCGAAATTCGTTCCCCGAGACGTTCCTCCTGGTCTCGGCGCGGAGTATTTCGCAAAATTCTGGAGAAGGCAATATTTCAGTAAATTTTTACCACGCGTTTTTTACCGACCGTTTTACGCACCAGGAACGGCGGCTCTCGCCATCGTGCTGCCGCGCCAGACCATCTCGGTTCCGAGGATCACCTTCTTGGCCACGTCTCGCCCGGTCAGCCGCTCGACCAGGAGGTCAACGGCGGTCTCGCCGATCACTTCGGCGGGGATCTTCACCGTCGAAAGCGGCGGCCCGAGAAACTGGGCGACAGGAATGTCGTTGAAACTCGCCACGGCAACATCGTCGGGGATCCGCAGGCCCATTTCGTGAATCGCGCGGTAAGCGCCGATCGCCATATTGTCGTTGCAGGTGACGAGGATCTTGGGCGGATTGGGCTTCGACAGCATCGCCTTGGCGAGCGTATAGCCGCTATCGGGCGTCAGCTTTTCGACCATGCAGAGTTCGGGATCGTAGAGGCCGGCCTTCGTCATCCATTGTATGAAGGCGCGGCAGCGACGCTCCGAATGGATGTCGTCCTTGTCTCTGAAAGCGTCGATCCAGCCGAGAAAGCCGATGCGGCGGTAGCCCATGCCGTAAACGCCGTCGAGCAGGCGGTTCATCGCGATCGAGACGTCGCTCATCACGCTGTCGTCGACGTCATCGTCGGGGGCAAAGTCCGCAAAGACCAGATGGCGGCTGTGCCGGCGCAGCCAATGGACCTCTTCGCCATAGTGGTGGCCGACGGCGACGACGCCGCTGGCGCCCTGCAGGATCGCGGCCTCCGGCAGGTTGCCGTTGTGGAAGACCTTGACCACCTCGATCTTCAGCGCCTGACAGCGGTTTTCGATGCCGAGCCGGACGCCGACATAATAGGGGTCGATCAGTTCCTGGGCGGGCTGAAGGAAATGCACCAGCGCGAATTTCAGGCCCTGCATTGCCCCGGCGCCGCGGCCGCGGTTGCGCGGGGTGGCGTAATTCAGCGCCTCGGCCGTTTCGATGATCGCCTGTCGCTTCTTGGTGGAGATCGAGAGGGTCGGATCGTAATTCAGCACCCGAGAAACAGTCGCCGAAGAGACCCCGACAGCCGAAGCGATTTCCTTGATTGTTACCATGTCCAACGTCCCGCCCGCCGCCGCGGCCCTCCTTTCGGGCGCGGCGCAATTTTTATTTAGTAAAATTTTGCCTGGGGTTTTTCAATCGCTGGGCGTCTTATTTCGTTCATGGAACGGGACGCAACCGCGCGTGGTCACGCCGCGCGGCCGATTGCCAAGGCCTGCGCTTGCAGTTCGTCGGAAAGAAACGCCCAAAGAGCCGAGACCGGGCGGGACGCCAGACCCTGATCGTCGGCGGCGAAAAGCCCAAGCTCGATCACCGGGGCAGGGGGCAGACCCTCTTCACCGCCGAGAACCCGCATCGTGTTGGTACGGATGTTGAGATCGAGGAGAACGGCTATGCCGAGGCCCGCCTCGATCATCGACTGGATGGAAGACAGGCTGGCGCTCGTCAGCACCGTGCGCCAGGGGCGATCCCCGCCCTTCAGCGCCTCGATCATCTTCTGCCGCCAGGTGCAGACGCCGTCGAAGGTGATGAGTGGCAGAGGCCCTTCCGCCGGCACCTCGAAACCGCGCGCCGCAACCCATCGGAGCGGCAGTCGCCAGGTAAGGATCGCCTCGCCGTGGATCAGCGCCGGGTCGCCGATCGCGACATCGAGCCGGCCCTGCGACAGCTTCTCCGACAACACGGTGCTTTCGGTCACCGTCAGTTCGAGCGCGACATTCGGATGGCATTCGGCAAACCGTTGCAACGCTTTTGGTAGCGAGCCGACCGCGATATCCTCGATCATGCCGAAGCGGATCGGTCCCTGGACGGCCTGCCCGGCAAGCGCCCGCCGGGCGCCGGCGCTCAGGCCCAACATCTTCTGCGCATAGGGCAGCAGCACATGCCCGGCTTCGGTCAGGTCCATGCCCCTTGCATTGCGGTTCAGGAGCTTGGCGCCGAGATCGTCCTCCAGCCGGCGCAACTGCATGCTGACGGCCGCTTGCGTCCTGGCCAGCCGCTGCGCAGCGCCGCTGACGCTGCCGCATTCGGCGGTCACGACGAAGGCGCGCAACAGGGCGATATCCAGATCATGCATATAACGATCCCTTATGAAGGTATCACAATTATTAGCGTTCCTTATTGTGCCGGGATTGTTATGTCTGTTCAAGCCCAAGGGGAGAACGGACATGGCGGAAACAGAGACGACAGCGGATAGCGCGTGGAGCGAACCGGGTGCGACGGACGACACCAACGGGCGCGTCACGCTTGCCATCGTCTTCTGCCTTCTCTCGATGTCGAGCGTGCAGTTTGGCGCAGCCCTTTCGAAGCCCGCCATGGAAAGCGTCGGAGCCTTTGGCGCAACCTGGCTGCGGCTATCCTGGGCGGCGGCCTTCCTGCTCATCCTCGTCCGCCCGCCTTTTCTCCGCTACACCCGAGCGCAATGGATTTCCGCGCTTTCGCTCGGCGCGACGATGGCGGTGATGACGCTCTGCTTCTTCGCGGCGATCGCCCGCATTCCCCTCGGCCTTGCCGTGGCGATCGAGTTTCTCGGTCCTCTGACGGTCGCTGCCGTTTTTGGCGGCCGTGGCTGGCGCCTGCTTTGTCCCGTTATCGCTGCGGCCGGCGTGCTCTGCCTCTCCTGGGACGGTTCCTCCTGGGTCGCAGATACGCGCGGGCTTCTGTTCGCCTTCGGTGCGGCGATCGGTTGGGGCGGCTACATCATCCTGATGAAGCAGGCTGGCCAACGCTTCAAGGGACTGGAAGGGCTCGCCGTTTCGCTGCTTTTTGCCGCGCTCTTTGCGACTCCGTTCGGCCTGTCTCAGGTGCAGTCCGGCTTCTCCTTCGACATGCTCTTGATGACGGCCGGGCTTGCCATCCTGGTGCCGCTGCTGCCTTATGCGCTCGAATTCATGGCGCTGCGGCGCATGCAGCCATCGGCCTTCGGCATCCTGATGAGCCTGGAGCCGGCGATCGGCGCGGGTGCCGGCTTCATCGTGCTGGGTCAGGCGCTTTCCCTCAACCAGATCTTCGGCGTGGCCCTCGTCATGCTCGCGAGCGCCGCCGGAACCTTGCTGGCGAAAGCCTAGAGCGCAGCAGCCAGGCTGTTTTGCCTGCCATCGGCTTTCTGAAACTCGCAGTTGGGGGCTGGCGCTTCAGCCCGCCGCGCCAACCTCTCCAAAAAAATAGGCGCGTTGCGCACGACAGGCGAGATGTGCCCGTTTACAAAAGTAATATTATATGATTTTTTCTCGATGGCTGCGTGGAGGCAGCTTTCTTTGGGAGGAAATCATGAAAATCGCCAAGGCACTTGCGAGTGCAACGATCCTTGCTGCCTGCACGTTTGGCAGCGCATCCGCGGCCGATCTGGTCGTCGGCTTTTCGCAGATCGGCTCGGAGTCCGGCTGGCGCGCCGCCGAGACGACACTGACCAAGCAGCAGGCCGAACAGCGCGGCATCGACCTCAAATTTGCTGACGCACAGCAGAAGCAGGAAAACCAGATCAAGGCGATCCGCTCCTTCATCGCGCAAGGGGTGAATGCCATCCTCGTGGCGCCAGTGGTTGCAACCGGCTGGGACGAAGTGCTGCAGGAAGCCAAGGACGCGGAAATTCCGGTCATCCTGCTCGACCGCACGGTCGATTCGTCGAATGAGCTTTACCTGACGGCCGTCACGTCCGACCTCGTGCATGAGGGCAATGTTGCCGGCAAATGGTTGGTCGACACGACCGCGGGCAAGCCCTGCAACGTCGTCGAGCTTCAGGGCACGACCGGCTCCTCGCCGGCGATCGACCGCAAGAAGGGATTTGAACAGGCGCTATCCGGCCACGACAACCTGAAGATCATCCGCAGCCAGACCGGTGACTTCACCCGCACCAAGGGCAAGGAAGTCATGGAGAGCTTCCTCAAAGCTGAGGACGGCGGCAAGAACATCTGCGCGCTCTACGCCCACAACGACGACATGGCCGTCGGCGCCATCCAGGCAATCAAGGAAGCCGGCCTGAAGCCGGGCAAGGACATCCTTGTCGTGTCGATCGATGCCGTTCCGGACATCTTCCAGGCGATGGCAGCCGGCGAAGCCAATGCCACGGTCGAGCTGACGCCGAACATGGCCGGTCCCGCATTCGATGCGCTTGCCGCCTTCCAGAAGGACGGCACCGCGCCGCCGAAGTGGATCCAGACGGAATCGAAGCTCTACACGCAAGCCGACGAGCCGCTGAAGGTCTACGAGGAAAAGAAGGGCCTCGGCTACTGACGTCGGCCGTGGCCCGCGCTGCTTCTCGCGCGGGCCACGCTCTTTCCCAAGTTTCCGTCTGAAGAGCACAGCTTGCCGCAGCTAGGCGCTGTGCTTCTCGTCAGTAGATACCAGCATCGCGGAGACGGTATCGATGCAGACCAATGACCACATTCTCCAGGCGATCCGGATCGAAAAGACTTTTCCGGGGACCAGAGCCCTCGACAAGGTCGATTTTCACCTCAGGCGCGGAGAGGTTCATGCGCTGCTTGGCGAAAACGGTGCCGGCAAGTCGACCCTGATCAAATGCCTGACCGGCGCCTATCGTCGCGACGGCGGCGCCATCCTGCTCGACGATGCCGAGGTTGATCCGCGCGACACCTTCGAAGCCCAGGCGCTCGGCATCGGCACGGTCTATCAGGAGGTCAACCTGCTGCCGAACCTGACGGTTGCCGAGAACCTCTTCCTCGGGCGCCAGCCGCGCCGCTTCGGCATGGTCGACGCCCGTGCCATGAATCGGCGGGCTCGGGATCTGCTTGCCGATTATGAACTCGACATCGACGTCACCCGCGATCTCGCCAGCTATTCGGTGGCGATCCAGCAGGTGGTCGCCATTGCCCGCGCCGTCGATCTCTCCGGCAAGGTGCTGATCCTCGACGAGCCGACGGCGAGCCTCGATGCGCATGAGGTGGCGATGCTGTTCCGCATTATCCGGCGCCTCAAGGCACGCGGGCTCGGCATTGTATTCGTCACCCACTTTCTCGAACAGGTCTATGAGATTTCCGACCGGATTACCGTGCTTAGGAACGGGCAGCTCGTCGGAACGCGTGAAACCGCCAATCTCGATCGCCGCGAGCTGATTGCGATGATGATCGGCCGCGAGCTGGCGGCGGAAATCCACGCGCCGCGCGCCGAGGCCCAGCAAGGGCCGTTGCGCTACCGCTTCCGAAACTACGGCCGCAAGGGGCGCGTCCGACCCTTCGACCTCGATGTCCGGGCCGGCGAAGTGGTCGGCATGGCCGGCCTGCTCGGCTCCGGACGGACGGAGACCGCCGAGCTTCTCTTCGGCGCCCATCGCGCTGACAGCGGCGGGGCCGAGATCGATGGTCGTGCGGTCGACCTTGCGTCGCCGCGCGCTGCCATTCGCCATCGCTTCGGCTTCTGCCCGGAGGATCGCAAGACTTCGGGCATTATCGGCGATCTCTCGGTGCGCGAAAACATCGTGCTGGCGCTGCAGGCCCGCCGAGGCTGGACGCGGCCGATCTCGCGGGCGGAGCAGAACCGGCTGGCGGACCACTATATCCGCGCGCTCGATATCCGCACCGCCGATCGGGAGAAGCCGATCAAGCTTCTGTCCGGCGGCAACCAGCAGAAAGCGATCCTCGCGCGCTGGCTCGCGACCGAGCCCGAATTCCTGATCCTCGACGAGCCGACGCGCGGCATCGATGTCGGCGCCCATGCGGAAATCGTCAAGCTGATCGAGGCGCTGCGCGAGAAGGGCCTGTCGCTGATCGTCGTCTCCTCGGAGATCGAGGAACTGGTCGCTTACAGCACCCGGGTCATCGTGCTTCGCGACCGCGCCCATGTCGCCGAACTCGACGGCAGCCGCATCACTGCCAGTGAGATCGTCGAAGCGATCGCCGCAACCAATGAAAGGAGGACGTCGTGACGTCGTTCCTCAGGCTCTATTTCAACCGGTTGCTGCCGCAGCTGATTGCGCTCGGCATAATCGTCGCGGCGGTATCACTGGTGTTTCCCGGCTTCCTCAACCTGCAGATCCAGAATGGCCGCCTCTATGGCAGCCTCATCGATATCCTCAATCGCGGCGCGCCGGTGGTGCTTTTGGCAATCGGCATGACGGTCGTCATCGCCACCAAGGGCATCGACCTCTCGGTTGGCGCGGTCATGGCGATCTGCGGCGCAACGGCCGCCGCGGCGATCACGTCGGGACACTCGCTCGCCGCGACGCTGCTGATCACGCTTGGCGTCGGTATCCTTTGCGGTCTCTGGAACGGGGTGCTGGTCGCGGTGCTCGACATCCAGCCGATCATCGCGACGCTGGTGTTGATGGTCGCCGGTCGCGGCGTCGCCCAGCTCATCACCGAGGGGGCGATCCTGACCTTCAACGACCCCGGCCTCGTCTTCATCGGCAGCGGTTCCTTTGCCGGCCTGCCGATGCCGGTGGTGATCTGGTTGATATTCGGCATATTGACTGCGCTGCTCGTAAGGCGGACGGCGCTCGGCATGCTGATCGAGGCGATCGGTGTCAATCGCCAGGCGAGCACGCTGTCCGGGGTGCTGACGCCTGTGCTGTTGATCGCCGCCTATGTGCTTTCCGGTCTCTGCGCTGCCATCGCCGGCATTATCGCCGCCGCTGACATCCGCGGTGCGGATGCCAACAATGCCGGTCTGTGGCTGGAGCTCGATGCCATCCTTGCGGTCGTCGTCGGCGGCACGTCGCTGCTCGGCGGCCGCTTCAGCATCGCGGCATCGGTGCTCGGCGCGATCATCATCCAGGCGATCAACACCGGCATTCTTCTCTCCGGCTTCCCGCCAGAGTTCAACCTGATCATCAAGGCCGCGATCATCGTCTTCATCCTGGTGCTTCAGTCGCCGCGCTTCCGCACGGCCTTTGCCTTCCTCGTGCCGGCGCGCGGTGCGAGAAACCCGAGCGAGCGAGCCGCAAAATGAAGCCGAAATATCTTCCGCTCACGGCAACGCTCGTGATCTTCCTGCTCGGCTACGCGCTTTGCGTGGCGCAATATCCGAACATGCTGTCGACGCGTGTCATCGGCAACCTTCTGACGGACAACGCCTTCCTCGGCATTGCCGCTGTCGGCATGACCTTCGTCATCATCTCCGGCGGCATCGATCTTTCGATCGGCTCGGTGATCGCCTTTACCGGCGTGTTTCTCGCCGTCGTGCTGGAACACACGAGCATCCACCCGCTCATTGCCTTCGCGATGGTTCTGGCGATCGCGACGCTCTTCGGCGCCGCGATGGGGGCGATCATCCACTATCTGGAAATGCCGCCCTTCATCGTCACGCTGGCGGGCATGTTCTTGGCGCGGGGCATGGCCTTCGTGTTGTCGATCGACAGCATTCCGATCAAGCATCCCTTCTACGCGACCTTGAAGGCGCTGTACTTCAAGCTGCCGGGCGGCGGGCGCATCACCCTGATTGGCGGCCTGATGTTGCTCGTCTTCGCGATCGGTATCCTGATCGCGCACCGCACACGCTTCGGCACCAATGTCTATGCGCTCGGCGGCGGCACGGCGACGGCGCGACTGATGGGCGTGCCGGTTGCGGCGACGACGATCCGCATCTATGCGCTCTCGGGCCTGCTTGCGGGATTGTCCGGCATCGTCTTTTCGCTCTACACCTCGGCCGGCTATTCCCTTGCCGCCGTCGGCGTCGAGCTCGACGCCATCACCGCGGTCGTCATCGGGGGCACGCTTTTGACCGGTGGTTCGGGCTTCGTTGCCGGCACGCTGGTAGGCATCCTCATTCAAGGGTTGATCCAGACCTACATCACCTTTGACGGATCGCTGTCGAGCTGGTGGACGAAGATTCTGATCGGCCTTCTGCTCTTTGCTTTTATCCTGCTGCAGAAGGGCATCATCTTCGTTTCGCGCCAGCGCCAGCAGCGGGCGTGAGGCAAGGGTCGCGCGATGTGGCCGTCCCCCCATCAGCCGCGCAAACGCACGAGCCACCGGCTCGTCGTCGAGGAACTCGGCCAGGCGGTGGTCGGAGGGGAATTCGCTGTCGGGGATATCCTGCCGGGCGATGTGGAGCTGGCGGCACGCTTCAACGTTTCGCGCACGGTCCTGCGCGAGGCGATGAAGACACTTGCCGCCAAGGGGCTGATTGTCGCCCGCGCCCGCATCGGCACGCGCGTGATGCCGCAGGCAAACTGGAACCTGTTCGATGGCGACGTGCTTTCCTGGCATTTCCGGGCCGGTGTCGACGAGGCGTTTCTCCGCCATGTCAGCGAGGTCCGTCTGGCGCTCGAGCCCTATGCGGCCGGACTGGCGGCACGCCGCGCCACGGACGCGGATATTTCCCAGATGATGCGGCTGGCCGTTGCCATGGGCGATGCCGGCCATAGCGCGCAGACGCTGGCGCGCGCCGATCTCGAATTCCATCTCCGTCTGCTTGAAGCGTCGCTCAATCCGTTCATGCAGACCGTCGGCAGCCTGATCGAGGCGGCGCTGATGGGTGTCTTTCAATTGAGCAACACGGCCGCCGATGGCGCCGAGATCGACCGCGTCGCGGTCGCGCATATCCGCATCGTCGAGCAGATCCGCCTGCGCAACGAGGAAGGTGCACGGGTTGCGATGGAGCAGGTGATCCGCGTCGGCCAGCAGCAGTTGATCGCCAATTTGAGGGCACGCGGCTGATCCGCAGCCGTGTCCGTCGGCAAGACACAAGGCGGAATTCGCCGCGCTGCTTGGCATTTGCCGGCACCTGCGCGTAGGCTGCCGTTGTGGGCGGAGAAACCCAAATCCCGATGCGACCGGGCCGCCGACAGAGCGAGCGGGGAGAGCAGGGTGAAACAGGATGTGCTGATCGCCGGCGCGGGACCGACCGGCCTGGTGCTGGCTCTCTGGCTGACCGCCCAGGGTGTCAAGGTCCGCATCATCGACAAGAACGTTGGTCCCGGCCCGACATCGCGGGCGATGGTCGTGCATGCGCGAACACTTGAGCTTTACCGGCAGCTCGATCTGGCCGATGCCGTGCTCGAGGCGGGTCACCGCAACCCTTCGGTCAACCTCTGGGCGAAGGGCAAGGTCAAGGCGCGGATATCCTTCAGTCCGACCGGCGGGAAAATGACGCCCTATCCCTTCGTTCTTGTCTATCCGCAGGATCATCACGAGCGGCTGCTGGAGGCCCGACTGGCGGCCTTGGGCGTCAAGGTCGAGCGGCAGACCGAGCTTGTCGAGTTCGAGCATGACGCCGCCGGGGTGAGCGCTCGCTTGCAGTTGCCCGATGGTGGCTCGGACGTTTGCACGGCGCAGTATCTTGCCGGGTGCGACGGCGCGCGCTCGCCGGTCCGGCACGGACTGGAGGTCGATTTTGCCGGCGGAACCTACGACCAGACCTTTTACGTCGCTGACGTTGAAGTGAGTGGGGCGACTGCGAATGGAGAAGCCCATATATCGCTCGAAACCGGTGATTTCGTCGCCTTGCTCGCCTATGCCGAGGGGCGGGGCCGCCTCATCGGTCTGGTGCGGGAGAAGCGGGAGGATGCAGACGCACTCACCTTCGCCGATGTGAGCCATCGCGCCATCGAAAGCCTTCGCCTCACCGTCGACAAGGTCAACTGGTTCTCCACCTACCGTGTGCATCATCGTGTCGCCGATCGCTTCGGGCGCGGGCGCGTGTTTCTGCTCGGCGACGCTGCGCATGTGCATAGTCCGGTCGGCGGCCAGGGCATGAACACCGGCATCGGCGACGCCATCAATCTGGCCTGGAAGCTTGCAGCGGTGCTGAAGGGACAGGCGCCGGACCGCCTGCTCGCCAGCTATGAAGGCGAACGGATCGCATTTGCCCGCCAGCTCGTCGAAACGACCGACCGGCTGTTCACCTTCGTGACGGCCGAAGGCCGCGTCGCGGATTTCCTGCGCATCCACGTCGCCCCAGCCTTGGCTGGTGTCGCCTACCGCGTCGGCGGTGTCAGAGAATTCCTGTTTCGCATCCTGTCGCAGACGCAGCTCAACTATCGCGGCGGCCCCTTGAGCCGGAGTGCGCGCGGCCGGGTGCAGGGTGGCGATCGGCTGCCCTGGCTAGGCATCAATGGCCTCGACAATTACGCTTCGCTGGCGGCCATCGCCTGGCAGGTGCATGTCTATGGCGAGGCGCAAAACGACATAAGAGCTTGGTGCGCGGCCAAGCACATGCCGCTTCACGTCTTCCCATGGGGCGAGCAACAGGCTGCCGGCGGCCTGGTGCGGGATGCTGCCTATCTGTTGCGTCCGGACAGCTATGTGGCGGTGGTTGCGGACCGAGCGATGCCGGAAGCCCTCGAAGCCTACTTCGCCGACCAGGGGATCCGCCTGTCGGCGCCGGCTTGAGATTTCTCGAGACGGCGGCGCGGTGCGCCGCCGATGCTTGGTCGCAAGGAGCGTCAAGCTGAGACGAGAGATACGATCCCTTGTCGGCTTGAACTCGACCGGCGGTCAGTGCCCGGCCGGCGTCTCGGCCTTGCGTTCCGCTGCTTCGCCTTCAACGGCCGGATGCCGGGAAATGCCCACGAGCTTGTGGCCGCGCTCACGCAGCCACTGGAAAGCGACGTAGAGCGCCGGAATGACGAAGATGCCGACGAGCGCTGCGGCAAGCATGCCGCCAGCGACACCGGTGCCGACCGCGCGCCGACTGAGTTCGCCGGCGCCCTTGGCGACCACCAGCGGCACCAGGCCAACGATGAAGGCGAAGCTCGTCATCATCACGGCGCGGAAGCGGGCGCGGGCGCCTTCGATCGCCGCATCGACGATGCTTGCTCCAGCCTCGCGGTGCGCCTTGGCAAACTCGACGATCAGGATCGCGTTCTTCGAGGCGAGCGCGATCAGCACGACGAGGCCGATCTGGGCGTAGATGTCGAAGGACAGACCCGCGACGAGCACGGACAAGAGCGCGCCTGAGACGCCGAAGGCAACCGACAGGAGCACCGGCACGGGGATCGTCCAGCTTTCGTAGAGCGCGACGAGGAAGAGGTAGGCGAACAGCACGGCCATTGCCAGGATGGCGGTGGTCTTGCCCGCCGCCTCCAGCTCCTGCAACGCCGTTCCGGTCCATTCGTAGCTGTAGCCGGGCGGCAGGGTCGAGGCCGACAACGTTTCCATGGCGGCAAGCGCCTCGCCCGAGGAGTGGCCGGCGGACGGCTGGCCGTTCAGCGTGATCGAGCGATAATTGTTGTAGCGCACGATCGACTGGGGACCGACGATATAGTCGACCTTGGCGACCGAGGCGACCGGCACCATGTCGCCGCTCGTATTGCGCACGTGTAGGCGCTGGATGTCGTCGACGGCGTTGCGGTCGGCTTGCGCCGCCTGCATCGTCACCTTCCAGGTGCGGCCGAAGAGGTTGAAGTCGTTGACGTAGTAGCTGCCGAGCGTGCCCTGCAGCGTGGTGAAGAGGTCGCTCACCGAAACGCCGAGGGCCTGCAGGCGGTCGCGGTCGATATCGAGATAGAGCTGCGGCGAGCTTGCCGAATAGGTGGTGAAGGTCGGCCCGAGCGCCGGGTTCTGGTTGGCGGCGATAATCAAGCCGCCCGCCGTTGCCGAAAGATCGGCGACGGAACGGCCCTGCAGATCGAGCAACTGGTACTCAAAGCCCGAGCCGGTGCCGAGGCCCATGATTGGCGGCAGGTTGAAGGCGAAGATCTGCGCGCCGCGGATCGCTTGGCCCTTGACCATGGTCGTGCGGATCGCCGCCTCGACGCCGGCCGCTTCGCTCAGGCGTTCCGCAAAGGGTTTCATCGTGACGATCGCGAAGGCCGAGTTGGACTTCGACAAACCGTCGAGGAAGGAGTAGCCGGTGACGGTGATGACGTTGGCAACGCCCTCGATGCCGCCGAGCATCGTCTCGACCTGTTTCACGACTTCGTCGGTGCGGTTGTAGGAGGCGCCTTCCGGCAGACGGATTTCCGTGAAGAACGCGCCCTGGTCTTCCGCCGGCAGGAAGCCGGTCGGCACGACCTTGAAGAGGAAGCCCGTGGCGACGAAGGCGACCGCGAGCAGTGCCAGGCCGATGATGGCGCGCCGGGCGATGTGTCCGGCGACGAAGGCATAGCCGTCACGCCCCTTGTCGATGGTCCGCGAGATGTAACCGAGGATGCCGCGCTTCGGCCCATGATGGGGTTTCAAGAGCACCGCGCAGAGCGCCGGGCTGAGCGTCAGCGCGTTGATCGCCGAGATCACCATCGACACTGAAACGGCGACGGCAAACTGCTGGAACAGCTGGCCGCTGAGGCCAGGAATGAAGGCGACGGGCACGAAGACGGAGAGCAGCACGAGCGTGATGGCGACGATGGCGCCGGTGATTTCGCCCATCGCACGCCTTGCCGCTTCCGCAGCCGACAGGCCTGGATTTTCCTCCATCACCCGCTCGACGTTTTCGACGACCACAATCGCGTCGTCAACGACGATGCCGATCGCCAGCACCATGGCAAGCAGCGACACGGTATTGAGCGAGAAGCCCATGGCGAGCAGCACGGCGAAGGTGCCGATGAGCGCGACCGGAACGGCAACAAGCGGGATCAGGGTCGCCCGCCAGTTTCCGAGGAACAGGAAGACGATGATGATGACGAGGATGAAGGCCTCAAACAGCGTCTCCTCGACGTTGTCGACGCTGGCTTCGACAAACTGGCCTGTGTCGTAGGCGACCGAATAGGTGAGGCCCGGCGGGAAGGATTTCGACAATCGTTCCATCGCCTCCTGCACGCCCCTGGCGGCAGCAAGCGCGTTGGCGCCCGGCGCCTGGTAGGTGCCGATCATGGCGACCGGCTTGCCGTTGATCCGGGCGTTGGAATCGGAGCTGGCGGCGCCGAGCTCGACGCGCGCGACGTCGCGGATGCGCACATAGGAGCCGTCGGGCCGTGCGCGCAGCACCACATCCTCGAATTGCTTGGGATCGGTCAGGCGCCCTTGCGTCTGGAGATTCAATTGAAACAGCGGGTCGTCGGTCATCGGCTGGGCGCCGATGCGGCCGATCGCGGCCTGGACGTTCTGGGCCTTCAGCGCATTGATCACATCGGTCGGCGTCAGGTCGAGGCTGGTCATGCGGTCGATGTCGAGCACGACGCGCATCGAGTAGTCCTGGGCGCCGAAGAGCTGGGCATCGCCGACGCCGGGCACGCGCTTGACCGTATCAAGCACGTTGATCGTGGCGTAGTTGGACAGGAACAGGCTGTCGAAGTTCTGCTTCTCGTCCGCTGCAAAGATCGTGACGACCTGCATCAGCGCGGAGGACTTCTTGCGCACGCTGACGCCGCTCTGCTTGACCTCGGAGGGCAGGCCGGCCTCGGCGAGCGACACGCGGTTCTGCACGTTGACGGTGGCGATATCAGGATCGGTGCCGACGGCGAAGGTGACGGTCAGCGTATAAGAGCCGTCGGCGCCGCTCGTCGACTTCATGTAGAGCATGTCGTCGACGCCGACGACTTTGCTTTCGATCGGCTGGGCGACGGTGGTTTCGACCACGTCGGCGCCGGCGCCGGGATAACTGGCGGTGACGCTCACCTGCGGCGGCACGATATCGGGGAACTGGGCGATCGGCAGACGGGTGAGCGCAAGCAGACCCGCCAGCGTCAGCACGATGGAAATGACCGTGGCGAAGCGCGGGCGATCGATAAAGATCTCTGAAATCATCGCTTAGCCACCTGCTGCCGTGGCCGCATCGACGGTGATGCCGGGCCGCACCTTGCCGGCGCCTTCGGTGATGACGTTCTCGCCTTCCTTGAGGCCCTTGCTGATGACCGCCTGGCCGCGGGCGTTGCGTGACACGTCGATGCGGCGAAGCTCGACCTTGGAGCTGGCATCGACCACCAGAACGAAAGCGCCCTGCTGGTCACGCTGGACCGCTTGCTGCGGCACGGCAAGCACGTCCTGCTTGTCGGATTGTTCGAGCATCACCCGCACCAGCGCACCGTCGAGCAGGATGCTGTCCGGATTGGGGAACTCAGCGCGCACGGTCACCGTGTCCGTCCCTTGCGAGACGTTGCTGGCGATAAAGTTGATCGTGCCTTTTTGCTTGTACTCGGTGCCGTTCGGAAGGCCGAGCCCGACATTGGCGCCGCCGCTGATCTCGCCCTTCAGCACCCGTTCGCGATAGGTGAGGTAAAGTGCGGTCGCCACCGGAAACTGGACATAGATCGGGTCGAGCCGGGTCAGCGTCACGAGTGGGCCGCTGTCCGGGCCGACGAGGGCGCCGACATCGGCCGCCGTCAGGCCGACGATGCCGTCGAAAGGCGCCGTGATCTTCGTATAGGAGAGGTTGAGGTCGGCGTTGTCCTTGCTGCCCTTGAGCCGGATCAGGTCGCCTTCGGCTTTCCTGACTTGCGCGTGCGCTTCGTCGACCTTGGCTTGGCTGATCGTCTTGCTGGTGAGGAGTTGCTCGGCGCGGTCGCGCTCGAGGATCGCGAATTCCTTGGCGGCTTCGGCCGCCTCGATCTGCCCTTCGATCTCCTGCACCGCGGCGCGGTAGGCGCCGTCTTCCACCCGGTAGAGCTCCGTGCCCGCCGTCACCTTCTGCCCTTCGGTGAAGTTGACCGCCTCGAGGAAACCCGAAACGCGGGCGCGAATGTCGACCTTCTGGATCGCCGTAACCTTGCCCGTCAGATCCACGCTCTCGCGCAGGTCCATGATGGTGGCCGGCGCCACGACCACGGCCGGCGCCTGCTGCGCCAATGCCGTTTGCGCGGAAAACCCGATCGCGACAAGCAGTGCTGATGATAGTGAAAGGGCAGGAATTCTCGAACGACGCATGCAACGTTCCCCCTGAACGAAACAGCTGGAGATAAGATCAGTCCTTGGCAGTGCATTGAAATCAGAACATGTTCTCCGCGCCAAGTCACGCAATCATGGGTTGATTTAAGCGGAGGCTTGCAAAGATGATGCAAATACCCGCGAAAGGCGGGTTCAGAGAGAACTTGTCACAAAAGCAATGATTTGCCGGACCGCCGTGCGTTCACGGCAGAGGGAGGCGACAGGCTGATTTTGTCGGATTTCGGTTGAGGGAGATGCGTGGAGGCGAACGTTTTACGTGTGCCACATCGTCACAATTGACGAGACCGGTCTGCAACCTCCGGTGACAGTTTCGCGAAGCCGCTGGGCAGATAGGTCCCGGCGTGGTGCCGGGACCAAGCTTAGTACTGTTGCCGGATCGAGCCTTCAGACGAGGTCGAAACGGTCGGCGTTCATCACCTTGTTCCAGGCCGCGACGAAGTCGCGTACGAACTTCGCCTTTGCATCCGCCTGGCCGTAGACTTCGGCGATGGCCCGCAGCTGCGAGTTCGAACCGAAGACGAGATCGATGCGGGTGGCCGTCCGCTTGACGTCGCCGGTTCTGCGGTCACGCCCTTCGAAGACATCCTTCGCGTCGGACGTCGCCGTCCAGGCCGTGCCCATGTCGAGCAGGTTGACGAAGAAGTCGTTGCTGAGCGTTTCCGGGCGATCGGTGAAGACGCCGTGAGCGGTCTGGCCGTGGTTCGCGCCGAGAACGCGCAAGCCCCCGACGAGCACGGTCATCTCCGGCGCGGTCAGCGTCAGCAACTGCGCCCTGTCGATCAGCAGCTCTTCCGGCGAAACCGCGTACTGGGCCCGCTGGTAGTTGCGGAAGCCGTCGGCGATCGGTTCGAGAACCGCGAAGGACTCGACATCGGTCTGCTCTTGCGTCGCATCCATGCGGCCAGGCGCAAAGGCGACGTCGATGTCGTGGCCGGCGGCTTTGGCTGCCTTCTCGACCGCTGCGGTGCCGCCGAGCACGATCAGGTCGGCGAGCGACACCTTCTTGCCGCCGGACTGGGCGTCGTTGAAGCTACGCTGGATGCCTTCGAGGACCTCGAGAACCTTCGCCAGCTGTGCCGGCTGGTTGACCTGCCAGTCCTTCTGCGGGGAAAGGCGGATGCGCGCGCCGTTGGCGCCGCCGCGCTTGTCCGAGCCGCGGAAGGTCGAGGCCGACGCCCAGGCGGTCGAAACCAGTTCGGATACCGAAAGGCCCGAAGCGAGGATCCTGGCCTTGAGATCCGCGATATCCTTGGCGTCGACGAGCGGATGATCGACGGCCGGGATCGGATCCTGCCAGATCAACTCTTCGGCCGGCACTTCCGGGCCGAGATAGCGGGCGCGTGGACCCATGTCGCGGTGCGTCAGCTTGTACCAGGCGCGGGCGAAGGCGTCGGCGAAGGCATCCGGGTTCTCGTAGAAATGCCGTGCGACCTTCTCGTAGGCCGGGTCGACGCGCAGGGCGAGGTCGGTCGTCAGCATCGACGGCGCATGGCGCTTGGATTTGTCGTGCGCGTCCGGCACGGTGTTGGCACCCATGCCATGCTTCGGCGTCCACTGGTGTGCGCCGGCCGGGCTCTTCGTCAGTTCCCATTCGTAGCCGAAGAGGTTCCAGAAGAAGTTGTTGCTCCATTTGGTCGGCGTCGTCGTCCAGGTGACTTCGAGGCCGCTCGTGATGGTGTCGCCACCACGGCCGCTGGCGTAGGTGCTCGCCCAGCCGAGGCCCTGTTCCTCGATGCCGGCAGCTTCCGGCTCGCGGCCGACATTGGCCGCATCGCCGGCGCCATGGGTCTTGCCGAAGGTGTGGCCGCCGGCGATCAGCGCCACGGTTTCCTCGTCGTTCATCGCCATGCGCGCGAAGGTTTCGCGGATGTCACGCGCGGCGGCGAGCGGGTCCGGAGTGCCGTTCGGGCCTTCCGGATTGACGTAGATCAGGCCCATCTGAACGGCGGCGAGCGGGTTCTCGAGGTCGCGGTCGCCCGAGTAGCGCTTGTCGTCGAGCCAGGTCTTTTCCGTGCCCCAGTAGATGTCTTCCTCCGGTTCCCAGACGTCGGGGCGGCCACCGGCAAAGCCGAAGGTCTTGAAGCCCATAGACTCGAGCGCACAGTTGCCGGCGAGGATCATCAGGTCGGCCCAGGAGATGCTGTTGCCGTATTTCTGCTTGATCGGCCACAGCAGCCGGCGTGCCTTGTCGAGGTTGGCGTTGTCCGGCCAGCTGTTGAGTGGCGCAAAGCGCTGCTGTCCGGCGCCCGCGCCGCCGCGGCCGTCACCGGTACGGTAGGTGCCGGCGCTGTGCCAGGCCATGCGGATGAAGAGCGGGCCATAGTGACCGAAGTCGGCCGGCCACCAATCCTGCGAATCGGTCATCAGCGCGAAGAGGTCCCTCTTCACCGCCGGCAGGTCGAGTTTCTTGAATTCCTCGGCGTAGTCGAAGGCTTCGCCCATCGGATCGGACAGCGAAGAGTTCTGGTGCAGGATCTTCAGGTTGAGCTGGTTCGGCCACCAGTCGCGGTTCGAGGTGCCGGGCGACTGTGCGCTCGTCTGGGCTCCGTGCATGACGGGACATTTGCCCGTTTTGTCGGCTTTCGCGTCCATTTTTATCTCCCTTCAAGATGACGTGAATTTTGGATGGGTCAGAGGAAAAGCGCCAGGCGCTGACAGGCGCTCAGCCGAGCCTGCGGCCCGGCATGTCTGGTGCCGTCGGTGGTTGTCGTTCCGCGAAGCGGTGTCGCCACTGGCTGCGTCTCCCTCATTGTGCCGTAGACTCTATCAAAGTGGTTCCATTAATTTAAGTTGGATTTCCTGATTGTGGCGATAAGCGAATCCTATCGCTAATGGACATGGGTCCCATGGGCACATGCTTGCAGCCCTCCATGCATTTTTGATGACGTTGGAGCGTTGCCGATTGCAGCCGATACAAGAAAATTGTTGCACTGCACTCCCGCCAAACTTGCGGAAGGTAGCGCCAATGGTTAGTCACACCGCAACGACTCAAGAGCTTTCCATTTTTCGTGTGACGAAAGGACAGAAATCGTGGCTGAGACAGAAATTGGTGCCGGCAAGGGCCGTCGCAAAGCACTTTGGGCTGCTGTCGCGGTCATCGCGATCGCAGCCGCGGGTGTCGTCGGCGGGAAGTTCATGCTCGAAAAGGCGGTCGGGACCTTCATCGCCGAGCGCGGCGGGAAGGCCGGCTCGGTTGAGGCGGACTTCTTCGGCCGCGTTCATCTGCGCGACGTCACGCTGCCTTTCGCCGATGGCGTCAGCGCGCGCATCGCGGCAATCGACGGACGTCCGAAGATCTTTTCGCTGAGCGGCAAGCTCGACGTGAAGGGCCTGGAGCTCGACCTGAAGGCCGCCAAGCTTTCCGTGCCTGCGGCAACGCTGGAAGATCCCGACTTTTTCGCAGCCGGCCTGACGGCAAGCGGGGAAAAGGCTGACCTTTTGAAGCGCATCGAGCGTTTCGCGGCAAAGCAGGTCTCCGCGCCGGAAGTTGCCATCGTCCAGAACGTTGCAAGCTCCGAGCAGAAGACGGTCTACAAGGATGTCCGGCTCGAGGATATCGCCAGCGGCCGCGTTGCGCGCTATTCGGCGAGCGGCGCCACGTTCGCCTTTGCCATGGATATTCCTGACGGCGAAGGGGCAACGAAGCGGGAAAAGATGGACGGCACCATGGGCGCCGTCACCGGAGAGAGCTTCGATGTGGCCTACATGGCCCGCATCTACACGCAAAAAGCCGGTCCTGAAGACAAGGAACCGAAGCTGCTCTACGGCCCGATCTCCGTAAAGAACCTTGCTTTCTCCGATAGCAAGTCGCGTTTCGGCTACGACGAAGTGCGCAGCAGCGGCCTCAGCGTCCGCATGCCGACCGAGCCGCTTCTCGAAACGCTCGAGCAACTCCAGGCGGTCATCGATCCGGAAGCCCTGCCACCAGCGGAGCGCCAGGCATTCTTTAAACGCATTCTTTCGCTGGTCGACATGCTGGCAAAGGGCGACATGGAACTGCTCGGCCTGAAGATGGAAGTGCCGGAGCAGGCAAGCGCCGAAGGCAAGCTCGTGAAGCTCGCCGTCGACAAGATGGCCTTCCAGCTCAACGGCCGCAGTTTCGATGGCACGATGAACGGTGTCACGGCGGGCGAGGGGACCGACTACTTCAAGTTTGCCGAAGCCAGCATCAACGGTTTCTCCTGGGCTCCGACCATGGAGGCACTGACGAAGCTTGCGGGCCTGAAGGAGGAGGAATTCGAGACCTTCCCCTATACCACGCTGATGCCGGAATTCGGCACGATCCGGATCGCCGGGCTCGACGTGGACATGCCCGGCGGCGACCCGGCAGCCGTGACGGACAGTGAAACCGTCGAGGACGAGAGCGCGACCGAAACCGAGGTCGATCCGTCGATCAGTGCCGAACAGGCGCCGGAAGCCGAGCAGGTGCCGGACGAAACGACAGACGGCGAAGCCGCCAGCGACGCGGCGGTCCCCGGCGATGCAGCAGAAGAGCCGATGGCCGAGGCGCCTGCAGAGCAGTCGGCAGATGAAGCGACCGACGGCGAAGCCGCCAGCGGCGCGGAGATCGCCGGTGAAGTGCCGGAAGACCCGATGGCCGAGGCGCCCGTAGAGCAGTCGGCCGTGCCGTCCGTTCCGGAACGCGTTCGTTTCACGCTCGATACCTATGAAATCGCGCTGACGAAGCCGCGCAACGGCATTCCGACGGATGTCCGCGTCAGCTACCGCGATCTCAGCGTTCCGATCCCTGCGGACACGCAGGAAGAGGGCTTCAAGACGCTGCGCAAGATCGGCCTCGACAAACTGGTCTTCTCGTCCAACGTCGAACTGTCGTGGGATGAGCCCAACGAGAACTTCGTCATCAAGCAGATTTCGCTGGATGGCAAGGACATGGGCAGCCTCTCCTTCTCCGGCGTCATGGGCGGCGCTTCGGAGGACTTCTTCTCCGGCGACCTCAATGCCGCGCAGATCGCGATGTTCGGTCTTACGGCGAGGGAAGTCACGCTCAAGCTCGAGGACAAGGGCATCATGGCCAAGGGCATCAAGCTCTATGCCGAGGATAACCACATGACCGAGGACAGCGTTCGCGGCCTGCTCGTGTTGATGACGAGCGCCGGCGTGCAGCATTTTGCCGCCACGCAGCCGAAACTGCAGGACGCGGCGACGGCGTTTACCCAGTTCATCAGCAAGCCCGGCACCTTCACGCTGAAGGTCAAGGCCAAGGATGAAGCCGGTGTCGGCGCGCTCGAACTGATGGGAGCTGCCGAAAACCCGGCGCTTCTGCTCGAGCAAGTCGATATCGAAGCCAAGGCGCAGTAAAATCTATCGCGGGCCGCGTCATCAGATGCGGCCCGCATTGCTTCAGGCGATGGCCGCCTGAAGGAAATCCCGAAGCGCTATCAATTCATCCTGCCCGATCTCGTGTGCGCCCCGATTGTAGAGGGCTCGGACATCAGCTTTCTGCCCCGCAAGATAATCGACCAGTTGTTCGGTGAGGGCCAATGGACCGGTAGGATCGTCTTGGCCGCCGGTGGCCAGGATCGGTTTGCCCTGAAGTCCGGCGTTGCCGGGTGGCACCCACGACACAAGGGGATGCAGCAGGACCGCTCGCTCGAACAGACCAGGATATTTGACCAGGAGTGCGGCGAGCAGCGTCGCGCCTGTGGCGTAGCCGATGCCATAGACGGCTTGGCCCGGGTACACACGCCGCCTGTCGCCGATGGAGTTCGCCAGGTCTTCCACGGAGGCCGCGAATGCCCGGATATCGCACAGCCCGTCAATGGCTGCCGCTCAGGGTTGCCAAGTTCTCAGATTTCTTCGAGAGCTACGTCACCGAGACGCGGCCGCTTTGAAGCGGCGGGATCATGCGGCATGAAGTCAATACAGAGCCGTTTGCGGCTAAATGTGAGCAAAGGATACAAGAAATTACTGGCAGCACCCCCCATGTTTTCTCGGATATGAGCGGCAATAGCGAGATGCCCCCTTGCGTCGGATCTTTCGCGCATCGAAGCGGATTGCACGCGAGGAGTGAACTCCATCGCCAGGGGGCGGGGCTGGACGGATGATGACAGAGCCAAGCGGGATTGGAGCGTATTTTGGCGAGCCAAAGGCGCCGTTTCTCATGGTGCGGCCCGTGCGGGACGCCCGGTTTTCGGTGACGCGCCTGCGGTGCCGGCTGAACGGAGAATTGAGCCGCATCGTATCGCTGCCGGCCGACGACGCCTATTTCCTGATGTTCTACTTCAAGGATGTCATGCACTGCGACCTGGTGCCGGGCGAAAGCGAAAGTGAAATTCGCCGCTACCGGCAGGGGTCGATCTGTCTCGTCGATCTCGCTGAGGGCGCCAGTATCCGGCTTGTCAGCGATCTCGATTCACTCGCTTTCCATCTGCCACGGGCCTTGTTTCGTGAAGTCTGCGAGTTTTCGCATGCTCCCGCCGTCACCAGTCTCAGATGCCGTCGCGGCGAGGTCGACGACGTCATGCACAATCTCGCCTTGGCGCTGTCGCCGCTTCTTGACGAGAGCGAGGGTGAACCGGGTGCGGTACTGCAGCACATCGCCGTCGCCATCTGCGCGCATCTTCTGCATTCCTACCCGGATCGCGCCATCGCATCCGGCGGCCCCGATCTGTCTGTGTGGCAGGAGAAGGCGGCCAAGGATTTCATGATCGACCATTGGGCCAAGGACTTTTCGTTTGCGGCAGCAGCAGCGGCCGCAAATCTTTCGGAGGAGGGTTTTGCCGCGGCTTTTGCATCCGTGACCGGCCAGACGCCGCAAGAGTGGTTGATGCGGTACCGGATCGGTCGCGCCAAGCGCTATCTGATCGAAGAGGGATGGTCGCTGAGCAAAACCGCCGCCAGCTGCGGCTATGCCGACGAAGCCCGGTTCGTCGAGGCCTTTCGTGAGGTGACGGGCGTGACACCCGCCGTCTGGCGCGCGCGCTGGCTGCAGTGAGGGTACCATGCTGACCTTTGACGCTCGGCGATGCATCGCTGGATTTGCCTCTATATTGCGACAGCCAACCGTTGTAGCATCCGCCCGGCCGCTGAAGCGGGCGGCTGAGCTGGAAATCGGGAGACCCTGACCGATGGCCTTGCAAGAAGGACTGAGCGCAGACGAACGCACACCGCGCCCGATCGTCAAGCGGATCAGCGTCGGTGACATCACCGTCACGAGAACCTTCTCGGATCGCTTCGATCTGGAACTCGGGCCGCTGATTCCGGTCGCCGATGCCTTCAACGTCATCGTCCAGATGCTTGACTTCGAGGCGCATCGCCTGTGGCGGCGTGGCGAACTCGTGTATGAGGGAGGGCATCCCAAGGCTTCGCTCGCGATCACCGATCTTCGCGACCAATGGCAGTGCCACCATCTGTCGCCCTTCGACAATGTCCGCTTCCAAATTCCCTTTGCCTCAATGCGGAGCTTTACCGAAAGGGCCGGGCGCGGCGAGTATGTGTCGCTGTCTCCCGTGCAGGGACGCGTGGATCCGGTCATGTTCGGCCTTGCCCAGGCGCTGCTGCCCTCGCTCGATGAGCCGGACCGGGCCAATCTGCTCTTCGTCGAACAGATCAATCTTGCCGCATTGGCCCATCTCAGCCAGGCCTATGGCGGTCTGCATTTCCCCGTCGACAAGAAGGGGACGCTGGCGCCATGGCAGGAGAGGCTGGCGACGGAGTTTCTGGTCGCCCATTTCAACACGCCGTTCTCGATCGGCGATCTTGCGGCCCAGTGCGAGCTCTCGCGCAGCTATTTCAACAAGGCTTTCAAGGAAAGCTTCGGGCGCACACCGTCCAGGTGGCTGTCCGAATATCGGATCGCGCGGGTCAAGGAGTGTCTGCTTCAGGACACACCCCTTGCTGAAATTGCTATCCACTGCGGCTTTGCCGACCAGAGCCACATGACCCGGGTATTCACTAGCCTGACGGGGGAAACGCCGGCACGCTTCCGGAAAAAGAACCGGTCGGTCGTCGTCGCTGTGGATCGATCTCCGCAATAGGGTGGAAAGAGGGCGCGCCCTCGTGCAAAATTTTCAAAACAGGTGAAAAACGTGCAAGAATGATGCGGCGACCGGGGCAATCATAGGGCCGCTCCTGCAAATGATTTGGTGAAACCGAGAATGAGTTGCGCGCACGTTTACCCTGCGCACGGCGACTTACGTCTTTCGTTTTCGTCGTCACGGCAGGTGGGTTTGGCGGGCAGTCTCGACACATAGGAGCGAAGACGATGACGAATGTTTCCGCTGCCTCGGCCGGAGCGCGACCGCGCGACAGTCTCGGATGCTCGCTCGACCAGCTGGATGACGACAGGACGATCGAAGGCCGCGACATGGTCTTCCACCGCAAGCGGTCGACAGCGGGACCGCCGGGCCAGGTCACGACACCTGGCAACGGACGAGGCTATCTGATCGGCCTATCGCTTGTGGGCGGTCATCGCCGCCGGGTTTTCGGAGCGCACCACTCTGCGACCCAGGAGTTCGGCCAAAACTCGATCTACGTCAGGAACTTTGCCGACGATTATAAAGCCGATCTCAAAGGATCCTTCGATTTCACCTTGCTTGAAATCGGCCACGGTGCGCTCGAACGCATCGCAGACGCGGCAAATGCTTCTGGCGTGAGCGAGCTGCGGCCCGTTTCCGGCTCGCCCGACCCTGTTCTCGGCGGCATGCTCGGCGCTTTGTTTGCGTCGGTGGACGGATACACGGATCGAAGCGCGCTGTTTGTCGACCAGCTCTCGGTGGCAATCGGCGTGCATATGGTCCGGCAGTACGGTAACGGCCGTGGCGAGAGCCTTGCCGGAGGACGCAGGCTTTCGCAGCGCTGCCAGGCAAAGATCCGCGATCTGGTGCAAGCCCGTCTGGATGGCGAGCTCACCGTCGAGGACATGGCTGCGACCTGCAATCTGTCGCAGGCGGCTTTTTTGCGTGCCTTTCGCGAGACCATGGGCAGCACGCCCTACCGCTGGCTGCTGCAGCAGAGGATCGAAAAGGCCAAGGATCTGTTGCAGTTCTCGCCCACGTCCCTAAGTGAAATTGCCGTCGTCTGCGGCTTTTCGGATCAGAGCCATTTTACCCGGGCCTTTGCGCAGGCCGCAGGTGCCACGCCGCGCCAGTGGCGGCGCAGCCGACAGTCGTAACCCTCTGAAAGTACACGCGCCCTGCCGGCTGAAGGCGAGCGAAACTTTCAAAAATCCACCTTTGGCGACAAGAACGGGTCGCCGCTCGGCGGCATAGTTGGGCCTCTCCAATCGGAGTTCAGTTTCAACAGTAAGAGGTCACGACCATGTCTGCGACAGCGACCCCCGGTAAACTCCTCGTCTCGCCCAAAGACCACACTCTGATCATGATCGACTTCCAGTCGCAGATGTCCTTTGCGACCAAGTCGATCGACGCGGTGCTCTTGCGCAACAACGCAGCACTTGTCGCCAATGCGGCGGCAGGTTTCGGCGTTTCGACCATCCTCACGACCGTTGCCGAAAAGACCTTCTCCGGCCCGATGTTCTCCGAGATCACCGATGCCTTCCCCGGCCAGAAACTGCTGGACCGCACCTCGATGAACACCTGGGAAGACGCCGCCGTGATCGAAGAGGTCAACCGCATCGGCAAGAAGCGCCTTGTCATGTGCGGGCTGTGGACCTCGGTCTGCATCGTCGGCCCGACCCTCTCGGCGCTCGATCAGGGATTCGAGGTCTATGTCATCGCCGACGCCTGCGGCGACGTTTCGGATGAGGCGCATGAGCGGGCGATGGACCGCATGGTGCAGGCCGGCGTCCGGCCGATGACCTCGCTGCAATACATGCTCGAGCTGCAGCGCGACTGGGCGCGCACCGAGACCTACGACATGACCACCGGTATCGCCAAGAAGTTCGGCGGTTCGTATGGTCTCGGCATCATCTACGCCAAGTCGATGTTCGGCGCGTCCGAAGGCCACTGACAGAACGCTTCCGCGCTCTAGATTAACGCTCTGGCCGCCTCGCTGCGGCCGGAGCGCCACCTTTATCCCCTAAAGGAGTTGGCGATGAAGATGTACCTTCTCTCGCTTGGAGCCGGGCTGGTCGTCGGCGTCATCTATGCGCTGCTCAACGTCCGCTCGCCGGCGCCGCCGGTCATCGCGCTGATCGGTCTGCTCGGCATTCTCATCGGGGAGCAATCCGTCCCCCTGGTCAAGCGCGCCCTGTCGGGTGAGCCGGTCAACCTCTCCTGGTTCAATCGGCAGTGCATGCCGCACGTGTTCGGCCATCTGCCCGGCGGGCAGATCGCAACCGGCACGGCGAAGGATGCTGCCGGCCCCGACGAAAGGGCCTGACGATGCCGACAAGACGCTTGTTCCTCGGTGCCGCCTCGTCGCTGGCGCTGCCCGCTCTCTTCYCGTCGGCCCGCACCGCCGGCGCCCAACAGACCGGAGATACTTCGATGACGCCCGACCTGATCCTTCACAGCGGCCTCGTGACGACGCTCGACCGCGCCNCGTCGGCCCGCACCGCCGGCGCCCAACAGACCGGAGATACTTCGATGACGCCCGACCTGATCCTTCACAGCGGCCTCGTGACGACGCTCGACCGCGCCAATCCGACTGCCACTGCCGTTGCCGTCAAGGATGGCCTGATCCTCGCTGTCGGTGACGACAGGACGATCATGGCGCTGGCAGGCTCAGGCACAAAGACCATCGACCTCAAGGGCAAGCGCGTCCTGCCGGGCCTGAACGACAATCATACCCACGTCGTGCGTGGCGGCCTCAACTTCAACATGGAGCTGCGCTGGGACGGCGTGCGCTCGCTTGCCGATGCGATGGACATGCTGAAGCGGCAGGTGGCGATCACGCCGGCGCCGCAATGGGTGCGGGTCGTCGGCGGCTTCACCGAGCACCAGTTCGCCGAAAAGCGGTTGCCGACGATCGATGAGATCAACGCGGTCGCGCCCGATACGCCGGTGTTCCTGCTGCATCTCTATGACCGGGCGCTGCTCAATGCCGCGGCGCTMCGCGCCGTCGGCTACACCAGGGAAACGCCGAACCCGCCGGGCGGCGAGATCACTCGCGATGCCAGCGGCAACCCGACGGGGCTGCTCTTGGCCAAGCCCAATGCCGGCATCCTCTATTCGACGCTCGCCAAGGGGCCGAAGCTGCCCTTCGAWTACCAGGTCAACTCGACCCGTCATTTCATGCGCGAGCTCAACCGGCTCGGCGTCACCAGCGTCATCGACGCCGGCGGCGGCTTCCAGAACTACCCGGATGACTATGCCGTCATCCAGAAGCTCTCGGACGAGGGCCAGATGACGGTCCGCCTTGCCTACAACCTCTTCACCCAGAAGCCGAAGCAGGAGAAGGACGACTTCCTGAAATGGACGTCGTCGGTCAAGTACAAGCAGGGYAACGACTATTTCCGCCACAACGGTGCCGGCGAGATGCTGGTGTTTTCCGCCGCCGACTTCGAGGACTTCCGCGAGCCGCGCCCGGACATGCCGCCGGAGATGGAGGGCGAACTCGAAGGTCGTGCGYATTCTTGCGGAGAACCGCTGGCCCTGGCGACTGCATGCCACCTATGACGAGACGATCACCCGTGCGCTCGACGTCTTCGAGAAGGTCAACCGGGATATCCCGCTTGAGGGYATCAACTGGTTCTTCGACCATGCGGAGACGATCTCTGACCGCTCGATCGACCGGATCGCCGCCCTTSGCGGCGGCATCGCCGTGCAGCACCGCATGGCCTATCAGGGCGAGTACTTCGTCGAGCGCTACGGCCATGGTGTCGCTGAAGCGACGCCGCCGGTGGCCAAGATGCTGGCAAAGGGCGTCAACGTCTCCGCCGGCACCGGGCGAGTACTTCGTCGAGCGCTACGGCCATGGTGTCGCTGAAGCGACGCCGCCGGTGGCCAAGATGCTGGCAAAGGGCGTCAACGTCTCCGCCGGCACAGACGCTACCCGCGTCGCCTCTTACAATCCTTGGGTTTCGCTGTCGTGGATGGTGACCGGCAAGACTGTCGGCGGCATGCAGCTCTACCCGCGCGCCAACTGCCTCGATCGCGAGACGGCGCTTCGGATGTGGACCGAGAAAGTGCAGTGGTTTTCAAACGAGGAAGGCAAGAAAGGCCGGATTGAGAAAGGGCAGTTCGCCGACCTCATCGTGCCGAACAAGGATTTTTTCAACTGCGCNAGTGCAGTGGTTTTCAAACGAGGAAGGCAAGAAAGGCCGGATTGAGAAAGGGCAGTTCGCCGACCTCATCGTGCCGAACAAGGATTTTTTCAACTGCGCCGAGGACGAGATTTCCTTCCTCACGTCAGAGCTCACGATGGTCGGCGGCAAGATCGTCTATGCGGCCGGCGAACTTGCCTCTCACGACGAGAACAAGGTGCCGCCGGCAATGCCCGACTGGTCGCCGGTCCGCACCTTCGGCGGTTATGCCGCCTGGGGTGAGCCCGAGGGCGCCGGAAAGCGCTCGCTCCGGCGCACCGCGATCACGTCGTGCGGCTGCGCCAGCGATTGCGGCGTCCATGGCCACGATCATGCCGGCGCCTGGACGTCGAAACTGCCGATCGCCGACCTTAAGGGTTTCTTCGGCGCGCTTGGATGCTCCTGNCGATTGCGGCGTCCATGGCCACGATCATGCCGGCGCCTGGACGTCGAAACTGCCGATCGCCGACCTTAAGGGTTTCTTCGGCGCGCTTGGATGCTCCTGCTGGGCGGTGTGAAGGCACGCAAATCATGCATGAACACCAAAACGGGCAGCTCGGTCGCTGCCCGTTTTGGTGTTTGGCTGGAGCACATGCAATGCGCTTCTATTGTTGCAAAAAATGCAATTAAATAGCAAATATTGATGCAATTGTTGGTAGGGAACTTCCCGGTCAATATCGCTCTATCAGACGAACCACATAGCCGGTTTCAGAGACAGCGACGATCGCAGGAGCAAAAATGATCCATCACCCGACCTCTTCAATCCGTGGGCATTTTGCCGAAGTCATCGCGGCTCCCGCAATGCGGACCGCGGCGCTGCTTGCCCTTTGCGCCGCCTACATTCAGGGGCCGCTTGCCAAGACCTTCGACTTTGATGGCGCGATCGCCGAGATGGCGCATTTCGGTCTTCATCCGCCGGCGTTCTTCGCGGTTGCTGTCATCGGCTTTGAGCTTGCGGCTTCGGCCATGGTGGTATCAGGCATCCTGCGTTGGGCTGGCGCGCTGTCACTCGCGGGGTTCACTCTTCTTGCAACCTTCATTGCCCTTCGCTTCTGGGAAATGGCACCGGGCATGGATCGCACGATGGCCGGCAATGCCTTCTTCGAGCATCTCGGCCTCGCCGGCGCATTCGTCATTGTCGCCTCAATCGATCTGACAAAAGGAGATCGCAAATGAGCGACAAAAAATCTGTCGGCGGAAGCTTCGCTCCCCTGGCTCAACCGGTTTTCGCGGTCCTTTGGACGGCCACAGTCCTGGGCAATACCGGCAGCTTCATGCGTGACGTTGCCAGCTCGTGGCTCATGACTGACCTGTCCGCTTCAACTGCCGCAGTGGCGATGGTGCAGGCGGCGGGAACCTTGCCTATTTTCCTGCTCGCCATCCCGGCCGGTGTGCTCACCGACATCCTCGATCGGCGCAAGTTCCTGATTGCTGTTCAGATCTTGCTTGCCTCCGTCAGTATCAGTTTGATGGTTCTGGCGCAGACCGGAATGCTCTCCGTCAGCGCACTGATCGGTCTGACCTTCCTCGGCGGCATCGGTGCGGCACTGATGGGGCCGACCTGGCAGGCGATCGTTCCAGAACTGGTCAAGCGAGAAGACGTCAAAAGCGCCGTGGCGCTGAACTCACTCGGGATCAATATCGCACGATCGATCGGCCCCGCGGCAGGCGGACTTTTGCTTGCCGCGTTTGGCGCAGGCGTCACTTATGGTGCCGACGTGGCCAGCTACATCATCGTCATCGCCGCGCTTCTCTGGTGGCCACGGGCAAAAAGCGCCAACGATGCGTTGTCTGAAGACTTCTTTGGCGCATTCCGTGCCGGTCTCCGCTACACCCGCGCCAGTCGTCCACTGCATGTCGTCCTGCTGCGTGCCGCGATCTTTTTTGCCTTTGCGAGCGCGGTCTGGGCACTTTTGCCGCTGGTCGCCCGCCAACTCCTGGGTGGGGACGCAAGCTTCTACGGCATTCTGCTCGGCGCTGTCGGTGCCGGTGCGATCGCAGGAGCATTGGTCATGCCGAAGCTGCGTGACCGGCTGAGCGCCGATGGACTGTTGCTCGGGGCGGCCGTTGTCACCGCGATCGTCATGGCCGTACTTTCGCTTTCCCTCCCGAAGTGGGTTGCCATCATCGCCCTTCTGTTCCTCGGTGGCGCATGGATCACCGCGCTGACAACCCTCAATGGCGCAGCACAGGCCGTTCTCCCCAACTGGGTGCGTGGTCGCGGTCTCGCGGTCTACCTCACCGTTTTCAACGGGGCGATGACCGCCGGCAGCCTTGGCTGGGGTGCAGTTGGCGAAGCAGCGGGTATCCAGGGGACGCTGCTGATCGGCGCTGCCGGACTGCTTGCCGCCGGCTTCATCATGCACCGACTGAAGCTGCCAGCCGGCGATGTGGATTTGGTGCCTTCGAACCATTGGCCGGAACCGCTTGTTGCCGAACCTGTCGCTCATGACCGTGGTCCCGTCCTGATCCTGATCGAGTACCAGGTCGAAAAACATCACCGCCGCGCCTTCCTCCATGCGCTCGACACGCTCTCCCAGGAACGTCGCCGCGATGGTGCCTATGGCTGGGGCGTGACCGAAGACTCCGCCGACCCGGAAAAGATGGTTGAGTGGTTCATGGTGGAATCCTGGGCGGAACACCTTCGCCAGCATCAGCGGGTTTCCAACGCCGACGCAGACTTGCAGGGCAAGGTTCTGACCTATCACAAAGGCCCGGAGAAGCCAGTGGTTCGACACTTCCTGAGCATCAATCGGCCTGGTCAGGCCTGATGTGACGACATCGGGGAGGGGAGCGCAATGCTCCCCTCGTGTTCGTGGGGAACCGTTTGGTTCGGAGCGGCCGCCGCAAGACCCCTTGCTCAAAACCTCAGCCCACCTGTTCTGCGGCGCAACCGCACCGTCAAAGGTTTGAGCCGGCTTCCGTCGAGGGCATAGATCACGTCTAGCGCCTCTCGCACTGAGTTGCCGTAGGTGCCGCCTTGCGCCGCCCCGGCGCGGACCCTGAACTTGCCCTTCATGAATTCTGGCGTGTCGAATGACTTGGACGAACCGGTCACCCGAGCCGCCTCGTCTCCAATCTCCTTCTCGGTCGCCACCGGCACATCACGCATGAGCGCTCTGTGGTGGAAGCCAATCAACGGATGAAGAAGGAACGGAAGGCGGCGTTTCCACATACGTTCGTGGCATGTCTGTCATTGTTAAAAAGACTTGGTTAGGGACCAGGTCCCTTTTCTCGGTAGAGGCCGGTGCCGCCGGTTGCCGTCTTCTATCTCTTTTGGACAGACAGCGCCAAACAGGCGAGACACCATCGTCACGCCGAGGAGGAAAGGACAGCCGTTGCGAGTACCTCAAGGCGTATTCCGCTGGAGAGAAGATCGACTACGACGGTGGCACGAACCGGATAAGGTGCAGTAAAGAACTCCCGGTAAATCCTATTCATGCCGCCTGCATCCGCCTTATCCGTGAGATAGGCCTGGATCTGCACAACATCGGCAAGTGTTCCGCCGGCCGCTTCGAGCGCCTGTCGGAGGTTCAGGAACACCTGGCGTGCCTGTGTCTCGATGTCACCGGTAATGGGTTCGCCCGTCGTCGGATTCTTTGCAATATGCGCGGATCGCACGATGCGGCCTGCCTTGACCGTAGCGCTCAAAGGCGCCTTTGACGAAGCGATACCGGTTTCGACTTTCTCAAACATGATCGGCCACTTTAAGCTCTGTTGCCGAGAACGGCGTGGGCAAGGATTTCGATGCGAAGGCCTTCGGCCAAAAGCTCCTTTACCACCACGGTCGCACGCACCGGATAGGGCTCCTTGAAGAACTCGGCGTAGACCTTGTTCATTCCTGGTGCGTCCGATCTTTCAGTGAGGAAAACCTGAACCTGCACGACATCGGCCAGCGTGCCGCCCGCAGCACGGATCGCGATGTCGAGATTTCCAAGCGTTCGGCGCGTCTGGGTTTCGATGTCACCTGTGACGAGGTCGCCATTCTCCGGGTCTTCGGAAATATGGACCGACCAGACGAGATTGCCGGCGCGCACGACCTCGCTGACTGGCGCGTCTGAGGGGTCTGATCCGGTATCGATGGCTTCAAACATTTTGTTCTCCAAGAAAGTAAGGCTGCTCATTCGGGCCGCGCGTCGAAGCGGGTCACGAATTTCGTGTTGAGATAGCCGTCAAAGGTTTCAGTCCCACCTTCGCTACCATAGCCGCTGTCGTTGATGCCACCGAAAGGCGTTTCGGGTAGCGCCAGGCCGAAGTGATTGATGCTGACCATCCCGGCGGCAAGCGCTTTTGCGGCGTGCTGGGCTCGACTGCTGGAGGCGGTGAACACGTAGGACGCAAGGCCGAAAGGAAGGCTGTTGGCGCGCCGCATCACGTCGTCAAAACCAGAAAAAGGCGCGACGACCGCAATGGGTCCAAAGGGCTCCTCGTTCATCAGCCGCAACGCGTCGGAACCACCGGCAACCACCGTCGGCGCATAGAAAAAGCCGGCGTCGCCGATGCGACTGCCGCCGGTCACGATCTCCGCTCCCCGTTCGCGGGCATCCTGTACGAAGCCTTCCATAGCCGTGACCCGGCGGGCGTGGCAGAGCGGACCCATCTGCACTCCTTCGGCAAAGCCATAGCCAACCTTCGTGGCGGCCACCTTGTCGGCGAAGCGCGCTAGGAAACGGTCATACGCTCCTGTTTGAACGTAGAAGCGGGTCGGCGAAACGCAGACCTGTCCGGCATTGCGGACCTTTTGCGCGGCAAGCGCGTCGGCAGATGCTTCAACGTCGGCATCGTCGAAGACGATAACCGGAGCGTGGCCGCCAAGCTCCATCGTGGAGCGCTTCATATGGCGGCCTGCGAGCGAAGCAAGCAGCTTGCCGACTTCGACGGACCCCGTAAACGAGATCTTCTTCACCTCGGGCGCCGAAAGCAGCGTTTCGGAAATATGCGAAGACGATCCCCAGACGATATTGAGGCAACCGTCCGGCAGACCCGCCTCCTGCATAAGCCGGCCGATCGCGACCGTGGAGGAGGGCGATTCCGCCGGCCCTTTGAGGATTATCGTGCAGCCGCTTGCCAAGGCTGCCACGACCTTGCGCAGTGCCTGGCTAAACGGGAAATTCCAAGGGGTAAATGCGATGCAGACGCCGACGGGTTCGCGCGTGAGCGCCTGCTGTACACGTGGATCTCGCGAAGGGATAAGGCGACCATAGATGCGCCGCGCTTCCTCCGCATGCCAATCGGCATGGTCGGCGGCAAATCGGATCTCACCGATTGCTTCCGCCAGCGGTTTGCCCTGGTCAAGCACCATGTTGCGGCCGACCTCCTCGGCGTGCGTGCGAGCAAGATCGGCGAAGCGCCGCAGGATCTGCCCGCGGTCGAGCGGTGAGCGATCCTTCCAGCTTCCGAACGCCCGCTGCGCGGAGGCGACGGCCGCCGCTAGGTCGGCGTCGGTGGCGCAGGGCAAATAGCCGATGACCGCTCCGCTTGCCGGGTCGATGACCGCGTCCTGCCCCTCGGTCTCGTAAATCCAGCGGCCGCCGATCAGCATGCCGAGCCGTTCATAGGAATGTGGCGGACGGGTGGACATGTCGATCTCCGGCATCACGCGATGTAGCCTTGGCTGCGCGCCCACGAAAGCGTGTCGTCGAGAGCAAGCTGCATGCGGGCCATGAGATCGTCGATCTCATTCTCCGAGATGATCATGGCCGGGCACAGGCTCACCATGTCGCCGAGACCACGCGTGAGGACGCCGCGCTCGGTTGCGAACTTGCCAGCATGGTTGGCGACCTGCCAGGCAGGTGGGAAGTTCTCTTTCGTTACCTTGTCCTTGACGAATTCGAGGCCGGCGACAAGACCCACACCGCGGGCTTCACCTATCAGCGGATGTTCGCCAAGCTTTCGTATGCCCTCCTGAAAGCGCGGGCCGACGGCGCGGACGTGGGAGACGATGTCGACCTCCTGGTAGATAGTCAGGGCCTCCAGAGCCACGGCCGCGGCGACCGGATGACCACCATAGGTAAAGCCATGCGAGAATGTTCCGATCTTGCGGCTCTGGTCGAGGAGGACGTCAGAGATCGTCTCGTTGATCATCAGCGCGGAGATCGGCATGTAGGCGGCCGAAAGCTGCTTTGCGCAACTGATCATGTCCGGTTTCAGCCCGTAGGTTTCCGACCCGAACATGTTACCGGTACGCCCAAAGCCGCAGATGACTTCATCTGCCACCAGAAGGATGTCGTACTTCTTCAAGACCGCCTGGAGTTTTTCGAAGTAAGTCTTCGGCGGTGTAATCACTCCCCCAGACACCATGACCGGCTCGGCGAAGAAGGCCGCCACCGTTTCCGGACCCTCTTCGAGGATCATAGCCTCGAGATTGGAGACAAGCCGGGTTGCAAAATCTTCCTCGCTCTCACCAGGTTCTGCAAACCGCCAGTAATGCGGGCAATCGGTGTGGAGGATGTTGGCGATCGGCAGATCGAAATCACGGTGGTTGAACGGAAGACCCGTGAGGCTTGCAGTCGCCACCGTTACGCCATGGTAAGCCTTGCGGCGCGAAATGATCTTCTTCTTCTCAGGCCGTCCGACCGCGTTGTTGTAGTACCAGACCAGCTTGATCGCCGTGTCGTTCGCTTCGGAACCGGAACCGGCAAAGAAGACCTTCGACATGGGTACCGGCGCCATTTCGAGCAGCTTCTCTGCAAGGCGGATACCCGGTTCCGTCGATTTGTGGGCGAAGGAATGATAGAATGGCATCGTCTTCAGCTGCCGCGTCGCCGCTTCCACCAAACGCGGCTCGCTGAAGCCGAGCCCCGCGCAGAAGAGGCCAGCAAGACCCTCGATGTAACGTTTTCCCTGATCGTCGACGACGTAAATGCCCTCACCACCGGTGATTACATGCGGCCCCACTTCCTGGTGAACCGCAAGGTTGGTGTAGGGGTGCACGAGACTTTGCCGATCCAGGGCGTGAAGGGAGTTGGGACGGTCGTTCATGGCAGGCTCCAGGGTATGCTTGATTGCGCTTTGCGATTGTCAGGCGATGACGTGCACATCTTCGCTGCGCCAGGTGACGTGGCACTCGGAAGCACCGTCGAGCCTTCGTGCATCGACGCCGGGCACGCGCATGCGGATCGCTTGCGCGCCGAGTTTGCCGATGACCAGCAGGTTGTCACCATAGTTGATAGTGCTGTCGATCTTCATCGCCTGGCAGCTTGGGTCCGCTCCATCGGCGAGGCGGATCATCTCGGGGCGCAACAGCAATTCGGCTTTGCTGTTGCGGTCACCGCCTGCGGCTTTGGTGTCGACGACGCCGACTGGCGTCTCGTAGCGGCCATCGCCAAGCGAGGAAGCGGCGAGGATGTTGCTGTCGCCGATGAAGGAGGCGACGAAGCGGGTCTTCGGCGCGAAGTAGATCTCGTTTGGGGTGCCGACCTGTTCGATGCGCCCCTCGTTGAAGACGGCGATCCGGTCCGACATTGTCATGGCTTCCGACTGGTCGTGGGTGACGTAGACCATGGTGACGCCGAGGTCGCGGTGGATGCGCTTCAACTCCACCTGCATGTGCTCGCGAAGCGCCTTGTCGAGCGCGCCGAGCGGTTCGTCGAGCAGAATGATATCGGGCTCAAAGACGAGTGCGCGGGCAAGGGCCACACGCTGTTGCTGTCCGCCGGATAGTTCCGAGGGAATGCGCTTCTCGAAGCCCTGGAGGCCGACCTTCGCCAGTGCCTCCCGCGACCGCCGTTCTTTCTCGGCCTTTTCCACGCCGCGCATGCGCAGGGGAAAGGCGACGTTGTCGGCGATCGTCATGTGCGGGAAGAGGGCGTAGTTCTGGAAGACCATGCCGATATTGCGCTTGTGCGGCGGCAGCTTGTCGATGGCGCGTTCGCCGAGGCGGATTTCTCCGCTCGTCGGATGCTGGAAGCCGGCAATCATCATCAGCGTCGTGGTCTTGCCGGAGCCGGAGGGGCCAAGGAAGGAGACGAACTCGCCAGCCTTGATGTCGAGCAAAACGTTGTCGGCCGCCATATGCTTGCCGTCGTAGCTCTTGTTGACGTTGCGAAGTGTGAGAGAACGGGCGTTCATGGCTGTGCTCCTTGATCAGGATGCCGCCGCAGCGGTGTTGGTGGCGCCGTTTTCGAGCGGCTGACGTGTGGTCCCGGACCGGCGGCGCACAAATTGCGGCGCGAGCCAGACGCAGACGCCAGCCAGAACGAGCAGAAACAGGAAAGAGGATGCCGCCGAGATGGTTGGATCTGCCTCCTGGCGGACGGCGTTGAACATCTGGCGCGGCAAGGTCGCCCTGTCGCGGCCGGAGATGAAGAGCGCGATCACCGCTTCGTCGAAGGAAGCGATAAAGGCAAAGAGACCGGCGACGGTGAAGGCGGGACGCAGGATTGGGAAGGTCACCAACCGGAATGTCGTGAAGGGCGACGCGCCAAGGTTCATGGCAGCCCGCTCGACGGACCGGTCGAACCCTTTGAGTGCCGCCGTCAGGATCAGGGTCGCCATCGGCATGGCGATGCAGCTATGGGCGAGGATGACGCCAAGGTAACTCTGCACGAGGCGAAGTTGACCGAAGTACATGTAGTAGCCGAGCGCCATGACGATAGTCGGCACGATCATTGGCAGCATGATTAGGAGATTGAACAATTCACGGCCGAGGAAGATATGCCGCACCAGTGCGAAGGACGCGGGGATGGCAAGGCAGAGCGTCACCAGTACCGTTCCAAGACCGATGATGAGGCTGTTGATGAGCGGCTCAGTCCAGTTGGGGTCCGAGAAGAAGTTGATGTAGTTGGCAAGCGTGTAGCCGGGCGGCGGGAAGGTCAGCGACGCAGCCGAGCTGAACGACATCGGGATGACGATGAACATCGGTGCAGCGACAAAAAAGGCGATGAGGAGCGCAAGCGCGCGAACGAAGGGGTTCATCGGCCACCTCCTGCCCATAGCCGGTCAAGTCCGAAGAAGCGGTTGTAGAGCGCGTAAACTGCGAGCGTCAGGCCGAGCAACACGATCGAGATTGCCGAGCCAAGCCCGAAGTCGAGTGTCTGTTCGATCTGGTCGCCGATGATACCTGCGATCATCTGGTCGCGCGGGCTGCCGAGCAGCACGGGCATCACGTAGAAGCCGAGGCAGGAGATGAAGACGAGCGTGCAACCGTTGACGATGCCCGGTGCCGAAAGCGGCAGATAGACTGCGAGGAAGGCACGAAGCGGGCTCGCGCCGAGGCTTTCCGAAGCGCGAACATAGAGAGGATCGATGCGCTTCATGACCGAGAACAGCGACATGGTCATGAAAGGAATGAGCGCATGGGTCATGGCAAGCGTTGCGCTGAAGGTGGTGAAGAGTAGCTTCGGCGCAGGATCGAAGCCGAGCCAGGTAAGGAGTGCCGTGACCGGCCCCTGATTGCCGAGAATGACCATCCAGGCATAGGTGCGCACGAGATAGCTCGTCCAGAAAGAAAGGGCGACCACGGTCAGGAGAAAGGTGGCGAAGCGTTTGGATCCGTTGGCCGCAGCATAGGCGAGCGGATAGGCGAAGAGGAGCGCAAGAGCGGTGACCAGGAAGGCGGTCCTGAACGTCTGATAGAGCACGGACGCAAACAGGCTCGAATGTAAAAGCCGTGCGAAGTTCTGCAGGCCGACCACCGGCTGCGAGATGCTCATCCAGCCCACATAGGCAAGCGGCACCAGGAAGAATACCGCAAGGAAGACCGCTGCCGGGGCCATCAGCGGTATCGGCCCCTCCGCAATGGGCGAAAACGATCTCTGTTTCATGTCAATGCTCCCTCAGTACCTGATCGGGAAACCCCGATCCCATGGCGGCGGCGGGCCGTCCCTAGGCAATGCACCTGTTTCTTAGACCAACCCGGTTCCGTTTCTCGCGGAACCGGGAGGGTTGCATCAAAGACCGACCCAGCTCTCGAACCGGCTGCTCAACTCGTCGATCTGTGCCGTCAGCTTGGCGCCATCAAGCATGACGGCGCGGGCGAGGTGATCGGGATAAGTCGGCATGGTCTTGGCCACCTCAGCTGGGATGAAATCGAACGATTTCGGGTTCATCGGGCCATTTTGGTCGGCGATGCAGAACTTCGCGAGGCCTTCGGCATTCTGGCCGATATGGCTGATCAGCTTGAAGCCGTTTTCGGCACGCGGGCTATCCTTGGCGACGATCCAGCACGCCTGGTCGACGATCGCCTGGTCCCAGACGATCTCAATCGGCTCTTTCGAAGCCTTCTTCGCGCCGGCGGCATCGCTGTCCCAAAGGCCGGCCATGTCGACCTCGCCGTCGGTCAGGATCTGGCGGGCCTGCGGGCCTGCCGTCCACCAGACACGCACGTTGTCCTTGACCTTGTCGAGCGATGCGAAAGCGCGGTCGAGATCATAAGGGAACAGTTGATCCGGGGAAACGCCGTCGGCGAGCAACGCGATTGCGAGAACGCGGGCGGCGTGGCGCTGCAGGCTGCGGTTGCCCGGGAATTTCTCGACGTTGAAGAAGTCGGCCCAGTTCTTCAAACCATCCGGGTACTTGGTTTTGTTGAACGCGAGCTGCGTGGCAAAGCCGTGGGTCGAGAGGCCGTTCTCATAGATGGCGCCCTGCCAAAGTTTGGACGCATCGACATGGTCTCCGAGCGTTTCCAAGAGGCCGGCTGCATTCGCACGGGCGACGTCGGCCACGCCCAGTGTCGTGACGTCGAATTCAAAGACGCCGGTCGTCTTTTGCGCAGCAAGCTTGGCGAATGAGATCGGCGAGACCGTGCGGATCTCGATGCCGGTGTCGGCCGTGAACGGATCGAAGAGGAACTTCTTGACGGAAACTTCCCAGTCGCCACCCCAGGTGTTGACATAAAGTACATTGTCCGCAGCACTTGCGCGGCGCACGAGGGGTGAGGCAAGCATGGCGGCCCCAAAAAGGCCAGCACCGAGCACTGCGCGTCGCGACATCGGTATTACCGATGCTTTCTTGAACGTGTCCATTCGTTGTTCTCCTTAGTCGAACGGTCGTTGATTGCTGTTCCCCGTGGCCGCTCGCGAGTCTGGCGGCGGCCCTTCTTTCGTTGGAGTTTCGTTTCCCTAATCGGTCAGTCGGCGCGGAAGACCTCACCGTAAAGACGCAGCCAGTTGCCTCTGAGGATCTTGTTCACCTCTTCCTGATTGAAACCGACCCGAAGAAGCGCCGGCGCCACGTCCTGAAGGTTTTCCGGTTTCAGCAGCCATTCCGGCTTTGGCACGGCTCCAGGCGTGGCCGCCGAACCCGCGCCGTACTGAACGGATCGTGTCCAGCGGCCCTTTCGCATCCAGTCGTAGTCACGCTGGGTGTGGTTGTGGGAAATGTCGGTGCCGATGCCGACGTGGTCGACGCCCGCGATATCGACCGTTCGCGCCACCATCTCGCACCAGCCGTCGACCGTGGCGCAGGCGCTGGCGGGCGTGATGTTGCGGTAGGCTACGCAACCGATCACACCACCGCGGGCGGCAAGCGCCTTGATTACGCGGTCGGACTTGTTGCGCTTGTGCTCAAAGAGCGAGGCGGCGTTGGCATGAGTGATGGCCACGGGCTTTTGCGACCATTCGATCGCGTCCAGCGTCGTCTTGTCGCCGACATGCGACAGATCGACCAGTATGCCGACCCGGTTCATTTCGCGCACGACGTCCCGGCCGAACCGGGCCAGGCCGCTGTCATTTTCCTCGTAGCAGGACCCACCGAGTTCGTTCTGGTTGTTGTAGGTTAGCTGGACAACGCGCACACCAAGTTCGGCAAAGAACTCCACATAGGCGATGCGGTCTTCGAAGAGATTGGAGTTCTGATAGCCGAGCACAACAGCGAGCTTTCCTTCCTGCTCGGCGCGCTCGATATCGGCGGCGGTGCGGGCGATCAGGATGATGTCGGCGTTCTCACGCTCCATGTCGCGCCAGCGGGCAAGGGAATCGAGCGATTCCATTGTCCCCTCCCAGAAGCCGAGCGTCGGGGTGACGGCGCTGTAGCCGCCGCGTTTCAGGGCCTGGAAGGACGAGCGGTCAAAGTGGCCGCATTGCAGAGCATCGATGATCATGGTTATTCCATTCAGTGTTTGCCGGAAGCAGCGCTCTTGGGCGCGTCGGCCAGAAGCAGGGAAAAATCGGTCTCGTCTTCGTCCTGGCGGCCGATGACCTTGCCGTCGGCCTCGACGATGATCGGGCCGGCATGGCGACGCGAAAGATAGCTGTCGGGCGCGAGGGCTTCCGCCGAGCGATGGTAGAGTTCCCACCAAGTCGCTGCGTCCACGGCAACGCCATTGCGGCGGATCTTGTCGAGAAGGGCGATTTCATCGGGATCAGGCGCTTGTGTGACGGCGATAGCCGCGCGGTCGACGTCGACGGCGACTGTTGCCTTCAGGCTGAAGCGCTGCGCGAGTGCCTCGATGACTTTGAGTTCGCCGATGTCTTTGGCGTTACGCACGGTGACAACGCCGCTGCCGCCTGTCTTCATGTTTTCGACCGCGAGCTCGAGCGCGGCATCGGCGGCGAGCCAGGCATGCTGGCCGCCACAGTCGATGACGGGGTCGCCCGATACGTCGAGTGACAGGGCCTTTGGGGTGGCCTTGCTGATCGTCTCGAGCGTTGCGGTCAGACGCGAAAAGCCGCCAAGACCGAGGGCCGCAGAGTAGACGGCACAATCCCTAAGGGCCGGGACGAGGCCGCTTTCGATGCGCGTGACCTGGAGGAGACGCTCGAACACCATGCGCATCTCGCGCAGGCTCACAGTCATCGAGTTCGAAAGGTTGGACTGGCAGGTGCTCACAGGCTTGGCTCCGCAGGATAAAACCACAGCGCGTCGGCGTTTCCAGAAGCAATGTCTTCGGGAAGAGGCGCGCCATGAAACAGGACGCCGCGCAGGTTGCGGTCGAGGAAGTCGCGTGTCTTGTCGATGCCGTGAATGCCGACATTGAGAAGGCGGGTGATATGGGCTGGCGTAAACGAGCCGCTCATGATGTCGGCGTGCGGCGAATGCAGGCTGGTGCCGGCAAGCGCCTGGACGCGGGTGACGATGGCGCGGTGCTGCGGATGGGCGAACAGGAAGCGCGCCGTGCTGAGGTTGGGGTCAACCGCAGAAAGGTCGCGGTCCAGCGCCACCACGAGACGTGGCAGGTCGAGGCCGAGATTGACGACATCGTGACCGACCTCCGTTGCAAGGCCGCGACGCGGTTCTTCCGCGGTCACTGACTTGTACCAGACGTAGCGCTCGCCGGCGGGCACCTCGAGATTAAGATTGAACGCCCATGCATAGTCATTGCGAACCAGGTCGCGCAGCCGGTGGACCGGCATCTCCGGGCGCCCCGTCAATTCCTCATCGATGACCAGGCCCCCGACCAGGGCGTCGGCTTCATCGGGCACGAGTTCGATCAGCAGCGAATGAAGGGTTTCCATCGCCTCCGCGTGCACGCGGCCCTCAAGCGAGGCCGCAAGCTCTGCGAAGGGCTCTGCCTCGAAGCGGTTGCCCGCCTGCCAGCGTTGCAGAAGGTCGGCGACAGCGCGCCGGATGGTTTGCAGCTCTTCAGCAAGCACATCGGAGCGCGTGAAGTTCTCGTAGGCCGCGCGGTCCTGGCTGCGGAAAGTGATCGCCTTGTCGACGAGGGCAAGCAGCTTGGCAATCTCAGAACCTTCTGCGTCGGGAAGAACCGCCTTGGCTCGCGCAATGGCCTCTTCGCGAATAAAGAGCCAGCGTTCGATCAGCCGCGGGTGGTTGTTGACGAAGAGCATCAGGCCGAGAGCCGAGCCGTTGCCGACGCCGAGGAAACGGCGAAGATCCTTGGCCATGTCGGGTGCCTGCGGCGAGCCGAGGCGGACAAGATGCTGCAGCAGGTCCTGGGCAAAGACGCGCATCATGTAGGCGCACAGCATTTGCGCGGCGAGCGACCAGCGCAGGGGGTGATCTTTTTCAAAGGCAAGGAATGTCTTGGTTCCAAACGTGCCGTTGCCGTCGAGACCTGTGTTGCGCATGAGGTAGCAGGTCTGCGCCAGCTCAGCGACGTCCGGCTGCCTTCCTGACGCAAGCGCCTGGCGTGCACTCTCGAAGAAGCGACCGCTGCGGTTGGAACGGCACCAAATGAGCGTGCCGGCTGTGGCGCGTCCCTCATAGAGCTTGGGAAGTTCAGCGCCCGTCGTCTCGAAATCGGCCCGGCTCATATCGCCTTCGACCAGCGCGCCCATCATGTCCCAGGCCCGGCCAATGATGCGGCCGGTGCGGCCGTGGGGTGAGGGCTCAAAGGAATAGACGGGAAAGCTGAAGCGCCATCCGCCAATATCGATGCGGTATTCAGCGACACCGTTGCCCTTCTCATCGATCTCGAAGCGCTTGCACTGGATTTGCCAGCGACCGCGGATTGCCTGGCTGAGCAATGCGCGCGATGCGCTGACACGCGACGGCTGGATCGCGGCCAGGCGTTCGGGCGCCATCATTTCTCCGGCTGAACGCATTAGCCGCGCGATGCGGTGGGTGTCCGATTCCGGAGCAGGACTTCTAAGGGCAGTCATTTATTGGTCTCCTCGCATGCGTCCAGAGCTCGCCGCCGCTGCCGCGACGACGATCCCAGCGCATTTTTCAGTGTCAAAACCTTGGAACGGGCCCGAAAGGGCCAGTGCTCCAATGCACTCGCCCTGCGCATCCAGGATCGGGGCGGCCACAGCCGAGACAGTGCGCGGGCCCTCGACTTCGGAAATTGCGTATCCCTGCTGGCGAACCAGCGTCATCATCTCGTCATCGGGCAGGCTCACGCCCTGCACCCGAAGGCGCTCGATGATTTCCGGGCGTGCATGCGAAGCGAGGACGCGGCCAAATGCCGTGCGATCAAGTCTCAGATGCGCACCAACCTTGAGGTCGGCCCGAAGAACACCGCGCGATTCCACCCGGCGAACGATGACCGCATCCTTGCCATCGAGGACAGCAAGCGAAGCCGTTTCACCGCTCTGCGTCACCATTTCCTCGAGAACCCCCGCAAAGCGCGCGCCGAGGTTGGACTGCTCCAACGCCATCGCTGCGTGACTGACGACCCGCAGTGTCAGCCGGTAGCGACCGTCCTGCGTCTGCTCGATCCAGCCCGCTTCGACCAGCGTGACGAGGCGCTGGTGGGCAGCGCCTCGGGCTTCTCCGAGCTGCTTGGCGACCTCGGCCAGCCGCATCGGTTCCGCGGCGGCCGCGACACAGTCGAATGCAGCAAGTGTCTTCAGCACGGATGAAAGGGGGCGGACTGCCATTCGAAATTTCTTCCTTCTTCCTATTGTCCAACATTAGAAGACGTTGTATATTTATGTTGGACGAAATGTTGATATCTGTCAACTTGGGAATCGTGTGGCTGGGTGAAAAATATCTGCGCCCGAGCGCGCTCGCGGCTGACCAGGCGCTAGCAGTTTGAATGTGGCAACATCTTCGACGAACCCACGCAATGCACCGCTCGTTGCTGGGCCGGGCATTGGGGCTGGCTTGTCGGCGGACCACTTCTCAAAGACATCTGGACCGGTACCCACATTGGCAAGGCAAAGGCCACGCGAACCACCAGGTAAACTTCTGCGGCCGGTTGCGCCGGCTTCCGCTGGAGCGAACTCAAAACTGGCTAGGACATTGGGGCAAGGTCAATCGTCGATGATCGGTCGTGAGTGTCGGGTGCCGGCGGCATTTGGGGTGCGCCTTTTGACGCGATCACAAAAGCGGCTCCGTGATGAAAAGGGATCCACCGCAAAGTAGAAGGGATCGACGGCCCCTCAGCAGTTCTATTGAGCAGCGGCCCAGCTCGAACTGCGGACAGAAGCAAGCTCGGCGAGGGATCGGCCATAGGGACTGACGCAAAACCTTCGTCAGGGACGTCGGCCCCCTATGGATGATTAAGCCTCCGCGACGGGCGGAGGCTTAAAAGGGTCGAATTCCCATGATCATGAGCGGATCGTCGCTAACACGGCTCGAAGACGTCGCTGGTGCCGCCCCGGGCTCGTGGTTCCAGGCATATCTTCCAGGAGAACCCGATCGGATTGATGCACTTGTCGACCGCGTGCAACGCGCCGGTTTTCAGACGCTGGTCCTCACGGTCGACACAGCGACACTGGCAAATCGCGAGAACAATGTACGCGCCGGCTTTTCTACTCCCCTGCGCCCGAGCCTGCGTTTGGCGTGGCATGGCATTTCCCATCCGCGATGGACGATCGGCACCTTTCTACGCACTCTGGTGACGCAGGGCGTCCCGCATTTTGAGAACTCCTACGCAGACCGTGGAGCGCCGATCATTTCGTCGAACATCAATGCGCGAATTCGGGCGGCGGGATCACCTGAATTGGGACCACCTTGAGCGTATTCGCGCGCGTTGGCCGGGAAAACTCGTGGTCAAAGGTGTTCTGCATCCAGCCGACGCTTCGCGCGTGCATGACGTGGGCGCGGATGGGTTGATCGTGTCTAATCACGGCGGGCGTCAACTCGACGGCACCATGTCGCCCTTAAGCGCGCTTCCTGAGATCGTTGCGCGGATCGGCAACAAAACCACTGTCATGGTCGACGGCGGCTTCCGGCGGGGCACCGATATAATCAGGCACTGGCGTTGGGCGCACGCTTCGTTTTTGTCGGGCGGCCTTTCCTCTACGCGGCGGTTGTCGCCGGCAGTCCAGCTATCCGTAAAGCTATCGATATCCTAAAATCGGAAATCCATCAGGACATGGCGCTCCTCGGAGTCGTGGCGATAGATGACATCGATGGCTGTTTTGTCGTTTGCCGTGAGCGCCTCGCGTGACGGTTAACGCGTGATTGCAGTAAGCGCTGTAGGTGGCGGTCGGGGTCTTGCCCAACGCAGCCAATGCCCCAGCTGGAGTTAATTGACGAAACGAGGGCTTATATTAGTGAGCAACGTCACCACCTCGTCTTCGATCGCCTGGCATTTGTCGGTGTATTCAGCCTTCAGCGGTTCATCAGACATGGCATGCTCGCTCAACTCATTGCGAGTGACTACAGCTAGGCCGTAGGCTTCGATCAGAGTGCTCAATGCCAGAAATCGCAATTCTGAGAGCTGTTTGCGGTGTCGTGGCAGCCGTATCATGAGGCGTGCTCGGCCGATTTTCTCGAAGTCCAATGGCTGTCGCCTCTCAGATCCAGGATCCGTCATTGTCCTCCACAAAATTGCCGATAGCAACGTCAATCCAAGCACGTGGACCAATCAGCGGGGACCGGTTCGACCGTTTTTCAGTGCTGCACCAATAGCACAGCGCAAAAAATAAGCAGGTGTCGGCGGTTCAACCCGCTTCAAGGCGAAAGATTTAGTGCTGGGCTCTTCCGGCGAAAGCAGCCCGCGCCGAGCGCGATACCCGAAAGCTCAGGCAGGGGCAGATTGGGGTGGCACGTGAAGGGTCACTTGGTTGCGTCCATTTTTCTTGGCTGCGTACAAGGCTTCGTCCGCTTGCCCTTGCAGGGCTTCAAATGAGCCCACCTCATGGCCGTCTTTCAGGACCGCCAGTCCAATGCTGACCGTGACATAGGCGCCGACGGTCGATCTGGGGTTCGGCAAGGACGCAGCCTCGACGCGCCGTCGAATACGTTCGGCCACCGACACGCTATCCTCCTCATTGGCGTCCTGCAGGAGGACCAGGAATTCTTCGCCGCCATAACGCGCGACCTGATCGCGTTCGTCGCGCATGCTGCTCTGGATGATGCCTGCGACCTTGACCAGACACCGGTCGCCTTCCGAGTGCCCGAGGCTGTCGTTGAGCTGCTTGAAGTGGTCGATATCGCACATGAGTATCGCCGCACCTTTAGTCTGCGCGACGCCGCTGCTCCACACACGATTGAGCGTTTCCACCATCCAGCGCCGATTTGCGATGCCGGTGAGGGGGTCGGTTCGTGCAAGTAGCTCGAGCCGCGAATTTGCGTCCGTTAAATCGGCAAGGCGAGACCGATCGCGCAGTTCAAGCAGGAAAGTCTTGTGCGCCAGGATGCCTGCCGTCCGGCGCGCGACGACGGTCGCAATCACGCCGCTTGCGAAAAAGAGGGCGCCCGCCAGCGCATTCTCGGCGGCGATATCCGGGTTTTGGACTTGAAAGACGAGATAGAGGCCTAGCGCGAAGGCGGCGATCGCCATCGACCACTCGAGCGGAACCGGGAATATGATGATCGCGGTCACGGCGACAAAGAGCATGATCGTCAGATGTCGTTCGTAGTATTCACCGCCCGTTGTGACGCCGACCAGTGCGACTGAAAGCAGAATGAAGAATATGCCAAGGTGGAGCGCTAAGGCCTCCATCTTTAGCCCGCGCGGCTTCATGAAAACGATCGCCGTAACGATGGCTGCAGGTGGCAGGATCGATGCTGGAAGAAGCATCTTCATGACGGCTTCAGACGGCAGCAAGGCCGCGTTTACAGCCAGTGTCAGAACATCGAGAATGACCACCCAAACCATCCAGGCGCGAATGATCTTCGACGTTTGTGGCCACGACCGCATCCGGAAGAGGCGGGAAAGCTCCGCGTTCAGACGGATGTCGCGCGTTCGTCCGGCAAGCAGGCGGTCGATTTCGTTGACAACCGTGGGCGCCAATCGCTGAGGGCCTGTTTGTGTTGAAACACCGCTTGCTGGTGAAACGCCTGATGCTCGATGCGTGTCCATGATTTGGCAATGTAGGGGCGGTCGTGTCGATGGCAAGAACGAGCTGTCGGCCTGCGCGCGACCTTACCGATCTGGCTTAACGACCTGTGTCGATGCGCTCATCCCGCATGGCGGTGTCTCAGATCGGCGCACGTCGGTCGACTTGAGTTCTATCGGCCTGCATGGATTGGGCAGCTATCTCCCAGGCATTGGGAGGATAGGCGCGTTTCAATCCGATCGCACACAATAACGCCTGTGCTTTCAGCGACCCGTCCAAGCTGCTCAATAATCTGATTTATTTGCTGTCCCGGTAGCCGGCGGAACATCGTGAGATGCGCCCCCAGGAAGTTTCGCTCTGGTGGAAAATGTGTTCGTCTCAAGAGGTCGAACGGCGCCAGATCGCCTTCCCAACTTCGGGTTGTCAGTATGAGAGGGTGACGCGTCTTCAACGATGGGTCTGAAGTCTTCGCAAAAGGTTTAGAGTTCGCGACCGGCGTGCCATCCCGGCGACGAAGCTTGCTTGCGTCCCACGATGACTGTTGCGCACTTTAGTGCCCTTGTGGAGAGGGGTTTTCGGCCTACGTTTTAAATGATCGATGGAGGCTGACATGCGCTTTTCATCCCGCTTTGCGTTTGCCGTAACTGTCGCATAGCAAGATAATTCTTGACTGTCCTGCGAAGGTTATCTTGCCGGCCGCGGAAAGTGTGGCGAAAACGTGTCCGCGCTGCGGACCATTGCCGGCACCCGGGTAGGACTGACGAGCGAACTTTCCGAATTGACGACGCTCTATGTCGATGAGCATCAGCGCATGAGGCGAGCTTTCGGCGGCGAAACTCGCGGGTCCCCCGACGGGGTGGACTCCTGTTCGGACATTAGACGAGCGTGGGAAGGTCGGCTTGCCACACCCAGGTAAATATGACAATTAGCGTCAACTTACAATCTGAGGTGACGGTGTCAGCAACAGTGCATTTCCCTGACCGTCAAGGCATCTGACACCTGAAGAGGAAGAGCTGATCGAAAAATGGGCTTCTGGCATTCAATGTCCTGGAGAACAGAAGGCATCCGGGTCACGGCACCAGTCCAATGGCGCCAGTATGATGGGATGGTCAGCGTTCTCTGGGAGGCGGAAAGCCAGGTCGGTGCCAGCGGCTATTACCTCGCGGACGATCCGCGTATCATGTTCTTCTTCAACGACGTCTCGCCGAACGTTCGCATCTCGAATCTGGACAACGATCTGACGAGGAATTCGCGCCCCATGGCGCGCGCCGTATATGTTCCGGCCGGTATCCCCTTGTGGACGGGCAGCCGGAGGGCGCACAGCTTCTCCCACCTCAACCTGCATCTCCATAAGGATCGGGTGTTGCGCTATTTGGCTCCATCGGTCGGGAGTTCTGTAGCGCAGTCGGCGTTGCGCCGCCCGGTCGAGCTTCAAAACGTGGCTGCGATCGACGCTCTGGCGAAACTGCTGGCCGACGAGATCAGGACCCCCTCCAAGCATGAAGTCTATGCCGAAAGCCTGATAGGAAGCATCGTCGCCGGGCTTCTGGATATTCCGGCCAATCGTGAGGAAAGGGCCGACGGCAGGCTGACGCAGGCGCAGATGAACCGGCTCGTCTCGCATGTCGATGCGCTTGGTGACTATCGCATGTCGGTCGCCGATATGGCTGCCGTCGTCGGTCTATCGGAAAGCTGGTTTGCAAATGTCTTCAAGCAAACAACCGGTACCACTCCATGGCAGTGGCAGCTTTCAAAGCGTATCGAGTTATCGAAGCAACTGCTCGGTGAAAGTGATCTTCCGGTCGCCAGCATCGCCGCCCAGCTCGGCTTTTCCGATCAGGCACATCTGACGAAAGTCTTCCGCCAGATCGTTGGCGAAACGCCGGCGGCTTGGCGGCGGATGCGGCAATTCCGGCAATCGTGAGGATCCCGCCCGGCATATCGCGGGCGGGATGACCCATGTCTACCAAGTCTGGCGCAGCGTCGCGAGTATGCTGCGTCCCGGATTGTAGTACACCGCACCGGTGTCCTTGCTCGCCACGTGTTTCTCGTCGAACACATTGTTGACGTTCAGCTGGAATGTCGTGTTTTCCTGGACCTTGTAGGTGAAGGCCGCGTCGAACACGACTGCGCTGTCCGATGACGTCGTGTTGGTGATGTTGGTGTAGTAGGCGTCCGTAAAGCGAGCCCCGAGCCCGAACATCATGTCGCCGCGCGCACCTTCGCCTTCCAGCGTGTAGGTACCCCACACCGAAGCGATGTTTTTGGGAACGCGCATCAGCCGGTTGCCGTCATTGGCGCCGCCGGGTTCTTCGATCTTGGAATCGATGTAGCTATAGGCGGCAATCACGCTGATGTTGTCTGTCACCTCCGCCTTGGCTTCGAGTTCGAAACCGCGATGTCGGACCTTGTCGACCGTTTGCGGCAGATAGGTGACCTGGTCGAAGACGGTGATGTTTCCCTTCGTCAGATCGTAGACGGATGCGGTGAACAAGGCCGGAAATGCGTCCGGGCGATACTTGATGCCAACCTCATACTGTTTTCCCGTTGTCGGATCGCTGCCCACAGCGGGCGGTGCCGCCGACTCGGCGTAGCTGATATAGGGGGCTAGCTCCTCGGTGATCTTGTAGCTCGCACCAACGCGCGTTGTGAATTCGCTATGGTTGCCACTCCGTGTGGTTCCTGCAAGCAGGTTTGTCTCGCTGAGATCTAGCCAATCGTTGCGCAAGCCGACGCTGACCGTCAGCTTGTCGAAGAAGGTCAAGTCCTGCTGAAGATAGATGGCGTTGGTCTGCTGGTCGTTGTTGGTCTTGGCATAGGGGGACATCGCGCCAGGTCCACCTGAATAAACAGGGTTTTCCCAATCGATCGACGGTGCGGGCGTATAGAAATTGGCGCTGTCCGCAGAGTACTTGTTGTAGTCGGCGCCGAATAGAGTGCGGCTCTCGACATTGTCGAAACCTGCCTCGTACATGAGGTGTGCGTCGATGACGAATTGTTCGGTCGATTTGTCGTTTCCGAACAAATAGCGGCCGGCCACGGTCGACCCGTTCGTCGGTGTGCTGCCGATATAGGCGCTGCCGAACCCGTCGTTCAGGTTGCTGTAGCGCGCATTCGAGCTGAAACTGAGGCCATTGCCGAAATCGTGGTCGAAGAGGACACTATAGGTGTTGCGGTTCGTTTCGGTGAAATAATAGTCCGGCTCGCCGAAAAACATGTCCCTGTCGAAATCGGTACCGAGCGGATGGCCGCCGCTGCCGGGCACGCCATCCTTGTCGAGATGATCGAAGACAAATGTCAGGCTGTGGCGTCGGTGGGGCGCCAGGTCAGGCCACCCATGATGAAGTTCTCGTCATCCTGCGAATAGTCGTACTCAGCATCCGAGCGCTGGAACTTGCCGGTCAGGCGATAGGACAGTGTGTCGTCCGCGGTGAGGTTGTCACCGAAATCGAAACCCAGTTCCTTATGCGCGAACGAGCCGCCCGTGCCGTAGACCTCACCGAAACGATCGCTCTTCGGTGTCTTCGTGACATAGTTGACCGATCCGCCCGGCTCCGCCGCTCCGAAGCTCGAGGAACTCGCGCCTTTCAACACCTCGATGCGTTCGAACGCGTAGGGTTCTTCCCGAACCCCGGCAAAAGTTCTGCCGATGGCCAGGCCGTCGCGATAAGTGTACGGCGTGAAACCGCGAATGTCGAAATAGTCGAAGCGGTCGTCAGAACCATAAAAGTCGGTCACCACGCCGGCCGTATACTGCACGACCTGCTCGACCGTGTCCGCGCCGCGCTCTTCAATTTCCTTTGAGGTAATGACGGAAACCGAGGCGGGCGCGACAAGGATATCGGTCGGCATCTTGCCGACGCCGGTGGTTTCCGTGGCGACGATCGATTTCGAATCGCCATCGGTGTTCAGCACGCTGCCGCCCCTCGTTACTTCGGCGACAATCTTCTCCAGCGTCGTTGCACCGCCTTGCGTGTCTGCCTCCTGTGCAAACGACAGGGCAGGCGCCAAGGCAAAGAGTGTCGTGCAACCAAGGAGAAGCGCGTTGCGGTAGCGGATCGGCGCCTGCTTCGGGCTGCGGCTTATCTGAATATCCATGTCCATTTTCCAATTTACCTAAACGCGGAAGCGATTGGCCCCATGAATGCCGTTGGAGGTCGCCGAACTGCATCGCGTCTTCCCGTCCGCTGCGCATCGAAGCCGCGCCGGACGTCCCCGTCTTGAAGTCGTTGTCCCACATTGCCGCTATTAACTGGAGCGCTTTTGTCCAGTATTGTATATTTCCCTGGTTTTGTACGATCCTCCGGGAATCTCCGCGCACTTTCAGAAGATCGGCTGCTTTGACGTTGACGTCGGGTAATTAAGCTGAGACTTGGGGTCAACTTTTAATATCGGATGGAGTGGGGCGATGAAGCTAGTTCGTTTCGCCGTGTTGGCGATGATCGCCCTTTGCTGGCCCGGCAGGCACGACCTTGCGTTCGCTGCCGAGAGCGCGACTTATCCCATCACGATTAAGCACGCCTTCGGCACGACCGTCCTGGAAAAGAAGCCGGAGCGGGTCGCAACCGTTGCCTGGGCGAACCACGAAGTACCGCTGGCTCTTGGCATCGTTCCGGTCGGCATGGCGCGGGCCAACTTCGGTGACGATGACGGTGATGGCATTCTGCCATGGGTGGCCGCACGGCTGGACGAGCTCAAGGCTGAAAAACCGGTGCTTTTCGATGAGGGCGATGGCATCGATTTCGAGGCGGTCGCCGCCACGCGACCGGACGTGATCTTGGCGGCCTATTCCGGTCTTAGCCAGGCGGACTATGACACCTTGAGCCAGATTGCACCTGTCATCGCTTATCCGGAGGCTCCCTGGTCAACCGACTGGCGCGAGACGATCCGGTTAAACAGCGCGGGGCTCGGCATGGCTGCTGAAGGGCAAGCGCTGATCGCCAGCATTGAAGCAGACATTGCCCAAACGCTTGGCGGTCATCCGGAACTCAAGGGCAAAACGGCGATGTTCATCACGCATCTGAGCTCCTGGGACCTCAGCACCGTCAATTTTTACACGACCAACGATACGCGCGTCCGGTTCTTCGCAGATCTTGGGCTCGCGTCGCCGAAAAGCGTGGTGCAGGCGTCGCAGCCTGGTAAGTTCTCAGGTTCGGTGAGCGCCGAAGAGATCGATGCCTTCGACGATGTCGATATTCTCGTGACCTACGGCGACGGAATGCTATTCGATGCTTTGAAAGCCAACGCGCTGATGCTGCACATGCCTGCCGTTGCACGAGATTCGATCGTGATGCTCGGCAACAACGCGGTCGGCAATGCCGCCAATCCCACGCCTCTGTCGATCAGTTGGGTCCTGAAGGACTACGTGAAGCTGCTGAGCGAGGCAGCCAAGAAGGCGAAATGAAGGCAGGGATCGTCAAGATATCGGACCGGCGTTGGTCGCCGGTTTCCCGTTCCAACCGCATGCGAAGTCTTTGGCTGGCAGCGCTTTTCGCGCTCCTCATCCTCTTGCTTGTCGCCTCTGTCACGGTCGGTACGCGCTATGTCGGGTGGGGAGATATCCTCGCGGCGCTGGCCGGAGCGCAAGACAATATCGGTCGTGCATCAGTCGCCTTGCGCATCCCTCGGACCTTGCTGGCACTGTTGGCCGGCGGTGCCCTCGGCCTGGCCGGAGCGATCATGCAAGGCGTGACCCGCAATCCGCTTGCCGACCCTGGCATCCTCGGGGTCAACATGGGCGCGTCTCTTGCTGTCGTCGTCGGCGTCGCGTGGTTCGGGATGTCGTCGCTCTATGCGTATATCTGGGTGGCGATCCTGGGTGCCGGGTCCGCCGCGATCTTCGTCTACACCATAGGTTCGCTCGGCAGGGGCGGCGCAACACCTCTCAAGATGGCGCTCGCGGGTGCGGCAACGTCGATCGCGTTCTCGTCCTTGCTTATCGCCATCGTTTTGCCCCGTGGCGATATCGCGGGCGGTGTTCATTCCTGGCAGATTGGTGGTGTCGGTGGTGCGACTTACGAGCGCATCCTTCCCGTCTTGCCGTTTCTGTTCACAGGTTTCCTGATCAGCCTGTTGTCGGCCAGAAAACTCAACTCTCTTGCGCTCGGCGACGAGCTTGCAACCGGCCTTGGTGAAAGCGTTGCAACCGCACGCGCCGTCGCCTCCATCGGCGCCATCCTTCTGTGTGGCGCCACGACCGCCGTGTGCGGGCCGATCGGCTTTCTCGGCCTGGTCGTGCCGCATGCCTGCCGCATGCTGATCGGCGTCGACCATCGATGGCTGCTGCCTTTTTCGGCGCTTGCAGGCGCGTGCCTCTTGCTTGCTGCGGATGTTGTCGGGCGCACCGTCGCGCGCCCCTCGGAGATCGACGTCGGCATCGTCACCGCGCTGATCGGTGCGCCTTTCTTCATCTGGATCGTCCGGCGCCAGCGCGTGAGGGAACTGTGACAACTTCCTCGTCCACCCCCGATGTCGTCATCGCACACCGTCGCAAGCGCGTGCGCAGGCATGCGTTCATTCTTGCCGTGTTGCTGGCCCTGGTCGTAGCGATCTTCACCGTCACCTTGTCGGTTGGGCAATCCATCACACCGCCGGGCGATGTCTTGCGGGTGTTGATGGGGGAAGCGGTTCCTGGCGTATCCTTCACGGTGGGACAACTGAGGTTGCCGCGCGCGGTGATGTCGGTTCTTGCAGGCTTGTGCTTCGGACTGGGCGGCGTTGCGTTTCAGGTCATGTTACGCAATCCGCTCGCTAGCCCGGATATCATTGGGATCAGTTCCGGGGCGGGGGCGGCTGCCGTTTTCGCCATTGTCGTCCTGTCGGTGAACGGACCGATGGTCTCGGTCATCGCCGTTGTCGCGGGCCTCGGGGTTGCTCTGCTCGTCTACGGCCTTTCCTTCAAGCACGGCGTCGCCGGTACCCGGCTGATCCTCGTCGGTATTGGCGTCTCCGCCATGCTTCAAAGTGTCATCGCCTACATTTTGCAGTCAGCACCGGCCTGGAACTTGCAGGAAGCGATGCGTTGGCTGACCGGCAGCGTCAACGGGGCTCAGCTCGGCCAGGCGCTGCCGCTCCTGCTCGCCCTCCTCTTCTTCGGCGGGCTACTGCTCGTTAGCGGTCGCGATCTTGAGACGCTGCGCCTTGGCGACGAAATAGCGGCCGCCCTTGGAACGAGGGTGTCTCGGACGCGGATGCTGGTGATTGTAGCTGCGGTCGGCCTGATCGCGTCGGCGACCGCCGCGACGGGGCCCATTGCTTTCGTCGCGTTCCTGTCGGGACCGATCGCCGGCCGGATCGTACGAAACGACGGCTCGCTGCTGATACCGTCTGCGCTGACGGGCGCCGTTCTGGTGCTTATGGCCGACTATGTCGGTCAGCACCTTCTGCCGGGCCGCTACCCAGTTGGGGTCGTAACCGGAGCACTTGGAGCGCCTTACCTCCTTTACCTCATCGTTCGCATCAATCGGATCGGAGGGTCATTATGACCGATCATCTGCTCGTCGCCAGCGGATTGACGGCCGGCTACGACAACACCGAAATCCTGCGCGAGCTCGACCTCGCCATTCCCCCGGGTAAGATCACGGTGATCGTTGGCGCCAATGCCTGTGGCAAGTCCACATTTCTTCGCACGCTCTCGCGATTGATCGCGCCCAGCGAAGGCCAGGTTCTGCTTGACGGCAAGTCCATCCACCGGACGCCGTCGCGCGAGCTCGCCCGCACGCTGGGACTTCTGCCGCAATCGCCGATCGCCCCGGAGGGTATCACCGTGGCCGACCTCGTCAGCAGGGGACGGCATCCGCATCAAAGCCTGTTTTCTCGATGGACGCGACGGGACGACGAGGCGGTCGACAGTGCACTTGCGGTAACAAAGACAATTGATCTTGCCGAACGGCCGATCGACGAGCTCTCAGGCGGCCAGAGGCAGCGCGTCTGGATTGCGATGGCCCTCGCACAGCAGACCGACATCCTGCTACTCGATGAACCGACGACCTTTCTCGACATCAACCATCAGATCGAAGTGCTCGATCTTCTGACCGATCTCAACGGTACACGTGGGACGACGGTCGTCATGGTGCTGCACGATCTCAACCTTGCTGCCCGCTATGCCGACCATCTCGTGGCGATCGCTGGTGGGCGTGTGCATGTTTCGGGCACGCCGGAAGATGTGCTCACAGAAGAGACCGTACGGCAGGTTTTCGGGCTCGAAAACCGCGTCATCAGTGACCCGACTTCAGGGCGGCCGATCATGCTACCGATCGGGCGACACCGGATGTCCGCCATCGGCGGCATGGGTGATGCATCACAAAAGGAGAGCGCATGAACGCGGCTAATTTCAAGCTGTCCGGTATAGCCGTCCCCGTCAGTCCGGCCGACATGCTCGAGGAGATCTGTGAGCATTTTGTCGAGCATGCCGAGGTCGAACGGAAAGACGACCTTGTGGTATTGCGAAGCAAGCTCGGCGTCGCCCGCATCAGGATTGAAAACGCACAGCTGCAGATCGAGCTCGACTGCCCGACGCGCGAAACGCTGCACATGAGCCGCACGATCCTGGCGGAACATCTTTTCTATTTTGCCGAAGACCAGCCGTTCGAATTGACCTGGTCGGAGCCAACTTCTCTGTCGGCGCTTCCGAACCTCCACGAGGTGACCGTCGTTTCCGCACACGATGTCACGCCGCATATGCGTCGCGTGATTTTTTCCTGCACCAATGTGACGCCTTTCGTGCATGGCGACATGCACGTCCGCCTGTTGGTGCCGCCGAAGGGCAAACCGCCGGTCTGGCCCGGCTTCCGGGAAGACGGCCGTATCGCTTGGCCGGAGGGTGAGAACGCGCTGCTTGTCCGGGTCTATACCATCCGCGCCGTCGATTGCGATCGGGGCGAGTTGTGGATCGATTTCCTGCAACACCCAGCTCCCGGCGTATCGACACCAGGTGCGGATTTTGCCCGCGACGCAAGACCTGGTGATGTCGCCGCCCTGCTTGGCCCGGGCGCAGGCGGACTGCCGGAGGCGCGGTCGAATTTGCTGATCGGGGACGAGAGCGCGCTGCCAGCTATAGCGAGGATTGCGGCGGAGGCTCCTCCTGGAACCAACTTGCGTGCTATCATCGAGGTTGAGGACAAGGCGGAAGAGCAGCCGCTTCAAACCGATGGCGTGCTCAATGTGCAATGGTTGCACCGGGCGAGCTACCCGAACGGCGCCGCCGATGTTCTCGTGTCCGAGGCGAAAGCAGCAATTGAGGGGGCCAACGACGAGACGTTTGTCTGGGTTGCCTGCGAAAAGACGGATGTACGAACGATCAAGACATTTCTCAAAGCGCGGAAACATGATCGCAGGATGATGTATGTTGCCTGGTACTGGGAACGCGATGTGAACAACGCATGACGTACTGATGGGGACCCTGTTCTTTCCGCGGGCGAAGGATCTCCGGCGCGACTGGTAACGGAACCACTCCACTAGGCGCCGCCTGCAGCTTGAGAACAGACACGCAAGGTCGTTTCGAAGGAGCTATCGGCCGTGATCAAGCTTGAGAAGGTGCGCGATCTCGACATCGATGTGGGCTCGGCTTCCCGTTCCTTGCACCTAAGTGCTGCAAGCGGGCTGCAATGCCTGGGTACGGCGCTTTATGTGATCGCGGACGACGAACTTCACCTTGGAGTGTTTCCGGTTGCTGGCTCAGGTCGAGGTCGCTTGATCCGTCTGTTTGACGGCGAACTGCCCGAGACGAAGGGCGACCGCAAGAAACGCAAGCCTGATTTGGAAGCGCTGACCTTTCTCCCGCCTTTCTGCGACCTTTCGTATGGGGCGCTCTTTGCGATCGGTTCTGGATCGCGGCCCAATCGTAAAAAAGGCGTTCTGCTCGGTCTCGATGCGCAGGGCGCCATCTCCACACCTCCCAAAAACGTTGATCTCTCATTCATTCTCGATCCGCTCGCGGGGGAATTTGGCGAGCTCAACATCGAAGGCGCAGTGGTTGTCGGTGAAGAACTTCTCTTGCTTCAGCGCGGCAACAAGCGCCGCAATGACAATGCCATCGCTCGCTACCCGCTGCGTGCGGTGCTCAACGCGCTTTCGAACGATCAAGTTGATCCGCTGGGGCCCTCAGCGGTCGATCGCTTCGATCTGGGCGCCATCCAGGGAACGCCCTTCGGTTTTACGGATGCGGCAGCCTTGTCCAATGGAGACATGGTCTTCAGTGCCGTGGCTGAGAATACGGAGAATGCCTATCTTGACGGTCCGTGCCTTGGTGCGGGCATTGGAATTGTCGACGAACGAGGCATCCTTGTTGCCTTTGATCTACTCGAATACCCGCACAAGATAGAGGGCATACATGCCACCGAGGGCGACGGGGCTGTGGAACTTCTTCTTGTGACGGATGCTGACAACCCCGAAATCCCTGCGAGCCTGTTTTCAACACAGATCGCCCGCTAGTTGGCTGACGCTCTCGCCATCACGAAACCGTGCCCTCATTTGTTCGCCGCCTCGATTGGTCGGCGACCGAAAAGGCGCTAAGTTTCCACTCCGTTCATCATCGAATTCGGGAAGGAGATCGGAATGTCTGGCATCCGTTTCGAGCGCCGAACCTTGCTTGCCGCTGGCGCTGCCTTTGCTGTGGCAGGGCTTGCAAGCCTCAAGTTGCCTGCCCGTGCCGCGGGGCTTGCCGCGACCCCCTCGATGCGCGGGGGAGCCAACAACTACATGCCCGGTGCTCCGATCGTCGAGCGCATCGGGGGCGGCGGCTTCTGGATGTCGGGCACGGTGCGCCGGGCCGGCGACGGCGCCCCTCTGGCGGGCCAGCGCATCCAAATTTGGGCGCATACCACCGAAGGCAGCGAACGCGACTGGCACAGTCACGGCGCGACGCTGACCGACGCCAACGGCGCGTTCCGGCTTGAAATGCCGCAGATCGTGCCGGCGCTCGGCCAGGCACATGCGCACCTCACCTATGACAGCGGCGAGTACGAGACCGTTTTTCTTCGGCCTTTGCTATCTAGTCCGAAGGACACCAGCCTCGAGGCACATTTCGTCTTGCAGCCGGCCTGAGCTCGCTTTGTTGCACTTGGCCCGCGCTCTGCTGATCTGGACCGGCCTGGCGTTTGCGATCATCATGCCGATGACTTTTGCCGCGACGAGCGAATATCTGGCCTCGCGCGACCCGGTCTATATCGCGGCCAGCTTTGCCGGCGTGGTGGCGCTCTGCCTCGCGCTGGTGCAGCCGCTGCTCGCGGGCGGCTGGCTTCCCGGCCTCCACTTGCTGCGCGGACAGCGGGCCCACCGCGCGGTGGGCGTCATCCTGATCGCGGCGGTTGTCGTTCACGTCGTGGGCCTGTGGATCACTAGTCCACCCGATATAGTTGACGCGCTGCTGTTGCGCTCGCCGACACCGTTTTCTGTCTTCGGTGTCGGCGCCATGTGGGCACTTTTCGCCGCCGCATTGCTCGCTGCGCTCCGGCGTCGCTTCTCGGCGCATGTCTGGCGGGTGGGTCATAAGAGCCTCGTCAGCGTCGTCGTTTTTGGCGGCGCCGTCCACGCTCTCTTGGTCGAGGGCACGATGGAGACGACATCGAAGGCCGTGCTTTGCGCTCTGGCGATTGCCGCAACCTTGGCCGCGGTGGCAGCCTCCGGGCGGCGCGCAAAACGGCATGCTCTCGGCAAGAAATGAGCGTCTGGAACCCGGGACGTCGTAGGATCGAATGCTCGTGTCGTCGGACTTGGGAAGCGCGCTTATCGCGGACGATTGCTGTCGTGGCAAGCGAGTGCGACTTTGTGTTGGAAGGCTTGCCGCGGCGCATGGACAAGCTGCGGGTTGAAATGGCGGCCATTGCAATGGCGTTGAGCGCTGGGGGACGAATAAACACCTGATGCCGACCGACCAACCGAAGTGTCGGCCGCGGTGTGCTAGTGTGTTCTGGTTTGCTGGTTCCCGATCGAATGCAGCGCCATAGCTTGAAATCGGAGGGACGAGGCACCAGTTCAATTTTGGGCCATAGGGAATGAAACCAGCCCGATCTTTGCCCGGCAAGAGAGAAGCGGTGAAGAAAAGATGAATGGTAAAGACCTCCGCTTTGAAGATGACTTGATGCTCGGCGTGCCGGCGAGGGGCGGGCGGGCGGCTCTCCAAGCTATTTCATCTCACCTGGCGCAGCGCACGCGCGTCCCACCCGATGTCATTTTAGATGGCCTGCTTGAACGGGAAGCTCTTGGTTCCACGGGTTTCGGGCAAGGCTTTGCCTTGCCGCACGCGTTTATTCCGGGTTTGGTAGCTCCGACCAAAGTTCTTGTTACCCTGCGCGAACCGATCGAGTTCAACGCACCTGACGACGAACCAGTCGATATATTGCTCGCGGTGATATGGCCCCACGGCCAACATGACGGCTTCTTGCAATTCCTCTCCAAGCTTTGTCGTGTCTTTCGCTCAAGGAAGCTGTTGGCCGCCCTACGAGGGGTACGATCTGAAGCAGAGGCCTTAATCGTGATTTCGGCGAGCGCTTCTAAAGCTGCTCTAAATGCACAAAGCTCTGTTACGGCCTCATACGGCCCGCTCGTGCGGTAGATGACCTGCTAACGTCACGAAACCATTCGTCTGGGCACGGAGCTGTCGCAGCGCCAGTCTTGGATACCACACTGGGGACATCCCTCTGAAAATGAGAGTAGGATCCTTCAGTGGAGGAAAGAGATGCAAGTCGGCTTGTATGAGCCCGTCACTCTGAGCCAAGGGGTGTGAGCTATCGATGACACCAGGACCAGAAAATTACAAAGAGCTTCTGCTTTTTCTGACGACGGCCGGCGTCATTGTACCACTGTTTGGGCGATTGAAAGTGAGCCCGGTTTTTGGTTTTCTCGCAGCCGGCATCCTGCTTGGTCCCTTCGGTCTTGGAGCGCTCGTTGGAGATTGGCCGTGGCTCTCGGCAATCTCTATCACTGACGCTGGGCAGATCGCGCATCTTGCGGAGTTCGGCGTGGCGTTCCTGCTTTTTATGATCGCGCTCGAGCTGTCGTGGAGCCGTCTTCTGCTCATGCGCAAACTCGTCTTCGGATTGGGTGGCTTGCAGGTTCTCACCGCGACAGGCATCCTCGCGGCGATTGCGGGCTTGCTGGGCCAGACACCGGCTTCAGCGGTGGTGCTGGGCAGTGCGCTCGCCATGTCGTCGACGGCGATCATCATACCGTCGCTTGTTGAGCGCAGACTGCTGAACACGACGGTTGGACGGGCCAGTTTCGCCGTACTGCTCTTCCAGGATCTCGCGGTGGCGCCTCTTTTGTTCATGGTGACGATTTTGGGCACACGTGGGGGGACGGGGCTCGGTGCCGGCCTGTTGTATGCTCTGGCGCCAGCCGTTGTAGCGCTTTTCGCGATGGCGGGCCTCGGTCGCCTCATTCTGCGCCCTTTGTTCAAGCTGGTCGCAACGACAAAAAGTAACGAATTGTTCGTCGCTGCATGCCTGTTGGTCGTAGTTGGCTCCGGTCTAATCACAGCCCTCAGTGGTCAGTCGATGGCGCTGGGTGCTTTCGTTGCGGGTCTCTTGCTCGCTGAAACCGAGTATCGTCGTCAGGTCGAGGTTACCATCCAACCGTTCCAGGGGCTTTTGCTTGGGCTTTTCTTCGTCTCCGTGGGAGCTCGCCTGGATCTATCCGAGATCATTGCCAACCCTGTCGTCACCCTTGGCGTCGCCATCGGCCTTTTTGCCACAAAGGCTCTCACCCTTTTTCCCATCGCGCGCCTATCAGGACTAACGACCCGCAATGCCGGCGAGGTCGCGCTTGTATTGGGACCTGGTGGCGAGTTCGCATTGATCCTTATCGGTGCTGCTGTGGCCGGCAATGTGGTCCCTGGTGCCGTTGCCGCCACTGCCACGGTTGCGGCAACCTTAACGATGATCGGCGTTCCCTTGCTGGTGCGACTGCTAGACCGCGACCGGGCACCTGCCGGTGCGGTCGATCCTTCGTTTGCAGGATTAACGCCTGAGCATGACGACGGCTTGGAGCGTGTGATCGTGGTTGGATATGGACGTGTCGGGCAACTGGTCGCTGAGATGCTCACGCGACATGGGTTGAAGTTCCTGGCGGTCGACGCCGATCCCGTGCTTGTCGGCAAGGAGCGAGGGCGCGGCACCACGATCTATTATGGCGACGCCACCCGAACCGAGTTGCTTCGACGCTGCGGAATCCAGAGTGCTCGCGCGCTTGTTGTGACCTTGGACGATGCCGAGGCAGTGGCGTCTATCGTCTCTTCTGCAAGATCCGAGCGGGCGGATCTCACTATTGTCGCGCGCGCACGAGATGCGGTGCACGCAACTGAATTATACGAGCTCAAAGTGACAGATGCGGTGCCAGAAACCATCGAAGCCAGCCTCCAGTTGTCGCAGGCGGTGCTCGTTGGCATCGGCATTCCCATGGGGCCAGTGATAGCCTCCATTCATGAACGTCGGGATGAGTTTCGCAGGATGCTACAGCCAGAGGACAGTTCTGGCAGGGAACGGCATGCGATCCGACCGCGAAAATTGACGTGATACGAAATCACTCCAAAGCACGGGGAAATGTTCCGGGGCTGCCATGGAAGAGCGGTATCTCACACGTAGGGATAAGAATTGTCGAAGTCGGCTTATCGTCAGGCGGCGTGTATCAATTTGGTATTACTTGACCCCTTTTCGATCATCGATCTATATTAAAGCTGCTAGCGAAAACAAACCTTCGCGATTGTAGCTTACGTGGCATCAATAAGGTTAAGGTTCGGGTTTCTGCCGCTCGAAAGTTTCGAGTGCGTTGAAACCATGTGCTTCCTATGCCGATATCAATCTACGTAAGACTATTTAGACTGTGGGCCTAGATACTAAGAGCATCGCTGACGTTCTCTTTTTATCGGCGCATGATCGGTGTGGCGCTGCCGGCAGGCGGTTCCTTCGAAGGAAACCTGGGCATGTCCATCATAATTAGCGTCCTGGTCACGGCCCTTATCATCCCCTTGGTGCTGTATCTTGTGCAAAAACTTCCGATTGACTCGACGATGAAGCAGATGGCCCAGATCGTTGTTGTAGTCGTCGGCATAATTCTATTGCTCAGCTCTCTGGACGTATTCTGATCATTGCACTAGCTTGCCATTACTCGATCCAGACGACGGTTCGGCCAGGAGTTGCTCACTGCCCGCCTTTGCAACGAAATTGAAGCCGGTGTTATCGAGACTCTATTGTGAAGGTTGCCGCCCGCGCCGTGAAACTGCGTTTTTGGGGCCTGTCCAGACGAGCTATTATGGACACTGTTGGCTGCCGGAAGCCTCCTCGCCGGGTTCGGCTTCACCATGGCTCCGTTCCTGCCGAGCTTCTGATTCCGTCAAGCTCGGCATTCTCAGCGCTTCCGTCATCTCTGCAGCCCTGGGTATCCTGGCGCTGAACTGGCTGATATCTCCTGGCAGTTGTCGTAGCTCGCTCCATCGGCGCCGCTCCGCGTTCTATTGTCTGGGTCGGCGATTGCCTGCCCTCAACTCGCGAGAGACGCGGCCGGGCATAGTAGCACCCCGTCTACGCGATGTTCGAACAGCCACCCCTCGAGTGCGGGAGTAAGACCGCATACATTCGGCTTAACTTGAAAAGCGGAATAATAATTCCGCGTCTGAGGTGCTCGTCTCCCGTGCCACCGGCAGACCTTAGATGCCACCACGGTGAACCTGAAAATGGAATTGAAACAACGCTTGCGCTAAAGGGGCGGCCAAAACCACAGGATCAGAGGCACGCCCAGCACGACCACAATGAACGAGAGCGGCAGCCCCAACTTCCAATAGTCGCTGAAACGATAACCGCCGGGTCCCAACACCAAGGTGTTGCACTGGTGCCCAACAGGCGTAAGAAAATCACAAGCCGCCCCCACCGCGACTGCCATCAAAAAGGCGTCCGGATTGTAGCCAAGGCGCTGAGCAAGGGTGACAGCGATCGGCGCGACGACGAGAACGGTGGCTGCATTGTTCAGGAACGGTGTTGCGGCCATTGCGACCACCATGATCATTGCAAGGGCCCCATAGGGAGGCAACGTGGCAGCAAGTTGAGCGAGGCCGCCGGCGATTAGGTCGGCACCACCGGTCACACGGATCGACTCGCTGACCGGAATGAGAGCGCCCAACATTATCAGTATGGGCCAATCGACAGCCTCGTAAGCTTCCCGAAGCGAAAGTGAACCGAGCATTACCGTCAGCACGGCAGCCGTAAAGAAGGCCGTGGAGACGGGCAGCAGGCCGAATGCCGTTAGCATCATGGCACCAGCCAGGACCACCACCGGCATCAGGCCTTTTCGGGGGTTCCCCAAGCGGATTTCGCGTCCGACCAACGGAAGAAGTCCGAGTTCCATCAACCTGGTCGGGAGAAGCACGAGATCGCCCTTCAAAACGAGAACGTCGCCTGGTCTTAACACGATGTCGCGCAATCGATCAGTGAATCGTTCGCTGCTTCGGCTTACCGCGAGTAGATTGATATTGAAGCGATCATGCAGCGCCAAACGTTTGGCGGTTTGCCCGATCAAGACTGATTTCGGGCCGATCACTGCTTCAATTCCGGCAATCTCCTCATCGGCTCCCTTTGCTTCCGTCGGGCGGTCGTGCCCCTCAAGTTCCAAACGCGCACGACTGATGCCCCGTTCGAGCGCCTGAGGGTCTCCTTCCAACAGAACGATATCGCCTTGATGGAGAATGACCTCCGGCAGGGGCATCAGCGGTTCGACCCGATTGCGAATGAGGCCAGTGACCAGAACCTCCTCGTCCAACAAGATCGACAGGTGACGGATCGACTTGCCGATGACGGACGAAGTCGCAGTGATGCGGGCCTCTGTCATGTAGTCGTTAATGTTCAGCGCCTTCTCCATTGTCGCGGCCGCCTTGCGCTCCTTTGGAAGCAGCCGGTAACCAAACGCCAGAAAGATCACGCCCGCTGCGGCAAGCCCTATGCCGACGGGGGTGAAATCGAACATGTTGAAAGGGCGGCCCGTCAGTTCCTCGCGCATCCGGGAGACGACGATGTTTGGCGATGTTCCGATGAGAGTCGTGAGACCGCCAAGCAAGGAAGCGAACGCCATAGGCATGAGAAAAGACGACGGGGAGGCTTTCGACCGGCGCGCCATCTGGAATGCGACTGGGATCATCATCGCCAAAGCGCCGATGTTCTTGATGAAGATGGAGAGTACCGAGACAGTCGTCACGAGAATGACAACCTGACCCTGGACAGAGGTCACGCTTGGCGCCGCCCGATGGAGGAGTGCCTCTATCACGCCACTTCGCTCAATCGCGGCGCTGACGACCAGCGCGCTGGCTACAATGATGACAATGTCGTCGCCGAAGCCGGAAAACGCTGCCTTGTGGGGCACTATCCCGGTGAAAACTGCGGCAAGCAACGCGAGAACCGCAATGAGGTCGTAGCGGAGCCGTCCCCAAATGAAAGCGACCATCAGGCCGATCAGAATGGCGAAGGCGAAAGCCTGAGCCTGTGTCATGGATAAAGTCCCGACCAACTCTTCCCAATGCCGGGCCCATTTTACTCGCCTGAAAGAGCTAATGTCTGGATTGCTTACCAGCTTTTTTTCAAAGGCGCGGCACCCCGAACGTCCATCCAGGACGTTTTCCAGCCTCGTAGCCCGGATGCACGCATGATCAGGCGACTACAGGATGCTTCCGAAGAGGACCGAATAGACAATCACTGCAATCGCCAGCGTAAACGCAAGCGATACCAACAGGCGCGTGAAGTCGTACGTAGAGAAGCGGGCGGGAATGAGGTTTTTCATAACGATCTCCTATGTTTCGTCGAGATTCCCAACGAGCCGCGTTACCGCGCTTCACGATAGTGCGCGACTGCAACTCGTGCTGACCTTGCTGACGACGTCAGCTGGAACTTGGATGTTGGCCATAATGCTCGCTACGAGTTCGTCACGCTTCGCACGATTGGCGTAGCCCTGAAGCGTTGCGAGATCCGTGCTGGTGGCAGTAGCCATTCGTCCAGCGGTGTCTGAACAGATGCCGGCAAAGGCGTCCACTCTGGCCGTTTCTGCCGCCAGATTGCTGGCAGTCGTAGTGGTGAGCCATCCCGCATTGAAGCCGATGATTGGGCTGAAGAAAAGCCCGACCACCAAACCAATGGCGTAGGGTTTTGCATGTTCAAGGATTTGTCCGAAGGTCATGGATTAATTCCCTTTAATCAGGTGATTATCGGGATCGTTGCGGGCCCGCGCTCCGACCAGGAGCCAATGGCAATCCAGATTTACTACAGTGCGCTTTAAAAGATTTAATGTAAACAACCAATTCAATTGTTCATTAAAAAGTACGTTTCAAATAATTATCGTGCATAAATTTGAGCCGAAAACGACCGCATCTCGATTTATCAGTGCTCGTATATTTATAGAGTCTGGACGTATTTTTCGATAAAACAGATTAGCAATTAGCAAACAAAGTAAAGACGTATTCAAGGCATAGAGAGTTTTGATTGCTTTTGGCGCAAGATTGGCTTTTTGCTTTACCAAACTTATCGATCTCGATTTCGCATATTCACCTGCGGCGCGCTGCGCAGTGATTGACGCCAAACGGCCCGATCCCGGCTGAATCTCGCCCACGTATGCCGCAGAAAAGGAGGGCAGCGTGTTGCCCGGACGAAACATCGAAAGTCCATTTCGACCGACCATTTTGGATGCTAGACCTCGGCGAGATAGTGGCACCTGGCGAATAGCCGCAATCTTGCCGTCACCCTAACCGTATCGGCAACGTTAAAGTGTCACCATCGATCCCGACCGGTCTGTCAGTGGGCCATAGAGATCGCGCAAATATTTCACCCCGTGCGGCGGAAACGATCCACATCGCCAAATCCGCTTCAGGTACATCTCGCCTCGGTATCGCATCCGCAATGATGAACTCGGCCACGAGCAAGAGAGCAACGAAAGACAATCCGCAGCCGATGAACAGGGCATGGCGGCCGATAGCAGAGCAGTGTCGCCAGTCGTGGTACATCGGCTGCCGCAATGAAAAGCAAACACGAAGAACACGCGTTCGTCATCAGCGAATGGGAATCCGAAGGGGGGGCGCCGAACAGGTCTGAACAGCTCGGTCAGTATGGTCGCCGTTTCGACGGAGACGGAACCTATTCGATTTATCACCTCTTCACGGGAAAGACCGCAGAAATAGGCACCTGGAAGATGGAAGGGCTCAGCCCTAAAAATGCAGCGCGAGCGCTGCGTATTCTCAATAGCCCCAAGCTGGCCGGCAGTCGCCTCCGCCCGTGAAGAAACATTCGCAGCGTGTGTTGATAGGAGGCGCTGCGGCCCGGCGTCTGCCCAGCATTCCATCGGCCGAAGCCCTACTACGTTCGGAGATCGCTATTCCATGCTCAGAGCCCGCTGCGGAGCCGATACCGCCGGTTGCACTCCCAGGCGTTACCGGAGCTCTGAACCCGGCGACGTCAACGGCTGACTATGTCGTCCGATGCGAGTATGTTGGAGGGCGTATGCCTGCAATCTTTACTGTGCCTTGGTACCTTGCTTCAGGCGAATGCTGACGGGCCGGCCCTCCGCATGCTGGACCTCGAACTTGTTTGTCTTTCGGATGAGGTCGCTGAGCTTTCGAAACCCCAAGGTACGCGGATCAAAGTCTGGTGCCAAGTTGAGCAGTTGCTTGCCAACAGTACCGAGGTTTACCCAACCTTCCTCGGTTTCTTCTTGGGCAAGAACTTTTTTTATCAACGGCACGGCGGCGCTCACCGGTTGCAAGGACTTTGCGGCTGATGCGGTATCCTGTTCGTCTTTCCCTGCGTCTGCGAGCAGGTTCTCAGTGTAGATGAATCGGCGGCAGGCCTGCCGGAAGCTCTCCGGAGTCTTTTGTTCGCCAAAGCCAAAAACGTCGATGCCCTGCTCGCGAATACGGGCGGCCAAACGCGTGAAATCGCTATCGGACGAAACGAGGCAGAAGCCATCAAAACGACCACTATGCAGCAGGTCCATGGCGTCGATCACGAGCGTGATATCTGAAGCGTTCTTGCCGGTGGTGTAGGCGAACTGCTGCTGGGGAATGATCGCGTGTTTCGCGAGCACATCCGCCCAGGCCTTGGAACGCGTGCCCGAGAAATCGCCGTAAATGCGGCGGACACTCGCTTCCCCGATCTTTGCCACCTCTTCGAACAACCCGTCGGCGATCTTTGCCGAGGTATTGTCAGCGTCGATAAGGACCGCCAGGCGTGGTGATCGAGGCTCGAACGGCATGCTTTGCTCCTCTCGTCCAATCATCAAAGCTTAGCAGCCGGTTCGCCATAGCACTATCCGGCTTTCCAGCCAGCACTCTTTTTCACCCACATCAACGCCATCAGCATCGGGCCGAGGGAGAATTCCCCCGGCCTTTTGCCGATCAGATCCCTGAGATAGCCGCCTGGCGAAACTGATATACCCCGCCCCAAGGGTGATCACGCTTACATTTATGGAGGCGTAGTCCGGCAATTGGAGATTGCTGGTCCTTTGGAGATGCGAAAGGTCATCTGAAGATGATTGTGCGGCTTGACAGAGGGCCCATGGCGGCAAGCCGCTAAGAGAAGACGGGAAACGTCATGGGCGATGGTCAACGGCGTCTGGCGTCGCGCCAAATAACAGCTCTGAACAATGGCGAGCGGGTTTACCGTCGCCCACCGCTGGCGCCGGAACGAACGCGCATTTGGCGCGTTACATCCTACGTTGGAGTACGGCAGGAAATAGCATCGTCAATCATCCTGATCGACGATAACCAGGTACTCCCAAGAGGCCCCGATGGATATCACCACACTACTCATCATCGTTCTCGTTGTTCTCTTGCTGGGCGGCGGCTGGTACGGTCGCGGTCGCTGGTATTGAGCCGTTCGTCACGGGCGGGCACTCCCCTATCCTGGACTGATCGGATTTCTCGAAGCGATCCCTTTGAGGCCCATCGTGACCGGATCGCAGCATTATGGGTCAGTGAGTTCCGCGCATCCCTAGCTCCGAGAGTGTTTCAGCAACGCCCGTCGGAGCTACTCGTTCTGAACCTCTGACCGCTGCCAGGTTTCAGCGTTTCCGCAGTGGCCGTCCAATGACTTGCCATGCGAGGCGTCGCCCCGCTTTCTGGCAAAACGGCGATCGGTCCAGAGGAGGCGGATCGGTAATGTTAGATCTTCGCAGCTGGATAGGCTCTGTACTCGCTCTCGGTGCGCTTACACTTCTATTTGTCGGCTGCGCGCTGGTCCTTTGGCCCTTCCTGTCGGCTTTGCTATGGGCTGCGGTTATCTGTTTTTCGACGTGGCCTCTCTACCGCCAATGCGAACGTGCCGTCGGAGGATACCGTGCCGCTGCCGCGGCGATAATGACGATGGTGGTGGTCTTTGCTTTGGCAGCACCGCTTGCGTTCTTTGTGACCGCGCTCGTGGACGACATTGAGAACCTGGCAGAAGCGATTACGCAGGTCCTGGAGGAAGGGCCTTCGGCGCCACCCAACTGGGTCAACGGTCTACCCATCATCGGCGAAGGCGTCGCGGCCTACTGGGAGAACCTCGCTCACGATGCTCCAGCGTTCATAGCTGAGCTCAAGAAATTAACAGGCCCAATCACGGACATCGCGCTTTCAGGCGGAGCGGCCCTCGGCGGCGTCCTGATTGAACTTGCCCTCAGCATATTCATCACCTTCTTTCTGTTTCTGCATGGTCGTCGCATGATCGGCTTCATGCGCCAGATCAGCGAGCGCGTTGCTGGCCCGCGGTCCAAGAGGCTGCTGACGGTCATCGGTGCGACCGTAAAGGGGGTCGTCTATGGGATGATCGGAACCGCGCTTGCGCAGGGCTTGCTTGCCGGTACCGGCTTCTGGATCGCCGGTGTGCCCCAGCCCGTATTGTTGGGTTGCCTAACTTTTGCGCTGTCATTCGTGCCGGGTGGTCCACCGTTTCTTTGGGTGCCGGTGGGGCTTTGGCTTCTGCTCCAAGGTTCCATGGGCTGGGCGATTTTCGTTGGCTTGTGGGGTTTTCTTCTTGTCAGCAGCATCGACAATTTCCTGCGGCCGTACCTGCTCAACCAAAACACCAATCTGCCGGTGTTGCTCAGTTTGTTTGGACTGGTTGGCGGGGTGCTCGCCTTTGGGTTGATTGGGCTCTTTCTTGGGCCCACATTGTTGGCGGTCGCGTACAATCTGTTTCTCGAGTGGGTGGCAGCCGAGATCGAGGGACGGGTCCAAGCAGCCTCCGGCTTGCCCGTGGATTTGGCAACCAGCTCAGAGAACTGAGCAACGTTGTAAATCGGGCCTTACTGAAGTTCCTGTCTGGCTGGGCGCTTCTCACCGGCGGCCCGGCGATAGCAATGGCCTGGCAGTGACCTCATGCTTTGCCTGTCGAGGAGATAGCGGCTACCGGCACCAAAGTGAGCAATGCAGAAGAAAACGGCAATTGGTGCCCCATCCGATCAATGGACTGTCTCCGGCGTTGCGAGATCAGGCTGTACGCCGCCACCTTCGTTTTCCCAGCGGTCGACATCTTCACACGGGAAAGGTGGCGAGAGCATTTCGATCTGGCTCATCAGAATGGTGACGAGCGCTGCTTCGGAGCAAGTGCCGCGTTGAAAAGCCGAGATCAGCAATCGAGCTGCGGCTCGTCTTTTCGCGCGGTGCCACGCACTCCCGACATCGAATATCCCGACGGTGTCGAGCACCCGTTTGAGCATATCGAGGGGAACGGGGACATGGGAGGCTACGTTGGAAGACATCTTGTCCTCCTTTGGTTGGAGGCATATCCGCAGACCGAACTTGAGGCCTGCTTAAGAGTTTGCCTGCCATCACTGTGATCCCGCTGCAAAGATATGGGAAGCACTTTCGTGATCGCAGTCTGATATCATGAGTTGGAGACGACAGACTGGACCCCCGGCTTTAGCCGAGAAGCTTTGCTAGAGTCCCGGTCCCGACGCGAAGCTTGAGACCGTAGCCTTTGCCCGGCTCGATAAAAGGATAAGGCCGGGCTGGTGTTTGCGTCAGGCCGCTTTTCGGCGGTCTGATTGACGACCTTGGTGGCGGTCGCGGTCAGGGCAATCTCCGCGCCTGCTCTTCGTCAAGCGTCGTCAGAAGCAGCTTGGCGGCGTCTTTCATGCCCAGCTCCAGCGCCCAGGTCCTCAGCGCGCCGTTAGCGTGACATTTGTGTTCGACAGCCTGTGCGGCTGCAAGCAGTCCGGCGTCGAGCGCGGGCGAACCTGGATACTCTTCCATGATCGAGGCGCCTTCCCATGATCGCGTCACACGTCTTTTCAGGCTTTTTGCCGGTGATCCTGAACACTTCGTCCAGCCGCTCGACATGGACCTTTGTCTCTGCGAGATGCTTGATAGACGCGTCTTTGAGGTGCTTGCTCTCGGCGGCATCGCGCATCACGTGTTGGAGCGCACATGTTACCTGACGGTGCGCCGGTTTAGCGCCCGGGCCAATTCAATAGTTCGCCAGCCTTCATGTCGTTCTCCCCTTTCTTCAGGGATTCCAGCACACGAACCTTCGCGAATGTTCCACACATCCCGGTTGGCCTACGCTGACCTTGAATTGACCTCAATTGACGGGCATGCTCATTAAATCGATTTAAGCCTGCTTGGCTTCTCGCGCGTCAGAAACTCTCGCCATTTCCCCCTTAGATCGTCGCGTCGTAGCGCTGCGCCATGCAGCGGTATCGGCCCACAACCATCATCACAAACGAGATCGCGTGCCGGCTACAAATGCCGGTATGGAGAGGAGATGTCATGTTCGACTGAACGATCAACCGGACAATCCATTTCGACCGGCCGTTCAGATTGCCGGGCGTTGATGAGACAATAGTTGCGGGCGACTACGATATAGGTGCCGATCGAATGGCATAACTGCCTAGCCTGCCGTGATGTTGCCACCGCCATCAAATGGCCCGTGACAGTCGAGAACCGCTCCGGCAAGCGAATGATTCCAATTGAACCCGACGAGATGGCGCGTCTGATCGCGCTTGGTGGCGCCGGAATATCAGATGCGCCAAGACAGGAGATAGACGCAAATGGAATCTACCCATCGAAAAAATGAGATTGTCATCGCGCGCTGGCAGCGAGACGGTGGGGCACCCGGTAACTTGGGCAAACTCTATCAATACGGCAGGCGTGTGGAAGGTGACGAGTCCTGGACGATTTACCACGTGTTTACGGGAGTGCCGGCCCATATCGACTCCTGGACGATGACCGGTCTCGATCAACAGTTGGCCTCCGATGTGCTTCACATCCTCAATCGGCCTCTCCAGATCTAGGAGGAGGCGAAACGGGTGCCCGAATTCAGCGAGAATGGGAACGACTTGATGAACGTCGCGGAAATCGACCTGCTGAGGCGTGTGTCGACGCAGTTTGCGCAAGGTATCAGATACAACGGTTCTCGTGCTGAACATCTCGCACGGCTTCTGGTGTCCGAGTTCCGAGTATCCATTTCGAACGAAAGCTCTCTCTTGGCCGCTGTGCTACCAGCCTACGTCAGGCGGGAGAACGCGCCATCTGGATTAAACAGCGGAGGGTGAGTTGATATGTCGTCTTCAACGACGCAGGACGACAACAACGAGCTGCCGCCCTTCTGTCGGAAACGTTATCCGTTTCGGCGATTTCGACTTTGCGACACGAGCCGATCGAGCGCGTGCAGCCGACTTTACGCGCCCGCATGTTGCGCGCAACATATTCGCCGCAAGGAAGGTCAATGCTCACGTAAATCTTGCGGCCAAGACGTTTTTGCCGTCCATCAGTTGATGGCCTCGGCGGTTGCCCAGAGGGATATATTCATGAAGCGGCGCCACTTGGCGCACGTTCTCAGCTCTTCACGCGCAATGGCGCATCATTGAAAGGGTGTCCCGTGCCAAGACAATCATTTGTACAGAGCGGTCCTAAAGAACCTGCGGCGGTGCGGACGCTTGCAAGAAAGACGGCCTCTTCTGTTGCTGCCGCCGACATTCCGGTCGTCGGCATCGGCGCGTCAGCTGGCGGCATCGAGGCACTGAGCAGCTTTTTTGACGCCATGCAGGTTAACAGCGGCTGTGCCTTCGTCGTAGTGCTGCATCTCGATCCGAAGCGCAAAAGCGAGATGGCGCGCATTCTTGGCTCTCACACTAGAATGCCAGTCGTGCAGGTCGAAGGCGCACTATCGCTCGCGCCCGACAGCGTCTACGTCATTGCCCCCGATACGGATCTCAAGCTGGAATCCCAGCGGCTGAGAGTATCAAGGCCAGCGGAGCCTCGCGGGAAGCGGCATCCGATCGACGTGCTGTTTGCGTCGATCGCGGCGGAACGCCATGAGCGCTCAGTTGCAATCGTGCTTTCGGGGACCGGAAGCGACGGCACGGAAGGCCTGAAGCAGATCCGGGCGGAAGGCGGGATGAGCCTGGTGCAATCGCCCGAGACTGCCAGATTCGATGCTATGCCGCGAAGTGCGATCGCTGCTGGGCTTGCCGACCATGTGCTGGCTGCCGAGGCGATGCCAGCAATCCTGGTTGCGTATCTCAAGCATGGCTATGTTTCCAGCATGGCTATGTTTCCGATCCCGCCGGGGTCGAGCCCGGTCACGTGGCGGGCGAAGCGGCGATAGAACAGATCCTGGACGTCGTGCGCGCTCGAAACGGGCACGATTTCGGCAGCTACAAGCGCAACACCCTGAGGCGGCGCATTCATCGTCGCATGGGGCTGAGAAACATCAACACACCCTTGGACTATGTCAAAGATCTCCGGACCGACGCCGGCGAGGCGGCCGCCTTGGCGGCCGACCTGATGATCAGCGTGACCGGGTTCTTCCGAGATCCGGAAGCATGGAGGGCGCTCGCCAGCCTCGCAATCGCGCCACTCGTTGCAGAACGCGACAGCGGCAGTGAGATCCGCATCTGGGTTCCTGCCTGTGCCACGGGAGAAGAGGCCTATACCAACGCCAGGCTAATAACCGAGCAGGCGGAGGCCGCCGGAAAGCGGTTCGATCTGAAAGTCTTTGCCACCGACGCGCTGGAGGGGAATCTGCACAAGGCGCGTGACGGCATTTATCCCGCATCCGCGCTCGCAGATTTTCCGCCAGAACGTATCTGCCGTTTCTTCGAAAAGCTTGATGGTTGCTTCCAGGTCAGAAAGGAGCTCCGCGACTCGGTCGTGTTCGCAGCACACAACGTGCTTCGCGATCCGCCGTTCTCTCGGCTCGACCTCATTTCCTGTCGTAATTTCCTGATCTATCTGGAGCCGGAGGCACAGCAGCGCGTCATCGCGCAATACCATTTCGCGCTTCGTCCGGGCGGACATCTGTTCCTCGGCAATGCCGAGACGATCGGACGGCATGATGAGCTCTTCGACACCATCTCGAAGAAGTGGCGCATTTATGCCCGCACCGGACCAACCCGCCACGATCTCATCGACTATCGGCCTCTGCGCGGATCGGTTGGCGCGGGAACTGCGGGCGGGCCGCTCGCCACGCCAGCGGAATCGGCGAGGCTGGCTGAGACTGCGCGCCGGGCCCTGCTGGAGCGCTACGCGCCTGCGTCGGTGTTGATCGATCAGAAAGGTCGTGCTCTATATTTCCATGGGTCGACCGGCGACTATCTGGAGCAGCCTTCGGGAGAGCCCACCAGAGATCTGCTCGCCATGACGCGGGAGGGATTGGGCCTCAAGCTACGCGGTGCGCTGCGAGAAGCCACGAAGGGCGACAGGACCGCCACGGTTCATGCGCGGGTGCGACAGAACGGAGCGTCGCGGCGGGTCGCCATGACCGTGATGCCGCTGCCGGCTTCGCCACAGGGCGGCAAACTGATACTGGTGAGCTTTACGGCGGATGAAGCGTCTGCCGCGTCAGGCGATCCAGCCGGCCACGACGTGCTCGAAACGACGTCCGGCGAGCGGGCACTTCAGGAAGAACTGATCTCGATGCGCGCCGAGTTGCGCAACACCATCGAGCACCTCGAGACCGCCAACGAGGAGCTGAAGGCTTCAAATGAGGAAGCGATCTCGATGAACGAGGAACTTCAGTCCACCAACGAAGAGCTCGAAACCTCCAAGGAAGAGCTACAGTCCTTCAATGAGGAGCTGAACACCGTCAACAGCCAGCTTCAGCACAAGATCTCCGAGTTGGAGCGCTCCACCAATGATCTGAACAACCTTCTGGCCGGCTCGGAAACGGCAACGCTGTTTCTCGATGAGAAGTTAGCAATCACTTGGTTCGCGCCGGCGATGAAGGAGCTTTTCAACCTCGTGACTTCCGACATCGGTCGACCAATCGCCCACTTTGCGCGCAAGTTCTCCGACGAGAACCTGCTCGATGATACGCAGACAGTGCTCAGCAAACTCACGACCATCGAGGCCGAAATTCGCGCGGACACCGGGCGCTGGTACCTCCGTCGTATCCTGCCTTACCGCACGCGAGACAACCGCATCGCCGGCATCGTGATCACTTTCAGCGATATCACTGAACGAAGGGCGGCCGCCGAGGCCGTTGACGACGCGCGCCTCTACGCCGAGGCGATCGTCAGGACGGTGCGGCAACCCCTGATCGTTCTCGACGCCGAGCTGCGGGTGGTCTCGGCCAATCCCGCCTTCTACGATCTGTTCAAGGTTTTGCGGAAAGACACCGAGGGCAGGCTGCTCTACGCGCTTGGCAACGGGCAGTGGGACGTTCCCGCCCTTCGGATGTTGCTTGAAGAGGTGCTGTCGAAGGACCAGGAACTTTCCGACTACGAGGTCGAACACGAATTTCGCGAGATCGGCCGGCGCAGCATGATACTCAATGCCCGCAAGCTCTCCGAAGGCGACGGCCGAGACGGACTGATCCTGCTCGCCATCGAGGATGTCACCGAACGCAGAGAGGCCGATAGCATTGTTCGCACCAGTGAACAGCGCCTGAGGGATCTTGTCGGGTCGCTGCCGGGCGCAGTTTACACCACTGACGCGGAAGGCCGGATCACGTCCTACAATCCGGCTGCCGCTGAATTGTGGGGACGCAGTCCGGATCTGGGCACGGCGTGGTGCGGCTCCTGGCGTTTGTATCGACCGGATGGCACGGCCCTGCCGCACGAGGAATGCCCAATGGCAATTGCCCTGAGGGAGAAAAGATCGATACACGCTGCCGAAGCCGCGGCTGAGCGACCCGACGGCGTGCGCGTACCCTTCCTGGCCTATCCGACCCCTTTGCGCGACGCCTCCGGCGAGGTCACCGGGGCGGTGAACATGCTGGTGGACATCTCCGAACGCAAGCAGGCCGAGGCGGTGGCGCAACGCCTGGCCGCCATCGTCGCCTCGTCAGACGACGCGATCATCAGCAAGTCGCTGGAGGGCGTCGTCAAAAGCTGGAACATCGGCGCAGAGCGGCTGTTCGGCTACGAGGCCGATGAGATTGTCGGCCAATCGATAATGACCCTGGTTCCGCCGGACCGCCACGATGAGGAGCGGGATATCCTGGAGCGTGTCCGAAGGGGCGAGCACATTCAGCACTACGAGACGTTGCGCCAGCGCAAGGACGGAAGCGAGATCTGGGTTTCATTGACGATCTCACCGCTCAGGAATGCCGTGGGCGTTGTCATCGGCGCTTCGACCATCGCACGAGACATGACTGAACGGCGGCGCGCCGATCAGCATCGCATAACCCTGATGGGGGAGCTCAACCATCGCGTCAAGAACACGATGGCGGTCATTCAGTCGATTGCGGCGCAGACCCTTGGTCACGCCGCGACGCTGGAAGAGGCGCGAGAGGCCTTCGGGTCGCGGCTGCTCAATCTTTCCAAAGCCCACGATGTATTGACGCGAGAGAGCTGGCAGAGCGCAGATCTGCGCGAAATCGTCGTCGATACGGTAGGGCCGCACGCCGGGGGAGAAAACCGCTTTCGGATCGAAGGGCCGCGGGTCCGCTTGTCGCCGAGCGCAGCCTTGGCAGTCGCCATGGCACTGCATGAGCTTTGCACAAACGCTGCGAAGTACGGCGCGCTGACTTCGGAAACCGGGCACGTCTTGATCGCCTGGGAACTGCAAGGCCGTGGCACCGAAAGGCGGTTTGTTCTGCGTTGGCAAGAAAGCGGGGGCCCTCCCGTGATCGAGCCAACGCGAAAGGGTTTTGGCTCACTCCTGATTGAACGGGCACTGGCTTCGGAACTGCGAGGAGAGGTTCGTGTTGGCTACGAGATCACCGGCCTTGAGTGCACGATGGTCGCACCAATTCCCGCCGGTGAAGACTTCCTGGGAGGGCGAAGTGGCCAGAGCGGAGGGGCGGCGGATTCTGATCGTCGAGGATGAAGTTCTCATTCTCTAAACCTTGAGGACCTTCTCACTGAAATGGGACATGAGGTCGTGGCTTGCCGCAGCTAATGCCGCGACGCATCTAGCAGCTCAAAGGAACTCGATTTTGCCCTTCTCCACATAAACTTAGGTAGAGATACGTCGTTTCCGGCCGCCGCCATCTTGCCCGCAAGATATTCGGCTTCGCTGCCGCGTCCGGAATAACGGGCTTTTTAGCGTGACACGGCGACTTGGCTGAAATCCGCTCATGCACAAGCAGGAGCAACGACCGCTTCGCCGAAATGTCCATATCTTCCCGACCTTAGCCGGCAATAGGCCGCATGCAGGTGAGGAATGTTATTTCATAAAACCGGGGTACTGCACCTCTTCGCGATTTACGCCTTCCGAATCCAACCGAATCGGAGTGGGCTGCGCGACGTCGCCCATGTACCATGTGCGACAAGCCAGTCGCGCAACTAGCTCGTGACGAGTGACGCTGTCTGCAAACATTGAGCCCGAGCATGCGCCGTCCGGCCAGTTCTCCAAGTCGGGGAGCGCGATGAAGCGGTGCCTGCCCGCGAACAGGCCGAGCAGCTCCGTTCTTCCGTCAGGAGAGAACGCGCAGCCTGCAAGAAGGTTCTGTGTGCCTTTGGTGATTGGCCTGTGGCAGAAAACTCCGGGCGTCCGGGAACCAGTCACGCCGTTCGCGGGTTCGGTTGATCTTGAAGGAGGCACCGGGCATGAAAGCAGTCGGCAAGTGGCGGCATATCTGCGTCGATGCCCAGCGGATGTTTTTGGAGCAGACGCCCTGGCACGTGCCGTGGATGAAAAACGTACTACCGCAACTTGTCGAAATATCGGAACGCCATGCGAGCAACACAATCTTCACCCGATTTATACCACCCCTAAATCCACGCGACGCGGCGGGAAGTTGGAGGGACTACTATCAAAAATGGTGGATGATGACCGGCGAGCACCTGCCTAAAGAAATGCTCGAGCTGCCGCCCTCGTTTCAAAACCTTGTGCCGCCAGCCCGCGTCTTCGACAAAACGACCTATTCGCCCTGGGTTGATGGCCGGTTGTTTTCGCACCTTCGACAAGAAGGCGTGGAAACCCTCGTCGTTACTGGCGGCGAGACGGATATCTGCGTCCTGGCGACCATCCTCGGCGCGATCGATCTCGGGTTTGGCGTCACCGTGCTTTGCGATGCGGTCTATAGCGGCGCCGACGAAACGCACGATGCCGCCATGGATCTGCTCAGCGATCGGTATTCAGTCCAGCTCGAACTCGTGAAGACCGAAGATTTCTTAGCGGCGACGCCTCGCCGTGAAGCGTAACGCAGTCCGGAGCGTCAACGACATCTGGTCGTTTGAACAACCCGGTTACCCGTCCCGAGTGAGAAGGATCCGTCGATGCCTCTGAAAGCGCTTGCCTTAAACTGCACCTTAAAATCCTCCGCAGCCACCGAGGCGTCGTCCACCGATAAACTCCTAAGTCTTATTGCGGCGGAATTCGAGAAGCATCGCGTCGACACTGAGACGATCCGCTTGGCCGATCGCAACGTAAAACCAGGCGTGACTTCCGATGAAGGCGAGGGGGATGATTGGCCCGATATACGCAAGAAGATCCTCGATGCTAACATCCTGCTCATCGGCACGCCCATCTGGCTCGGGCAGCCATCGAGTGTGTGCAAGCGTGCCCTGGAGAGGATGGACGCATTCCTTGATGAAACCGACGAAAAAGGGCGCATGGTTTCTTACGGCAAGATTGCCGTCGTTGCTGTCGTCGGCAACGAAGACGGCGCCCATCACGTTTCCGCCGAAGTTTTTCAGGCACTCAACGACGTCGGCTTCACCATTCCGGCAAATGCGGTCGCTTACTGGGTTGGCGAAGCGATGGGCTCTACCAACTTCGTCGATCTGAGAAAGACCCCTGAGCCGGTAAAAACGATGATTGCAATGCTTGCCCGCAATGCATCCCATGTTGCCACCCTGCTGAAGAACTCTGCATATCCGGGTGACGAGAACTAAGGCCCTCCTACAACCGCCAAAGCAAGCCCCCTCGGTACCGGTTGAAGGATCGGGGTTGCAGAGACTCAAGCGCTCCTTCTCAATTTCCCCTGCTACAGGGATTGCGCGCCGCGTCAAAGCGGTCCAACCCTGCTCGGAGTAAGAGCCCGCGACCGCGCGGATCCGCAACAGATAGGCTGGGGTAAACGGTCACGAGGATCATGAAGGCGGCAGCGACGTCTATCGGGCGCCCGCGATCGCGCATGATCTTGACCGACCCCCCGAGCAATGCCTGCGCGGCGGTCGCGCCAAGTGCGACGACCGCATCCGAGCGGACGAGGGCAGCTCGGCGCCGAACCACCAGCAGCAACGTTGGAGTTCGCCTGCATTCGGTCGTGCATGTAGCCTTCGTTTGCCCCGTTGTTCATGCTTGAAATCCTTGACGGCGTTGGTCAGGTAGCAGTCTTGGCGGGATACCGGCCAAGACGCTGAGGACCCGACCGGCCGGAGCGACGAAAGGGTGGCCGGCGAGGTCTTATCCCCGGCTGTTCCCCGACGAGCACGAGGTCCGCGTCGGGCGGCGCTTCACCAAACACGATTTGGGTTGCGTGCTTGGGGCCGCAGCAGCGGCAGTCCCTGGCCTCCTTTAAGACCGCGCGGAGCGACGAGCCAGGGACATGGTCGCCGAAAGCGAAACCGCCCGATCGGCGATCGGTAGCTGGCGCGGTGCGGTTGATGCTTAAGGTCGCCATAACACGAGAAATCCGTCTGAGCCCGGGGGCAACCGGGCGGACGGGATTTGGTTCCACGGCTGCAGGGGCGCGCACCAAACTTGGATGGTTCAAAGCGCAATCTTGTGCCCGGCTACCCGGAGGCTCGCACTGCGATCCTCGTCACATCGAGTTTCATCTCGGATAGTCCCGGCCGTGCCCTCGAACGCCATTGCGCTATTTGATAAGGTTCTCCGCCATTTCCAGATGGTGCTCCAGGGCCGGAAGCATTTTTGCAGCCCAAGCCTTCAACTCCGCGTTTTCTCCGCCTTCGCTGTAGCGCTTGAACAGGTCCACCGCATCTTCATGCGCTTCCTGCTGATCGGAACGGTACTGTTTCCCAAAGTCTTCGCCCTTGAGATCGTTCAGCTTGGCGAGCATCTCCTTTTGAGCGGTCGTCATGGTCTTCGGCAGGGTCGCTTTGACCTTGCCACTGGAGACGAGGCCACTGAGGTCAGCAGTCGTCTTTTCGTGGTCTTGGACCATTTTCTGAGCGAAGACCTTCGTTGCGGCATCGCCCTTTTCCAAAGCAAGCCTGCTGGACTGAACTTCGAACAGATCGCTTGTCGCCGCTTCCTGGACGAAATCCTGTGTTTTAGGTGCAGCGCCGATCAGCGAGTTTATGCCGGATTTTTCCATTGCGGACTGGGCGAGGGCCGAACCGGCCAGAGTGAGCACGAGTGAAGCAAGAACGAGCTGTTTCATGATAGGTCTCCTGTCGGCAGGTCCAACTGCCAAGTGGAAAGAGTTAAGCCGTATGCGGGATCCGGGGTGCAGCCGAGCGCCCGCTGGCAACGCGCTGGCGATCGAGCAAACAAGACGTGCGCGCGGGCCGCGTGTCTAGCTTTCGTTCTTCGAGGGATCGGAGCGTCCGGTCGGAATAGAGCTGGTGGTTGCGGCAACCGGGTCGCTTGCGGGAAACGAACTCTCGAGACCTTCGTCGAGCTGTTCTTCCAGAGTGCCGGTATCCTTTGCGCTGCGCGCGCTTCTCAAAGACTCCACCGCCGGCGATCCCGTTTCATCGCCACCGGCGATTTCGCGGTCATCCCCCTCTTCGAACGCGGCTACTTGCACCATCATAGCTTTGGCCTTGGTCACGGCCGCATCGACGCCAAGGTCTCCGCCAGTGCTTTGTAGGCGAACGGAAATCACATCTCCGCCTTCTGCAACCCATTCGACGGTCATCACGCCTCCGGGATCTGTGAGCACCTGTTGTGCGATGATGTTCATTGTTCATGTCTCCTGTCTCGTTGGTACACGCCAACGCAAAACACGGTGCGGCGACCGGTGGTTCCGAAGATTGTCAACGCTTTCATGCAAAAAGGACCGCCCGCCGAGTATGGCGGACGGTCATCATGCTAAACCAGGATGAGCCAGCCCGTCCGGTTAGCGAGTGGACAAATCGGCACTCGGGACCTCGCCTGGAACCGGGCAGACAGTCCGCATTTCGTCCTCAGTCTCCAGACGGACTTCCGCGTTTCGGTCATCTGATCCCGGGAAGGGTTCGAGGCACTGTAACCTGCCGACTTCCCGAAACCTCTGGGTTCGGTCGACGTCATCGAGTCGTGCACGTCCTTGGCCGCCTTTCCACGGAACCTCAGCTCTTGCGGTCGGTGCCGCGACCGCCGCCCGTGGTGCCAGCGCCACTCTTAGCCCCGCCCGAACCGGCACTCTTGCCAGCCCCGGTTTCGCGACCGCCGGATTGTCGCTGCTTGTCGTCGTTCTTATGGCTTTGTTCGCCAGCCTTGCGATGCTGTTCGCTGCTGCCGCCCTGGCTGCGTTGATTTGCCATTGTCTTTCTCCTCGGTTGGTGCCCGCCGTAGAGTCGGCGGGCACCAACCCAAGCGTGGGGGATCGATATGGTTCCCCGCCAAGCAAAAAATCGCACCCCCGACCTTGGGTTTCGAACCCGCATACGTGCAGCGCGCCGTTGCCCGTGCGGATGCACCCCGATAGGAACTTCAACGCGCATCGCCGGTTCGGCCTTTCAAAAAGGAGGCAGACATGTCGAGTAACAAACCGAACGATGGCGCGCCGGGCACCGCTGACCAGTCACCGCGATGGGGAGGGCCCGAGAAAACGAGGCCGGATGATCCCGAAAAGGATCGGGATGCGGCCGGCGAAAACAATCGGGAACCCGCGAGAAATCGCCCTTCTGACGCGACCAAGACCAGGGACGACGCGAAGGGCCAGTTTGCGGAGCCCCAAGGCAACCGCAAGAGCACGGGAGTATCGAGTGCCAAGCCGACCGTGATCACCGGGTCTGAGGATATGTCGGGTCACCGCAGTCCGCCAGGAGGTAGGGAACCTCCGAAAGACTGGGACGTGGGTTTCGATCAGGCCGCACCGGACCGATCGAAAGAATAGTTCGCTCGGCGAGTGGGCGCCGGTTGGGGCGGTCGTGGAAACGACCGTCGCACCCGCGAGATTCTCCAAGACGAACATCCCGGCGGATCAAGCAACGAAGCTCAAGAACATGCGTCAACTGCCGCAACAACCACGAGAATGTCCCTAACGCGTTGGTTGAGTTGGGAAATCAGAACCCGCTCCCGCGCCTCTCAGCGAGCAGCGTCGATGTCCTCTCCGGCCACGCTATAGGGTGCCTGCCCTCCGGTCGCGGGCCAGTTGAAGTGCGCGGGCTCGCCGCTGTCGAATACGCCCTGGTAGCCATCTCCAAGGTGTCCTTATGCCCCATTGCGGGGGGCAGAAAGAGGAACCACGGACCCTAGGGAAGATCGAGAGAGTAACGAGAACGGCGGTCGATAGAAATGCACTTTGCCAGTTCTGAAGGACGCGAATCAGAACTGAGAGCTGGCGAGGTGATCGGTCACTGAAACAGAGGATCCCCGTGGCTCGAGGCTTCCGCGTTCTCCGCCTGACTGCTTCGTGTTGTTATAGCATCGTGATTGGCGCTAAGGAGGGCTATCGCCTTTCAAGTGGCGCGAGAGAAATTGATTCCGACCGTAACATCGTTCCTCAAGCGGCGATGGCATTCGGTGTGAGCTTCGCTGAGCAGGCGTATCATGTTTGGGAATGCAATTTGCGTCTGACTACCAGCTCTCCTCGTGAAGCCGGTCAAGCACGACGACGACCTCAGCCTGTAAATCCAGGCAAAGCTGCTGAAAATCATGGATTCGCTCCTCCCGTCGGGGCGTCTCTCGCTGAAGAGCATCGAGTGTATTTGCCGCCAACGCATATTTTTCGAAGAGGTCGTACAAACCATGATCTTTGACTGAACGCAATCGTTCGCGATGAGCGGGCAGAGCCATTGCCAAGCGCGCCCGTCCGAGGTGAACTAAACTCATGTAGCCTCCAGATTACTCATGTGAGGGGCCGCGAACATCGGGATATTTCACCCAGCCCACGACGAGACAAGAACTCCGATTGTCGCGTATCCCGCTTTGTGAACCAGAGAGCGCACTCCAGGAGGCAAGCCTCGTCGGTATGGCCGACACGGAACTCGTCAATCAGGAATCTTGCCAGTTGATTGCCTCGCTTGGAAAGTTTGGGAAATCCCGCTAAAAAGCAGGTCCTCTCAAATACTCGATGCAGCATTTCTACGTCTTTAGGACCGAGAGCGCAGTTGAGATCATCCGAGTGAAAGTACATTTGGGACCTCCCATGAAGGGCGGCGAAGCGTTCGTGGTATTCGCGTCCAGAAAACGTCGGCAGGGCTTGCCTGGTTCCACCGGGGAAATACCCAATTCGGGCTATTCGGGCACGTGATGAAGGGGATTGGTCGAGGGCGGGCAGTTGAGGACATATGAAATTATGGCGCCAGGGCTAGGGCGACCAGCCAACCTCCAAGGCGATCAAGACCCAGAGGCGTGCGTGCCTAAACCGTTCCCATATGGCCCTCTCCCAATCGTAGCTCAGGAAGCGAAACTTTTCATGTCGGCGGGAGCATGCACTTCCATTCGGGTGAATTGTCGCCCCGCCCTCCATCTGTAGCTTTTGAAGCGTGCTCCATCCGTTCAGACGAGCCGCTTGCACCAGCGTGCTTTGGCCTCTGCCGATCCCGGCAGAGGCCTTTATTCTACCCGTAGCCTCGGCACTGTGTCTGCCCGCGGGAGTTTGCGAAACTAGTGACGGGTGATTTCGGACGCAAGCTCTAGGAACCGGCCAATCGACCAAAGGTAGGCGACGATCTCCCACCTCAGGGCGTCGCGATTGCCGTACTTCTCTACTATTCGGTCAAGCTTTTCCTTAGTTGCAGTCTGCTCCTCAATTTCGCTAATCACGTAGCTGTCATGCCCCACGGCGCAGATGTCGCAGCCTGCCTCGATGACGTCGTCGACGAAGGCCGGGATTTCACCGGGGTCCATCTGACGTCGATTGTTTTCAGTCGAGCCGCTCCTCCATTGAGGCCGTGAAGCCCTACTGCGACCCACTTCGCTATCAGGCGCAAAACTGTCTCCGCCCTTGTCGGGGATACTGGGACAACGCTTGCGCTTGGCCATGCTCATGGAAATAGTAGCTCATCGGTTAGCGTGAGTAGGCGACGACTCTGCCTTGTCGGCGTAGATCTGTTGGCGTTCGGCAATCTGCTCTTTACGGGCCGGGTATTCCCGCAGAAGCTCGCGTTGAGGAGACGATCGCGTAAGCCTCGAAGAGATCGAGTAGGCAGCGCTCTCTGGCTTGGCGTCGCTGAGGGCGATATCGTGGCAGAGCATTTCAAGGCGGGTTCGCCCTAAGTGCATCAGTCTCATGGCTGTTTTCCTGTTTCAGTCGAAAACTACTGCGGGGATGCCAAAGGTGTCGGAAGGACGATGGCGACGGATTGTTGAGGTTCGTGCGATAGCGCGCTGTTCACGACGAGGTATCCGCCGATGACGAGCATCGCCAAGAGCATCACGCCGATAAGAAACCCTGTCGAGAATTTTTTCGGTGGCCCGCCGTAGCGGTATTGTTCGTACATAGTCCATTCCTCCGGTCGGCAACGACACCAGAGCGAACCGAAGGGACGGGCAGGCTGCCCTGGTGTCGTTGTCGGCCTATGCCGAATAGTTCGCCATAGGCTGAGGTGAGAAATAGCGTATCAGGGTCAGTTCTCCACGGGATTAGGACCATTGCGCCGGGGTTATGGGACTGAAGTCCCATGGTGGAACCGTTGGCGCTTTCCTAAGTTCTAACGTGTTGCTCGACCGCCGCTTGGTGATCGAAAGCGCCTCTAGGCCCCACCTTCAACCTCAACTCCGCAGATGGGGCCTATCGAGCGCGGTTTGCCTGTAGAAGCGTCAGATGTTTTACCTCACGGCCCCAGCGATGGGGCTGTCTTTTTCAATGAACGCACGCAGAAGCGACTAAATAGGAAAAGGCCCCTTCCGTCGACAGAGCCAACAGGCTGTGTTTGCAACGGGGTCCACTCCCACGGCGCGCGCCGATCCTGCTCAATGCATTCGCCGCTAAATCGGGCGCCTTCGTCCACCCACGACGATAATCCTCATCGGCAACCTCCAACCAGCTGCGCGGGCCCCGTCGTGGAAATGGCCGCGGCGACTAGGGATCATAAAAGAAATGGCCCCGTCGGGACGAGGCCAGAGGCACTTATCGAGAGAGAGTACTTCACTTCCGGGCGGATTGTGAAGGTGTCACCTGATCGGGGGCTCAGGGTCTCACGAAGCCAGAAACGTCGAGACTTCGTATCGGTTCCATTACACCGTAAGAAATGACCAGGCGGCGCGCTGGCGCGTGGGCGTGGGGCTCGTCCGTCGGGCACCTAGTGGGCCAAAGCCATCGCAGGTCCGGGAATCCCCTGTCGATCAATTCATAAAGAAGTGGCCCCGTCGGGCGCGACGAGGCGAGGGGCTACTTCGGGGGACACTTGGCATCAAGACAAGCGAAAAAACGCACGGGGCTGAACAGGTTCCTGTCGGCAGGGAGCGAACACAAAAAATGGCCCCGAAAGTCGATAACGGGGCCAAGCGAGCGTGTACCTGGCAGGTTTCGCACGCCTTCGCGTCGGAACCCGGTCGATGATCCGGCGTCGGGGATCATCGGCAAATCACAAACGGCCATCGATCCGAAAAGTTCCCTATGCGTCCGCACCGCGTCGGCGTGCTCCAGCCACATGGCACTCTCGAACAGTGCACCCTCGTCGCGTACATCCACGATCGAACTGGATACACGACTATTTTTGTCACGCACGACCCGGGGGAGGCGCTTGAGCTAGCCGACCGTATTGTCGTGCTGAACAACGGCTCAATCGAGCAGACGGGGCACGCCGGACGAGATCTACGATCACCCGTCTCAGTTCGTTTATGGGTTCATTGGCCAGTCGAACTGCCTAAGCGTCAGCGTGTCCGGCCGCGAGATCTGGCTTGAGGGCCGATCTACGGGGCTACCGACAACTGAGCACGATGGTCAGGCGGCCCTCTACTTTCGGCCCACGATATACAACTCGTCATGGGCTCCGAACACGGTCTTGTGGGGTCAATCACCGGAAGCCGGCGCGTGGCAGGCACTCGGCATCTTGAGGTGAGGTTGGAGAAATCCGCTTCAGTTGTGGAGCTCGAACTGCCGCCCGATCGAGTACTCTTTCCCCGCGAGAGTCGCATCGCCTTCAAGCCAACGGATGCTCTTTCGCGGCGAACACCGCGCGAATTTATCTGAGGCAAGTTTTCCCGACCGGTAGTTGGAGGTCAGTTTAGCGGCCCGACGCGCCGTAGCCGCCGGGCCGCTTAGGGAACAACAGATGCTCCGCCTGGGGCGGGGCGCTCTGAAGATTACCAGGTTTGCCGGCCGAACCAGTCATCCACGTCTTGTCGTGCCCGATCTTTTTCGAGGCCATACCGTTCCTGAATCTTGCCTTCGAGCTGATCGCGTTTGCCAGCAATTTGGTCCAAGTCGTCGTCGGTCAATTTGCCCCACTGTTCCTTGATCTGTCCCTTGAATTGCTTCCAGTTACCTTCAACACGGTCCCAATCCATGTCATTTCCTCCTGTGAATTGTGGATAGCAGCTAAACGCCTTGGCTACGCATTTGTTCAAATCTGCCTGCGGCGATGGTTCCGGGGACAACGGTGCGACGACTCCACAGGCGATCCAGCCGATCCCGCCACGGGAAGAGTTTGCCCGTCGACGATCCCGCGCCCGTAGCTTTATGGCCTCAGCGGAGAGCAAAGCAGTGCTAAAGATACGCGGCGCCAGCTGGACGCCGGCGAAATCCCGGCATTCGTCACTCGGGGGATAGAAGCAGGCTGCGACATCAGCGCGGTGGGCCACCTGAGCTATGGGATTGGCGAGGCCGAGGAGCAGGGTTACACGACGAAGCTCGACCAGATGGGAGAGACCGCGACCCGATTAGACTGCAGATCGTCGGGCTAATCTCTGGTCGATCGCGCGAAACGTGGAGGTTCCCTCCGAAGCAGTAAGTCAGTGATGTTACCGGCGGAGCCTCGCTCCATTGTCTGCCGGCCGACGATTCCAGCGAAACCGGTACCGACACCATGTCTAGACGCCGATCCCGACCTGTTCCTCTTCCCGGTGCTTGAGCTTCTGCGAACAGTCTGCGATGTTGGTTTCGGTTTTGTGCGCCAAGGATCCCTCATGATGTTGGAATGCCTTACCGAGGTCGGGGTGACAACGTCCTGACGCGTTGGAAGACGCCGCGTGAAAGTGCGGGGGCCTGTCGCTTCACGACCCCATCAACAATTTCCGACAGGCGCCCATGGCAAGAAACTCATTCGTAAGGGGCCTTGCGGGGGCACCCATCGACAACGAGAAGAAGGCAGACCGGCGATAAGAGGGGGTCGGATCCGTGCCCAACCTCGCTGCTCGAACTGGGAACACATTCCTGTTTTTCCGGTTTGAAGGTGTTCGAGAAGGAGAACGCCATGGCAGAGGATCGGTGGGAACGCGAGGAACGCTACGGACGCGATCTAGAGAAAGCAAAACAACCGGCGCCCTGGAACGAAAGCGTTGTGATAAGCCTGCCCAATGCGGATCACGAGGGGTTGGTTGGATCAGCCAGTGAAGCGGTAGCGGTTTTGCGAAACACTTGGTCCGGATCCAGATCCGGTCCGGCATATCAGGCTGCATTGACCACCTGTCTCGAAGCCATGAATGGTCACTTGCCTGGTTACATGGCCCGATTGGCCTTTGAAGAAGCTGCCCGTGAAGCAGGAGTCCTGCGCTGAGGCTTGTAGGACGTCAACTTTGAAGCCTTTCACCCTCTGGCCGATGCCTTGGTGCGAGGGGAAGCGGAGTGGAACGTACCGTGTTCGAACCCTCGCGGCACTCCACCTCGAGGCAGATTTCGCTCGAGCAAAATTCGGCCTTTGGGTGATACGCCCGCGGATGAGATCAAACATTTACGGAAGGAACAAAGCCGCGTGCTCATCGGTTGATGATCGACTGCACATCGAAACGAACGCGTTGGATCGGATCGTTCACATGGAGGCGCCACCACTTGAAAGAAAGCTTGCAGCGATCCTGGCTGCCGATATCGAAGGTTACTCGCGGTTGATGAATGCCGACGAAGAGCAGACCCTGGCGACCTTGACATCGCATCGTACTATCATCGACGGCCTTATTGAAAGTGCTCATGGAGAGATCTTCGGGACCGCGGGGGACAGCGTGTTGGCGGAATTCCCATCGATTGTGCATGCCTTCAACTGTGCGATCGCCATCCAGCAGGCCATGTGGCGTGCCAACCGGCCGCTTGCCGACAAACACAAGATGTACTTCCGCATCGGGATCAACGTCGGCGATGTTCTGGTGAAAGACGGCGATATCTTCGGGGATGGGGTCAACATCGCCGCTCGGCTTGAAGGCCTGGCCGATGCCGGCGGCATCTGTGTAACGCGAGGAGTACGAGATCATCTGCGCGATCGCGTCGACACCACCTTTGAGGATTTGGGTGAGCATCAGGTCAAGAACATTTCGCGCCCGCTCCGGGTGTTCCGTGTTCTGTTTGACCCGCAGTCCGAACCAAGCCCCAGTGCAGAGCTAACGTCCGTCCAACACCCGGAGCGATCCTCTTCGGTCGATCAGACCCTGCCGGAAGACCAAGACAAAGATGAAGCGCGCCGGGTTGAGGTGGCTTTTTGGGAGGCGGTTCAGGAGAGCGATGATCCGGCCGAATATCTCCTATATCTGAAGCGATACCCTGCGGGCGAGTTCGCCGAACTCGCAGCCGCGCGCGTTGCTCAAGGTGGGTCTGGGGCGGGCGAGCCAGGAATCGAGGTTTCATTCTGGGAAACGGTGCGGGACACCCGTAACGCCGAGATGATTGAAGCGTATTTATCAAAGTATCCAACGGGTCAGTTCGTCGAACTCGCCAAGATCTTGTTGGCAGACATTCACGCCAAATAAAAACACGCAACGATCCTCGTCACGACCAAATGGCTTGAAAAGCAGATGAGAGCGCCGACAGCGTCCGGAACGGGTGCGATGTTCCGGGTCGATCCAAGTATGCAACGTGATTGTGGAGGTATCGCTAGGGTAGCGCGTCTGATTCCTGTGCAACGCCCGCCTGAGAAACGCTAAAGGCTTGCCTTCCAAATCCGGCGCGGTGAAGCGGCCGCCTTGCGGCGGCCTCTTCTACTATATGATTTGGGTCTTGGGTGGAGGAGTGATCTGCCCTTCGAAAGGGTCGTCCTCTTGAGGCAGGACGCCGTTGGGGGTCAGATCGTCAACCGCCTTTGGCAGATCTCGGCTGAGGCGGCTCAAAATCTCCTCAGGAGAAAGACCCGTCCGCGCGGAAAGATCCTCCAGGACTTCCGGCCCGAGCGCTTCCGATAACTGCCTATCATCAATCTCGCTGTTTGGACCGGTCTGCACCCAGGATTTTGCGGTCTCCCCGTGTCCGTTGTGCTCGAACTGTTTGAGGAGATCGTCGAGACCACCCCTCAACACGCCGCCGGTCGATGAACCGCCGAGCAAGCCTCCGAGGCCACCAGAGCCTCCAGTCAGACCGCCAAGCAGGTCACCCAAACCTCCTCCGGCCTCCTGCTGACCGGTTGGCCCTTGGTCTTGTCGGTTCTGGGTCAGACCTTTCAGAAGCTCCCCGATCTTCTCCCTGTTCTGGTATCCTGCCACCGCAAGGACACTTAGCAGGGCTTTAAGTGCAGTGCTTACCATGTGCTTCTCCTCTTCTGTCATACATGCCCGTTCAGGCATCTACTGATTAACGACGGAGGTCGCGATCGCTGTTAACGCGAGGTCGGTGGCCTGCTCATCGTCGAATTTGTGGCGGATGGATCGCCAATGGCGCGGACCGAGGCTGGGTAATGGCTTTTCCTTTGGGTTAGAAGGAGCATCGGTAGACGCTTAAACTCCACCCGGCATCTCTTGTTCCGTTCAGCTGATGTTCCATGCCCCGATGGCACAGCGTATAAACTTTACTGACGAGCGAAAGTGGACTGGGGACGGCCTCAAAATCGAGGCTCATGATGTTAACGCCAGTCTTCAGTCGAAAGAGGGGAACGATAGTCAGAGCACGGTGTTTTGATCTTACCCGCCGGGCCGGATCTGCTGCCGCGCCAATACCTTAATCTCCAAACGAGAGAAAAGCCATGATTGAACGTCCAAATCAGCCCCCTGGGACGCTTGAGCGCAAGGTCGAACTCGAGCAGACGGTGCACTATGCAATCCAGGTCCTTGTCGAGGAAGCTTGCCTTTTGGGTTGGACCCAGGCTGAATTTCTGACGAGCATATCGGACACTGCGATCGCCAGGCTGAGCCTTCTGGATGAGGACGAAGCAATTTCCCCACCCGCAGAGGGTGACTTATCGCGGACCATTTATCCAACCGATTAGCCGGGTTGCCTGTGTGATCAAAAATGGGCTTGGAGCAGCGAAGCCGGTGTGCGGTGTCGGTCTCAAGATTTGTCCCGGCATCGTTCAGGCGCCGCTTGGCACCAGCCGCATCCTGATCCACAAAGAGGAACACCAATGTCGAGTTTGCCATGCGCGTGCGCTGCGCATCCACCCGCGGCATCGTCGCCGCTATCTCCTCCTTCCTGGCGGAAGAGGAATGCAACATCACCGACAGCGCACAGTTCGACGACGCTGATACCGGTCACTTCTTCATGCGTGTCAGTTTCCGCTCCGAAGGGGGGCGGGCGCTAGAACTGCTGAAGGATGAGTTTAAGCCGATTGCGGACCGTTTTGGCATGGAATTCGAGTTCTTCGACAGCCGATCGATGACGCGGCTGACCGCCGCCGCTTTGCGGCTCATCTCGCCTGAAGCGGTGCGCACGATGTGGTTTAAGGCAGCCTTCGAGGCTTGGTAGGAGATCCAGCCTCTCAGGCGATTGTCGCCGATCGAGCCGACCCGTGCGAGCAGCTCCCCGCTGAGCGGAGAGAGTTCATGATTTTTGCGTTCGTCGCCTAATGTTCCGTTGGGAACTGACCGCCATGGCGATTTGTGTCCTTGTTACCTTTGAGCGATCGCTTGTTCGTTTGTTCTTTACTGCCAAGCCGAATGTCCACGAAGCGCGCATCGCTTTAAGAACCAGACTTATAATTGTGGGATTGGTTCGCAAATGGCGAGCATTGAATGACTAGAGCAACATGGTGAAGTGATGCGGAGTTTTACGCTCGAAAACAACTGTCTCATCAACATCGATGAGAAGAGATCGGCCCACGGCGACATTCGCACGTTGATTGAAGCCGCAAGGCGTGGAGAGGCGGATATCGCCATTTTGGCTTCGAGCGCATATGAACGTCAGCCCGGTGGCGCACATCTAAAACGATTTGCAGACTTTGAAAGCCGAATGAGCGCGCTCGGACTTGGTCACATCAGCCTCTTGCGGCCGATCGGGCGCCACGGTCTTTCATTCCATGGTTTCTCTATTATGAGTGATGAAGCGGCGATTGAGCGCGAGCGACTTATCTTCAGAACCCTTTTTCCGACGACGCCAGCACGATGGTCGGACTACGCGGTGAGCTACGGCTTGGACAAAAAGGATCTGTCCAGCGCCGCTGCTTGGCATTGGCGCAATTGCCTGGGCGCTGCTCAGGCGTTCTGGGCACATGAAAATGGCGGGCGCCATGTGTTCGTGACCACCAACGAAGGCTTTGCGCGCCTTCCGAAGAAACTCGAATTTGCCAACGCCGTAATCATGACCCCGACGCAGGCGGTTCAGGTTTTAGCTGGCGACAATCGCCGCAGCCCGGCAGCCGGCTTGCGCAGACAGAGTCGGCCCGTTGCGAACATGGATTTTCTACTGAGGTAGCAACAACTGCCATGGGCCTGCTTGGACAGGCTTTCTCCGCAAGCGATCATTGCAAAGGCTCTGTGCCACCTAATGGTGTATAGCGACTGAACTGCACCTTCGGATCATCGCCCCGTCGCGAGTTTCGTCCGACCTCGGATGAATTGAGGGTTCCTTACGCCCAAGTTCATTCTAGTGTTGGTGACGAACGTTGACCTCGACCCGGACGAGAGCCCTGCCGGGCCGACCTTGCGGGGAAGCGAATGGCCTATGCCGAAAGGCGGTCCTTGGCGAAGTGCGCCGCGGCTTTTTCTAATGCCTCCTCGGCCCACTGATTGAGACTCTTCCCCGACAGTTCGGCAGCCAGAGCAGCTCGGCGATGCACTTCGGGAGCAACTCGAAACATCATCTTGCCGGAATAGGGTCTTTGAGGCTCTTTGCCGATGCTCTTGCAGGTCTCAAGGTAATCATCGACAGCCTCATGGAACGCCTTCTTCAGTTCAGCAACGCTGTCCCCGTGAAACCCGACTACGTCAGAAATGCCAGCAATCTTACCGAAGAACAGCTCGTCCTCCGCGTCGAATTCTATGCGAGCGTGATAACCGTTGTAAGTCATGGTGTTCATGGTTCTACTCCAATTTGCGTCAGGAATTCGCGAGCATCGCGAACTTGATAACGTTTTGCCTCCTTGTCGGGATGAGGACGATGGAAGCTCGCGATTATGCCGTCCTTTTCGAACTTAACGCGCGAGCCGTTTCCTTCGATGACGTTCGCGCCGGCAGCGACAAGCAGGTTTTCTATAGTGGCCCACTCGATGGTTCCCGAGATCGGATCTTTGAAAACCGCCACGAGAGTCTTTTTCTGCTTGCTGTTCATGCTAGCAAATATAGCGATGCTTGCTAATTCTGCAAGCATTATTTCTCATGCAAATACGATCCGTGTGTTTAGAGCCCTGGGTGCGAATCGCTCGATGGGTCCGATTTCAGTGCACCCGTGATGCTGCGAAAATCCGTGCGCTCGTGACTTTTGGCATAGCCATTTGCAAGTCGCACGCCCGGAAAGATCCAGCTGCGGGTTCGATTCTCTTCAAGGACAGAGGTTCGTTGGTTAACTTTCGGCCCAACGCCGACAATAGCTTTGAGCGGGCCGGCCAATTCCGAATGGCACTTAAGTCGCACTGGTCGACGGGCGGCCACGCACGAATAACGAGCCAGCTGGGAACGGGTACGACAGTCACGCTCTTTCTCCCGGATGGGTCCGGCGCCGACAAAGCAAGCATCGGCTCGGCTCCGTCCCAACACGGGAGTCTGATGGGTGAAGGTGAGGTCGTGCTCGTTGTGGAAGCCGACAGCGCCGTGAGGCTGCTGATCGTCGACGTTCTGAAGGAACTTAGATACAGGACGCTCGAAGCCGAAGACGGAGAACATGCGCTGCCGATAATCGAAAGCGCGCAGCGCATCGATGCCGTGGTTTCCGATGTCGGCTTACCAGGGATCAACGGGCGGCAGTTGGCCGAAGTGGCTCTGGCAAGGAGGCCGGGCCTCCGTGTTCTGTTCTTAACGGGCTATGCAGCAACAGCATTGTCACGCGCGGACTTTCTCGGACCGGGCATGGACATGATGACCAAGCCGTTTTCCATGGACGATCTGGCGCGAATAGTTCGAGAAATGCTTGCAAAAGATTGAGACGCCGGCGCAACTCATGCCGACAGTCAGCGCCGACTAGCCGGCAAGGTGTGCGGCCTCTGACGTGCCGCCGTCGCGACGTAACAACCCTTCTCGCGACGGAAGACCACCGACCGCCTGGGGACGACCCGGTTCGTGCTCGATCAAAGCATGGAAACATGGGAAATCATGATTGCTAGGGGCGTTCGGCAGGCAAACCAAATAAGGGTAAAGAGCGGTTGCTATTCGAATGACAAAGGCGCAGTGTCCAGTCTCCAGTAGCAGATGTCACGGGCGCTGCTGTATGAGGGTTTGATACCCTGGCCCCAATCAAGGGGGCGCCATGTCCTACACCGAACAGACATTTTCGCCTTGCGATCCAGCAAATTCCGGTCGGTCCTAGACATTTGAGGCTGCGAACTGCACAGCGCTATGCGCAGTATGTTCCCTGCCACGACAATCTGGCATTGGTTGGGACGAACCGATGGGCGCAGGTAAGCGCCGGCCGCAATGGCTTCACACTTCTGTGACCACTCAACCGCCCATTTGGAGACATAAGGACATGCTTCAACCGTTCTTCCTAGCGTTGGCTATACAGGCGAGCGTTCTTCTATCCGCAACTCTGCTCTTGATCCCTGGGGCATATGGTCAAGGGTCGGTGCCAGCAAATTCCGAAGCAAAACGCTACGGATCGGGATGGGAGTGCAATCGTGGATTCCGACAAGAGGCCGATTCCTGCGTTGCTGTGACGGCTCCCGACAATGCTTTCCTGACATACGCTTCCTATGGCAACGGCTGGGAATGCGATTACGGGTTTGCCGAAAAGGACGGCCAGTGCCTTGCGGTTCGGCTGCCCGCCAATGCTTTTCTCGACTCTTATTCTGGTGACCGCTGGAAGTGCATGCACGGATATCGTCAGCGCGATACTGAATGCGACCTCATCGAGGTGCCGGACAAGGCGTATCTGACGGATTCGAGCTATGGCGAGGGCTGGATCTGTGAACGGGGGTATCAGGTCATCGCTAGCAAATGCGTCGCACTGATCGTTCCTGACCATGCCTACCTGACCACCAGCGGCAATGAATGGTTGTGCGACCGTGGATTTGAAATGAAAGATCAGGCCTGTGTTGCTGTAAAGGTTCCCGAAAATGCAACCTTTGCGGACAACTCCTATGGCCAGAAATGGAAATGTGACCGCGGATTTGAAGCAAAGGGATCGGTCTGTTCACAGATCAATCTTCCTGAAAACGCACATCTGGATCGTTCCGGAAACGGCTGGGAGTGCAACCGTCCGTATCGGCTCAGTCGCGGGGTATGCGGTATGGAGTGACGGCAGCGCGACATATCTAGATGTGCGCGTCTAGATGTGCGCGCCGTCGCCGCTCGATGTGGCCGCTTTTCAAGAAATCGTCTGGACCCACCGCATAGCGTGAGGGCTGAGAGTACGGCCCATCAGGGTGGGCGACCTTGTAAATTGGATGTTCGCTGCGCCGGCGTCACTCGCCGTTTGAGGCATCTCCACGCGGCGAGTCGACAGATCAAAAGGGCGGGTGGCCACGAAGGAAGTGTGCGCGGTGTTATCTCATCAGACCCGCTGCACGTAGCGCGTCTTCGATCGTCCGCCGAATGCCGTCCGCCGGTCCCTTGGGACTCGGATTATCGTTGCTCCGAGCCTTGGGGATAGCGACGTCAGTGGCGACGCCCCGGTTCACCTGTCTCAAGGATGGCGCCGCAACCCCGAACGATTTGGCAATTTCCTCGGTCGACGAAATGCCGACGTCAAGCATGTAGGGCCCTGCCCGACCGTACCCACTTTTCGCATTGATCGGTGTGCCGTGGCCCATACCCTTGACGCGGTAAAGCTGAAGGCGTTCCTCCCCGTTGGCATTGACCCAGACCCTGCGTTCAAGCCGCGACGTCGGTTGGTCTACCCGGGGCGATCCTCGGGTTTCAACAACGCCCAGCCACTGGTCGACAATCGCATCTGCGTTAGCCGAGTTGACGGTCATGTCCTGCGTTCCCTGCCAGACCGATATCGCCGGCCATGGGCCCGTTGTTTTGGAAGCGGACCGAAGCAGCTTTTGAAGCGTGTTAGTGTCGGGAATGCCTTGCGCGCGCATGCGGTCGAACGCTTGGGGTATCGTGTGTGCCGTGCCATAGGGGAGACCGGCTATGATTGCGCCGCCGGCAAAGACTTCGGGATAGGTCGCCAGCATCACATTGGCCATCGCTCCACCTGCCGAAAGCCCGGTTATGTAAACTCGCGAGGTATCGATGTCATAACGTGCTTCGGCGGTCTCGACCATCTGGCGGATTGAAAGCGCTTCACCATCGCCGCGCGCCATATCGTTCGGCTGGAACCAGTTGAAGCAAAGATTGGCGTTATTGCTGCGGGTCTGCTGCGGGAAGAGGACGACAAAGCCATAGTCGTCGGCCAATCTGCTCCATCCCGAGCCTGTGTCGTATGACGACGCCGTCTGGGTACAGCCGTGCAAGACGACGACGAGCGCCGGTCGTGGAATAACTGTCGATGGGACATGAACTTTTGCCTCAAGCTGGCCAGGGTTCGGTCCAAAGGCCTCGAATTCCGACAAGTGGCTCTCCCGAGAAGGGTCGACCGGATGGGTGCGGAACTGCTTGAGCAAAGCGAGGGTGTTAGACAAGGAGCGCATAACGAAACCTCCAGGCCGTAACGGCCAGGATGGCTATCATAGCGGCCTCATGCAGCACTCGGTAATCATTGCTGCAGTGCACAATATAATGCTGCGACGCAGCGTTTCAATGGAAGGCGCGAGATTTCGCCAGGCGAACGCAAATCCATCAATCGCGCCAGCGGTTGCTTCGACAGCCAAAGCTGCGGCACACGATCCCAGAAACGTTATGAGGCGGCTTCCAGGAAATGGGCGTCAAGAGGCGCGACCCCGCGCTGATCTCTACGCCCGCCTTTAAGATCGGTATTAAGTCCTCCTGTGTCCGATCGCGTTTAATCCCTCGATTGGCCGCCGTTCTTTCGTAACCTGAATGATTGGATATCGCTGCGCCCTCCTGCGCTCCATCATTCCCAACCAAAGAGGCCCGCCATTGTCCATGCCCTAGCGTAGAGCTGATCCTCGGTAGAGACCTAACTTCTCTTCCTGGAACTCGAAGCGGGCGTAGTCGTCAGTCGAAAATCAGCCATTTCCTTCGCCGTCAAATAATAAAGGCGATCCGCAGGCGTTTCCAAAGCGTTGAACCAGAGTTCAGCAGCAATGCCCATCGCCTCGAGATGGCGGGCGACACGTGCGGTGGCGGATTGTGTGGTCGACATGACCTCGTCTGCGGCAGGTATGACGTTGCTGACGTTAAATAGCTGGTGCACTCCAACCACCGCGTCTTTTTCCGCGAGGCGTTCAACGCCACCTGCAAGCACGATTGGACACGAGGATGCGCAGAGTGCTCTCGACACAACTTTCGTCGTCAACGATTTTTCGCGTATCAGCTTGGAAATTGCCAGCGCGTCGTCCACTGAGCCGCCTGGGGAGTTGAGCGCGACGGTTCTTACATACTCGCCGCGAACTTCGATCTCTCTGGCAAAGCGCAAAGACGCGCCTGGATCGAAGGTACCTTCGACAAGCAGGACGCCGCCGGGGCCAAGTTCCAATGTCATCGGCTTGTTCAGCACTTCGGCCGGGCTCGATGGGCTTTGCGCAGCATCGCTCGGATCCCCCTTGGTTCCTGCAGGCGGCAGGAAAGGGATTTGGTAGGCTGGGTCGGGGGTTGACAGCTTGGGGCTGGTTTCCATGTTGCGAACGTCGATAATGAGAAAAATCGCCGTCACCGACAGCAATAGATAGAACACGCCTCGCATCGCGGTGCCATCGTCGAGGCGCTTCAAGGCCTTGATCGGTTCATCGATCCTCATGTGGGCGATCCTTGGGACGTATTCTCGGGTCGAGGTTTGTGATGTTGTTTGCCTCTTCCGTAGTTTTCTGCGCTTCAAGCTCGGCGGCAACCTCCATCAGATCCGAGCCGCTTTCCGCCAGCGCACGCTTCAATTCTATTGCCTGCACGAGTTCGGCTGCCGTGATGCGTTCGGCAAATGGCATCCTCTCTTCCTGTTTTCGGATCGCGCCGTGCACGACTGCAAGAATGAACACGAGTACACCGGGCAGGAGATCGATGGAGATGGCGCCAGCCCATGCTGGAATAAAGTCCGAAGCGTAGCGCAAAACTGCTTCGGCGGACGATAGTGGAACGAACCTTCGCTCCTTTACCGGTGCGCGCGCAAGGATCTCGTCAGCGGCGTCGGACAGAACCTTCGACTGGGCCGCTACTGAAGCGCGCACTGTCGCCATTACCCTGTCCTGGCGGTCAACTAGGTCGGCATCGCCACCGTCGGCGACAGGTGCAATAAAGCCGAGTGAAAGATCATCGGCCGCGCGACGGATCGAAGGGGCAATTGAAGTCTGTCCGAGCGAGGCTATGACCCCGGTGAGCGCGACGACTTCGGAGGAGAACTGATCGGCACGCGGTTCAATGGCGCCGGGCGCCGATACCAGCGTACGCATGGTCTCAAGCCGCTTTTGTCCTTGTTCGAACAACGTCGTTACCTGTTCGCGCGAGGCGTTGATGCCGTTCTCTAGATCTTTCATCTGCGCTGACATCTGCGACAGCAACTGAACGACGCTTCCTGAACCGGTCGTACCGGTCAGAGCGCCCGATTGCCGTTCCGACAGCGCCAGCTGAGCAAAGCGCTCGGAGGCGCGCTGGATATCGGGCAGAAGACTCTGGGCAGCAAGTGCGTTCTGGTGCGCCTGGTCGAGGTCGGCGGTATAGTCTTCGACCGTCTCGGCCAGGTGCTGCTCAAGTGCCGCAGAACCTGCTAGTGCAGCAGCATTTAGCCAGCTTGACATGGCCATGATCATGACCGCGCCGATGGCCATCACACCGAGCATGGCGGCGCGGCCCGTATGGGTCGTGATATGCGGAAAGAAGCGCGCCATATAGGACCAGAAAGCGTAGATGCCGACCGAGACGGAGGCCGAGTAGATAATCGCTGCGAAGAAGATCGCCGTTGGCGAACCGTCCAGGATGCTGCGCACGCCGAGATAAGTGTACACGCCGGAGGCAAGGGCTAGGACGGCAATGGCAAACCGCGTCATCGTTTCGACGGCAGCGACCCCGTCGTACAATCGCTGGGATGCGCCGGTCGCCATGGGCCAGTCTCCGTAGAAGGAAAGTATTCCTTAAAAGAGGATCAAGAAGCGGGCGGAATAAAGGCCGGTTTAACACCGCGTCCCGGACAGCCGTTCCACTTGATTGGGATGAACCAAAGCGCGCCGGTCGCGGATAAAGTTCAACGGCACCAAGCAGAAGCGCACGCACGTAAATCGCCTAGGAACTATCGCGTCCTCCGGCAGTTGGTGGTGTGCGAGAAGGAGAGCGCCGATGACCCCAGATATTCGAAACTCCACGTTCTATGTGTTGACCCAGGACGATCCCTCCGCGCCAACAGACGCGGTTCCGGTTGGCTTCGAAGAGGCCTATGAGGAGGCTCAAAGGCGCACCGAAAGCGGTTTGGCGGTTCATGTCCTTTATACTGAAGACGCAACTCAAATGCAGCTGACGCGGTTTACTGAGGCCGGAATCAGAACGAGCTTGGCTTCGCAAGGGTAAGGGGAACAGTCGGTTCTCGGCGATCGACAGGATTCACGTTCTGCCTGAGAAGTGATGAGGCCAGCAGTTTACCTTTCACCCGGTGTGATCGCCGCTGTTGTCCTCGTTATTGCCTGGGCTTACCGGACGCTTTTTGCTTTAAGCGACACGTTGATGGTGTTCGTCCTGGAGAACTCTCAAGATCGCGACAGCATAGCTATGCAGGCCTAACTTCATGAGCATTCAGACCTCCAAGGCGAAACGAGTATGTCGGTATCGAGAAGCTGGACAAACACGCGCTGCGAGCGCTGATCACGGTGTTGGAAAGACAAGCCGGGCGGTCTGGCGAAGAGGGAGATCGAGCGCCATCGCGCGGCCTCGGGCGTCGACTTGAGGTCCGAGCGATAAGCGGTCGCAGGCCGCGTCAAGCCGACCGCTATGGAGATGGAGAACATCCGGATTTTTCCGCCCTCTCCTTTGGCCCACGCAATGGCAGTCGAGCTCGCTACCCACCCCTCCCGCGACGGTCGGTCCGCCAGCGCTCGCCAAGATATCGACAGACGACGATACAACCTTCAAAAATGTACGAGAATGGAATCGTCGCAGTTTGCGTCTTCAAGGCAAAGTCGCACTGCCGAAGCGTAAAATCTGGTCGCGTAGGGATCTCTCAGCGACGCGACGGGCGGCCTCTCGATATTCGAACCAGACAAGTTTGCGCTCGCCCTTCTCCGGAAAGTTCCCGCGCAGGCCAGCAACTTTCATCGCAAAAACGCGGACCGTGCAAGAAACTTTCAGCCCACTGTCTAACTTCTTCCTGTAGAGGTAGTGGCCAATTGGAGCCCTCTCACAGCTCCCTTTTACACCGGCCTCTTCGAACGCCTCCCTTGCCGCGACCTCATGAGCACGTTTTCCTTTCATGGGCCACCCCTTTGGGATGACCCAGCGACCGGTATCCCGGCTGGTGATGAGAAGTATTTCGAGCGGATGCCCTGTGCGGACACGGTAGCACAAGGCCGCATACTGCAACCTCGGCGGACGACGAAGCATCAACTGCACGTCGGCAAGGACCCTGTGCAGCAATTGCATGGAACGTTTTCTCCCTCGGCGCGAAAAGAGGTTGAAGAGGACGTCAAATGAACAGTGGAGCCTGTCGTTTGGTTCCTCCGAATTGCTGGACGGGAACCCGAAACCAATCGACGAGTTTACCGATAATCGCCACATGAGGATTTACCAATGACCGATCGTCTGATGATGCAAGACCCCCGAACACAGTACCCCTCGCCGCCGTTTGACCCTCAACCACAATCCATGCCCGGTATTGTTGGTAGGATGCATCCAAAGCCCGATCACGGCGAGAAAACCTACAAAGGGGCAGGTCGGCTGAAAGGGCGCAAAGCCCTTATCACCGGAGGCGATTCTGGCATCGGACGAGCCGCTGCGATTGCGTTTGCACGGGAGGGTGCCGACGTCGCCATATCGTTCCTGCCGGAGGAAGAACCGGACGCGAAAGAGGTTATCGAGTTGATCGAGGCCGAGGGCCGCAAGGCGCTCGCCTTGCCGGGTGATGTGAAGGATGAAGACTGGTGCCGCGCGTTGGTGTCGCGGGCACTGTCCGAGCTTGGTGGCATAGATATCCTGGTGATCAACGCGGCCCGACAACAGTTTCGCAAGAACGTCTCGCTTGTAACGTCCGAGGACTTTGACGCCACGCTGAAGACCAACCTCTACGCCTTGCACTGGATTGCTCAGGCCGCCGAGCCGCACTTGCCCCCAGGCGCGTCCGTCATCACAACCGCGTCCATCCAGGCATATCAGCCATCGCCAATTCTCCTCGACTACGCCACGACCAAAGCTGGGATCGTCGCCTACACCAAGGCACTCGCAAAACAACTCATCGAGAAGGGTGTCCGGGCCAACGTCGTGGCACCGGGTCCGTTCTGGACGGTCTTGCAGCCAAGCGGCGGCCAGCCTGACGAGAAAGTGAAGAACTTCGGGAAGGACAGCGATTTCGGTCGGCCCGGCCAGCCGGTTGAGCTGGCCCCAATTTACGTCTTCCTCGCCTCGCAGGAGGCAAGTTTCGTCAATGGTGAAGTTTACGGTGCGACCGGCGGAAAAGGCGTTGATTGATGCCGTATGATTTCGGCGCGGCCGTTGCCCTACCAAAATCAGGGCCGAACCGCCGAGCGACGTTCGCGGTTAGAACTTCGTCGGCGCTGGGCAGAAGCGCAAGCCGAGCGAAGCAAACCGGAGACAAGGAAGGCACGTCGAGAGGAAAAACTGGGGGAGCAGGATGGAAAGGCCAAGGGCATGGAAAAAGTGCAGGCGCGCTATCCGATACTCCTCGATGGGAGATCGTCCTACGAGCGCGCGTAACCGGGTCTGACGGCGAACTAGCGGATCTCAGAACGGTCCGTAATCTCTATTTCCCTCCATGGGTGCGATGGAATTGTCTGGGCTACCTGGCCGCGGGTTCACTCGATGAACTGGTAAGGACCTGGCCCGAAAAAACGTCGCCGACCTCTGAACTCAAGCGGGGCTGATGGTTTCCGACATTGGAAGATTTGCGGCAGGCGCGTCGCGGGGGCCGATTGAAACGAGAAGCCGGGAGGCGTAGAGGTGAGGAGAGACAATGCGGTAAATGATCAGCAACGGGCGCTGGAACAGTTTCTGCGGCTTCCGCCGCTGGAACCGGGCGAGCTTGCCGGCCTCTGGCAAGGTCGGGGAGTTCCAACTGGTCATCCCTTCGATGGCGTCTTGGAGAACCTCGGCTGGTTCGGCAAACGGTTCAATCCGGATCTGCGGGCCGATGCCCTTCTTTTTCACGTCGGTGGGCGAAAACTGCGAGCCATCGATCCGAAGTGGGTTCCGCTTCCCCTCGCACTTCGCTTTCATGCGTTTGGAAGAACGGCCCTTGCCGCCGTGCTTTTTGCCCGTCTTCAACCGTGCCTTCAGGCAAAGGGTCCCGTCGCCTCGATCAAAACGGTTGTCTTTGAAGGCGTCGCAAGCGCGGCCATGATCTATGACGACCAGCCAATGGTCGACCATTTTCGACGGATCAATGACGACAGCTTGATGGGACTGATGACCATGCGAGATGACGATCGGTTTTATGTCTTTGAACTTGAGAGGGTCATCGATCCCACCGCGCTGGTGCAGAACCTGCCCGTGGGCTGACGAGAGCCAGCCGTGCCGTCGTCAAGGTCTAAGGGTCGCGGATGGTTCATTTCCGGGGACGACGCTCCGCTGCGACCGACTTTTTCAAGGCGTCCATGATGTTGACGACGTTGCTGGGTGGCGATGGTGTGGTTGACGATTTGGACTTGGCCCTGGACGGTTTCTTTATCGCCTTCTTCTTGGCAGCGATGATGTCGACCAGGCGTTCCTGCACGGGGTCCTCCACCATGCTGGGGCTCCAATCCTTCGTCAGCTTCTTTATCAATCGCTGCACAAGCGGCATCATCTCGGGGTCCGCCTTGGCGTCGCTCGCGGTGGTGAAGTACGTTTCTTCGCCACGAACTTCGTCGCCGTAGCGCAATGTCCAGAGCACGATCCCCTTGCCACGCGGCTCGAGCATGACGGCTCGTTCCCGACGCGATATGACCAGTCGTGAAATACCGACCATTTTCTGGGCTTCCATCGCATCTCGGATAACAGAAAAGGCCTCCTGGCCGACCGGTTCGCTCGGAGAAAGGTAGTAAGGCGTATCGAGCCATATCCACTCGAGGCTGTCGCGCGGGGTGAACGTCGAGATATCAATGGTCCTGGTGCTTTCGAGTGCGACGGTCTCAAGCTCCTCGTCCTCGATCACGACGTACTCCTTTTCCCCGCGCTGGTAACCCATGACCTCATCGTCTTCCTTGACCTCTTCCCCGGTTACCGCATCGACGAAGTGACTGACGACACGGTTCTCGGTCTCGCGATTAAGCGTGTGGAAGCGAACCTTTTCGCTATCGGACGTGGCCGGCATCATCTCAACCGGGCACGTCACCAGCGAGAGTTTCAAATAGCCTTTCCAGTACGGGCGGACAGCCATGGCTCAATCTCCCGTCAGCCGGTGCGACGCGACGTTGCCGCCTGTTTCGACTTGGGAGACGAGCTCGACTCCTTTTGCCGACGAGCGCCCTTGTTTGCGTTGGCCGCTTGACGCTTGGACTTCGACTTGCTCGCATTGATGCCTGCGCTCTCGCGGAGCGCCTTGAGCAGATCGCCGGGCTTGGATGCTACGGGCAACTTTTTCTTCGGCAGTGCACGCCCCTCGATTTTGGCTTTGACCAGCTCGGCAAGAGCCGCCTCGTACCGATCGTCAAAGTCGCCGGGGTCAAAACTGCCTTTCTTTGTGCGGATAATGTGCTCTGCAAGTTCCAGCATCTCGCCCTCTATCTTGAGGTCGGGAAGCTCCTGGAACGCCTCTTTCGAAGATCGCACTTCATAGTCAAAGTTGAGGGTTGCCGCCACCAGCCCCTTGCCGTGTGCGCGGACAAGTACGGTTCGTAGCCGGCGAAAAAGCACGGTCTTGGCGATCGCGGCGACCTTGGCCTTAGCCATCCCATCACGGAGCAGTCCGAAAGCCTCCCCGCCCATCTTGTCGGGTGCAAGATAGTAGGGTTTGTCGAAATAGGTTGTGTCGATCTGCGAGCAGGGAATGAAGGCCTCGATCTTCAGGGTCTTGTCGCTTTCCGGAACCACCGCTGCGACTTCTTCAGGTTCCAGGACGACGTATCGTCCACCCTCGATTTCATAGCCTTTTACCTGATCGTCGGCCTGAACGGGCTCTCCCGACTCGCTGTCAACGAACTCGCGCTTTACCCGGTTGCCTGTTTTTCGATTGAGCCTATGGAAGCTGATGCGTTCGGACGAGGACGCGGCGGTGTAAAGTGCCACTGGACAGGTGACCTCTCCGAACTTGATGTAGCCTTTCCAGTTCGCTCGCGGGGCAACCATGGCTCCATTCCTTTCGACACCCGGGAGGACGCAACCTGTCGGTATGCAAATCGTTCCACGGTCAATTTCGTCAAACTCTACGAAACGTCTAAGCGCTTTTGTCAGGTGCCGTTGTTGCGCCTGAGTTGGGCGCCGGGACGAGAGAGCCTGCCAATCATCAGGAACGTGCGAAGGCCAGTTTACGGTTCAGGTGATCTGAACGCATCATGGCCGCCTTGGTTCAAACTAGCGCATGCTCTCGAGACGTTGACGTTCCTTCTCGACTTCGTCGGCGGTGTAGGGATCGAGCGTCTCGTCAAAGCGTGTCCAGCCCTGTTCCGTGTAGGCGGCGCGGCGTTGGACAGGATCCACCCAGGTACCTCGGCGCAGGATCGCTTCGGCATCCGCCTGGAGCGCGTCGTCGACCCGTGCCGTGACGACCGTGCCACCGCGCCGTACGCCTTCCGCATAGACATGGGCATGTTCCTCCGGAACGCCCGAATCCGTCATCGCTCCGATAATCCCGCCGGCGGCACCACCTGCTACCGCGCCGGCGGCAGCACCAGCCGCGGTCGCGGCAAGCCAACCGGCTGCGACCACCGGCCCGACACCGGGAATGGCCATGAGCCCGAGACCAGTCAACAGGCCGCCAATGCCACCGACCGCAGCGCCGACACCGGCGCCCGTTCCAGCGCCTTCAGCCGCGTTGCTTTCGTCTGCAGTGCCGTACCAATCGCCAACATTGTTGGAAACGATGCTGATGTCGTCCGACGGAACGCCGCGATCTTCAAGGGCTGACACTGCTGCTTGGGCGTCCGAATAGTCGTCAAAAAGTCCACTAACGGTTTTCATGGGAATTTCCTCTTTGCTGGAGTTAGTTGGCAACAATGTTGCCCTGATAGTCGAGCGCGACCTGCATGGATTTGCCGTCCTTCGAGGCCGTTGCACGCCAGACGCCCTTGTCGTCGAGCTTTAGACCGGTCACATCGGTGTAGCCGGCGTCAGTAAGGCGATCCTTGGCCTGTTCTTCCGTGAAACTGTTGGCGCCGGCGACGGGCGCTGTTGGATTGGTGGTGTCTGGTGTTGCCACGGCAGGCGTATCACCATCTGCCGTAGCCGGAGGTGTGGCGGTCTGCGCGAGCGCGCCCAAACTCGATGCGCCGAGGAAGACCGCGGCGAGCAGTACGTTCTTCATGATGTTCGGTTCCTTTTTCTCAGCCCGTTAACGGCAATGTTCAAACTCGGCGAAACGCTTTTGGTTCCTAAGCATTTGGTCTTTTCCACTCCCGACCGGAGCACTCGAACCATGAGCGGAGGCTAGTCCGCAATTCTTTGCGCTTACGCAAGTTGCATTTGCCGAAGTCGGGTGGGAGCCGCTTTTAGCATCAAGAAGTCAACGCCGGACGTTCTCTGCTTTGTAGGAAATGTGATTGCTGCGGATAGTCGACGTGCCATCGTGAGCCGAGCCTCACTGGCACGCCCGATGTCTGGCGCCGCAAATCTCGTTTAGCGTTGGCCCTCGAACGCCGTCCGCCGAGACCCATCGGTTAGAAGGTGCCATGCTTATTTTCTGGCGCTTTTGCCTCTTTGCATAAGAAGCTGCATTTCTTCAAATCGGCGTCGGCGTTCGCCATCTTCCTGGTCGGAAGAGTAGCAAGTCCGGGAGACGCAGAAGCGTAGGAGTTTTGTGATCGGATTTGGCTGATCGAATTCGCAGTCGAACGTATCTGACATTTCGGCCTTCTTCGTATCCGATCTCTCAGAATATTTGAAGCGGACGCCAGGGGGCTTAAGCTCAGGGAACGATTGCACGACCCCGACATTCAGCGTGTCGGTCATGAAAAAATTCCTTGCGACCGACGTGCAGGCCGATTCAAGTTTGGCACTTTGGGCAAAGGCTGGGCCAGCGATAAGAACTGCGGTGACAGGAAGCCATTTCATTTTCCTCTCCATTCGCACCTGGTCCACACGAAAAGGTTGTTGCGTGAACCCGAAAAGACCGGGAAAAGTTCCAATCCATGAGCAAAATGCGGACAACCGATAGAAACCCACGCCTGGTCCAAGAAAATCTCCTGCCACCACGACCTCATCGAGGTTTCAAGGAGCGAATGGAGGGACGCCGAGCTTAGAGGTGGGCCGCCAGTCGATGTCGTCATGCTGGACAAGAACCTTCAGGGGATAGCGGGCTTCCGGTAGCAGACGCCTGCAAGGAGAAATCGATAGCGTTTCTTATCTTGAAGTTCGGGAGCGCCCAAACTGCCCCAATTCTCTCCAAGCCGTTTTCGAGCTAGGCCTCATCGAGGGGGTTGAGGCCCTTCTTGAGCAAAGCAAGAGGAACGGCATCTTCCTCAACATGATCGGTCAGTAGAGTCCTAAGCTCGCAGCACCGCAGTTGGCGGACGCCGCGGTGCTGTGCAGGGGCTGAGGGAATCCCTGCGCAGGGCGGGGTTGTTCCACGAGATCGATCGCAGTCGCCCAGCGTCTTCATTGGGCAGCGCCTTCGGATCGAACAAACGCCAAGCCGAGTGGCCGTATGAGGCAGGGAACAAGATAGCGATCCGCTGGTTGGAGCGCAACGAAGGGCCCGCGTCAGATAACCAGGAGGTTTGTGATGATCGAAAACCCGGAGAACCGTAGACAACAACAGCAACCTATTTCGCCCTCACAAGAAGGCGGCCCTTATTCTGGGGGGGGCGAGAGCGATGCAGGTCGGCCCCGCGTCGACCAGAACGTCGCGAGTGACGATCTTTCGGGCCAGGCAAAAGCGGCAGCAGCCAAAGTCGTGGATGACGAAAAGGGGGCATTGGCGCGCCAATTGCGTGGTCTTGCTGGCGCCATGGAGAAGGTGGGATCTGAACTTCGCGATTCCGATCAACCGGGGCTTGGCCGCTACACCCAGGACCTTGGAAATTCGATCGGACGGCTGGCCCGCGAATGCGAAGACCGGGATCTCGGTGAAATCGCGTCGATTGCAGAAAACTATGGGCGGAAGCAGCCCCTTGCCTTTCTTGGCATGGCAGCGATTGCGGGACTGGCAGCGAGCCGATTTCTGATCGCTTCGGCAAAGCGAACGGCCACCAAGACATCGAACTCCTCGTCATCCCCCCGCGCAGGCGACGATTGGTCATTTGAAAAGGACTTCCGCGATGCATAACCCCCGTGACGACCGCTCTTTACCCGACCTGATGACGGGACTGGTGACCGATATAGCCGGACTGTTTCGCAAGGAGATCGACCTCGCCAAGGCCGAGGCAAGCGAGAATATTGACCGGGCGATCGGCAGCATCGAGACGCTCATGGTTGGCCTTATCTTTGCTATTGCCGCGATCGGCGTGCTTCTGAGCGCTGTGGTCGAGGGTCTGGGCGCCTTTTTGATGCAGCAGGGAATGCAAGAGGCAAATGCCCATGCGCTCTCAGCGGTCGCGGTTGGTCTTGTCGTCGGCGTCCTCGCGTGGGTTATGATTTCGCGCAGCCTTGCCAGGCTCGGAAACCGCAGCATTCGGTTTGAAAAAACGACGGCGTCGCTCCAGCGCGACCTGGACGTGGCCAAGGAGACAGTGAAATGAACGTCGACATGCATTCGTCCGCCGACCTTCAACGGGAGATCGAGACGGACCGTCAAAGGATTGAAGAAAAACTGCATGCCATTCAAGAGCGAATGTCGCCTGGCGAATTAATGGATGAATTCATCGCCTATGCCAGAAGGAGTGGAGGTGCCGACTTCCTCAACAATCTGGGTGGGGCAATGAAGGCGAACCCGATCCCGGTCGCATTGACAGGGATCGGTCTTGCATGGCTCCTTGCCGATCCCGCCTCGCGAGCGCCTCAAGCGTCGGGCGTTGAGAAGGGAGTGGATGATTACCCGCTTGCGAGAGTAAAGGGCAACTTGCGACGGGTCGGACCGATCGAGGCAAATTTTGGCGAGCGCTACAGCCATTTTGAGGATGAGGACGGCAGTCGTTTTCGCGCGAAGACCGATGCGGCCGGCCGAAGGGCCGGTCACTTCGTCGATCCAAGTGGAACCGTCTATCGCGGTTTCGCCGATACGTCGGGCCAGGCGATTGCGGAAATCCGGGATGAGGCAGGCAGTTTGTTCGATGAAACAACCGGCTGGGCATCAGCGACATGGCGCGAGGTGAAGGGGGCGGCCAGCGGTGTCTCCGGTGCCGTTTCAGATGCCGCCCGGTCAGCAGCCGACAGCATTCGGAGCGCCCATGAGAGTGCTCAGGATCACGGGGCGCAGCTGAATGCCGCCATGCTCAAGACATTTCGAGATCAGCCTCTGGTTGGCGGAGCGCTGGCCTTTGCGATCGGTGCGGCCATCGGAGCGGCACTCCCCGCAACGGACTTTGAGGATGAGACCGCTGGCGAGGTTTCGGATCGCGTTCGCGGCCAGCTTCAAGCAACGGCTGGTGCAGCTGCCGAGGGCGCGATCGAGGGTGCCAAGAGCGCCTTGGGAGAGGCCAACAAGCCTGAAAACGAAAACCCTTCTGGCTGACGGCCGGAAATTGTCACTGACCGCAACCTTGCGGACGCCTGCTGTTTGCTAGGGGCAGAGGCGATCCCCGCGCGCGCTGAGGATTTGCGATCTTGGCGTTCAGGAGAATGCCGAGCGCGTCGCGAAGTCTCCCCTGCTTTTGGGAGTGGCGGCAGCCGTTCTTCGGTTCCTGCGGCAATGCGGCGCGCCTCGCTCAATCGGGCGGAACGCCGTCATGCGATGGGCAAATTCGATAACGCGCACGAATTTGTCCGCTCTTGTGCCGAGCGCACAATCGCAGATTGCATCCTTGCCGCTCAGGCCGTAAGCGGCAACGAGCAACGGAACCTCCCTGTCGAGAGCGGTGCGTAGCTCACCGTTCAACACCTACCAATCCCGAGAAGTTAAAATCGGCGCGGGAACGCTTTCTGGAACTTTGCGGGGAGGCTCGGGTTAAGCGATCAACTCTTCTGGAAAGGACAGTAAAACGCCACGCCTCCGATCTCAAAGACGAAAATTGCTCCAAAGGCTGCCCTCAATCGCGGTTGCTCTGCCTGGCTGCCAGGGCACTCAATCCGCGTTGAGCCCTGCGGGTTCGGAAGCAGAGGCGACGTTGACCCTGTTTGTCGTCATGTCCTTCGGCGCAGCCGCGATCTGGTTCGCGGTGGTCGCCTTCGTCTGCTTTGCCGTGCGCAGTCAAAGACGAGTTTTCGCAGAGCCTGCCGCAAGCCGGCTCGTCCTGTGGGGCGGCGGCGTGTTCCCAACTGTGACGCTCTTTGCCCTTTTGACATATGCATTCTGGTTAATGCCGACGCTTAGACCTTCGCCGACTTTTCGCGATGCTACGGATTTTCGGGTCGAAGTCACCGGCAGGCAATATTGGTGGCAGGTGGTCTATGTCCATCGCGGCCTCACAATCGCAGCGGCAAACGAGATCCGCTTGCCGGTCGGTCGGCGAATAGAATTTTTACTGAAGAGCGATGACGTAATCCATTCCTTCTGGATACCCTCTCTCGGGGGCAAGATGGATATGATCCCGGGTCGCGAAAACCGCCTTTCGCTGATGGCGCAAAGAACGGGGGTATTTCGCGGCGCGTGCGCCGAATTTTGCGGGACGTCTCACGCATTCATGGCGCTCACCGCAGTGACCATGGAACCCGACGCGTTCGACGCATGGCTTGCCAGCCAGGCGAAAGCCTCGATAAACGTCGCGGGAGAGGGGCGTGCTCTCTTCTTGCGCCATGGCTGTGGCTCCTGTCATCGCGTTGCGGGCACGGAGGCCGCAGGCGCGGCTGGACCCGATCTTTCTCACCTAGGGTCTCGGGAGATGCTGGGAGCCGGGATCGTCGCCAACACCGAGGACAACATTGCTGGCTTCATCGCGAACCCGGGTGCGATCAAGCCGGGTGCGGCCATGCCCGCTTTCTCCATGCTGGCGCCGCAAGATATCCGTGCAATCGCCGCCTGGCTGAAAGGACTGAGATGACCGAGCCGGGCGCCCGCGCGAGTGAAGAGGAGCGCGCAGCGCAGAGCGAGCGGCTGCGCAAAGTCTGGGAGAATCCGCACGGCTGGCGCTACTGGACGAGCGTCAACAACACGCAGGTCGGGCTGTGGTATGCGTCCACCGCCTTCATCTTTCTGCTCTTTGCCGGCGCGCTGGCATTGATTATGCGGGCGCAATTGGCCATGCCCGACAATGATCTGGTTTCGGCGGACTTCTACAATCAGCTATTCACGCTGCACGGGACCGTCATGATGTTCCTGTTTGCCGTGCCAATCTTCGAGGCAGTGGCGATTTTTCTGTTGCCGCCGATGATCGGGGCTCGAGAGTTGCCGTTTCCGCGACTGGGCGCGTTCGGGTTCTGGAGCTTTTTTCTCGGTGGCATCTTTGTGTGCGGCTCGATTTTCTTTGATGCAGCGCCTTCTTCCGGTTGGTTTATGTATCCGCCGTTGGCAACCGACGAAAAACTTTCCGGCATTGGCGCCGACATCTGGCTGCTAGGCCTCTCTTTCATCGAGGTGGCTTCGATTGCAGCGGCGGTGGAGCTCATCGTCGGGATCATGAAATGTCGCGCACCCGGCATGCGCATCAATCTGATGCCGCTCTTCGCCTGGTATCTGCTGATTGTCGCCGGCATGATCCTCTTTGCATTTCCGCCGCTGATTGCCGGCGATATCCTCTTTGAAATGCAGCGCATGTTCGACTGGCCCTTCTTCGATCCGGCACGCGGCGGCGATCCGCTGCTGTGGCAGCACCTTTTCTGGATCTTCGGCCATCCGGAGGTCTACATCATCTTCCTGCCGGCGATTGCCTTGATGGCGATGATCGTTCCGACCTTTTCGGGGCGTCCGATCGTGGGTTACTCCTGGATCGTGCTTGCCGCGGTCGGCACCGGCTTCCTGTCATTCGGCTTGTGGGTACACCACATGTTCGCGACAGGACTGCCCCAGATATCGCTTGCCTTCTTTTCGGCCGCTTCCGAGGCAGTGGCGATCCCAACGGCGGTTCAAGTCTTCGTCTTCATTGCCACCATGCTTGCTGGCCGCGTCATCCTTTCTACTCCAATGCTGTTCGGGGCAGGCGGCATCGCCATTTTCGTCATCGGCGGGCTAACCGGCGTCATGGTGGCAATTGCGCCCTTCGACTGGCAAGCGCACGACACTTACTTCGTGGTTGCCCACCTCCACTATGTCCTGATTGGAGGGATGCTGTTCCCGGTCGTTGCGGGGATCTACTACTATTACCCCCTTATCGATGCAAAACGCCTGTCCAATACGCTCGGACGCATTGCCTTCTGGCTGATGTTTGTCGGTTTCAACGTCACCTTCTTTCCAATGCATCTGACCGGCCTTTTCGGCATGCCGCGTCGGGTTTTTACCTATCCGGCCGACCTTGGGTGGAACCTCTTGAACCTTGTGTCGTCTGTCGGCGCCATCGTGTTTGCCTTCGGCGTTTTGATCGTGGTGTGGGATGTCCTGCGCCCTAAGCACCGGGAGCCTCGCGCCGAACAAAACCCATGGAATGCCGGTACGCTTGAATGGGTCAGCGAGCCTGAGGAAAACTGGGGTGTGCGCTCCGTTCCCTTCGTTTCGAGCCGCTATCCACTTTGGGATCAACCGACGCTTGCCCGCGAGATCAGCGAGGGGCGATGGTATCTTCCCGACGCCAAGGAAGGGCGTCGCGAAGGTCTGGTCACCTCCGTGCTCGATGCACGGCCGGAACAGGTCTTGCGCGTTGGCGGCACCTCAAAGGTCACCATCCTCTCGGCTTTCTCGCTCGGTGCCGTGTTCATCGCTTTGACGTTTAAGTGGTGGATCGCAGGGGCAATCGCCGCCTTCACCTGTTTCTGTGCGATCCTCTATTGGCTCTGGACGGGGACCGGGGAAATTCCCGAGAAGCCGCAGAAGGACGTCGGCGTTGGGCTCGCCTTGCCGCTTTACGCATCCGGTCCGTCCTCAGTCGGCTGGTGGGCCATGTTCATCACGATGGTGGGCGACAGCACCGCCTTTGCGAGCCTGATCTTCGGCTATTTTTTCTATTGGACGATACACGAAGACTTCACGGCGGGATCAGCTGGTCCCGGAATGATGTGGCCACTGGTTTCGGCAGCGCTCTTTGTCTTTGCGTGGCTCGCCACCTTAGCTGCAAGACATTTCAACGCCCTCGCGCGTACGGCGTTCGCGCGTGCCGCTTTGATCGTGGCGCTCGCCCTGACGGTCGTCGCATCCGCGGCTGGCATCGCGGGCCCCTGGTTGCACGCCATGAACCCGACCGCCCATGTTTACCCGGCCATCGTCTGGGTGCTGGTTTGCTGGACAGTCGTTCACGCTTGTGTCGGCGCTGTCATGCTAGCCTATTGTCTTGCGCGAAGCCTTGCCGGGCGCCTTACGAAAACCCACGACATGGACCTGCGCAACGTGGCCCTCTACTGGCATTTCCTGGCAATTACGGCGCTCATCACCTTCTTCGTGATCGGTCTTTTCCCGGAGGCACTTTAATGCGTCTGCTGCCAAGGGAAATCGAAACGTTCTGGACGCTGTTCACGGGGCCGGCCATCTGGGCCGGGCACTTCCTGATATGCTACGCCAGCGCGGCGATTTTCTGTGCCAAACCAGCGTTGTTCGCGATGGAGTTCAAATCCTTGCGCCTAGGCATCGCCGTCATCACGGTTTTAGCGCTCGCAGCCATTGGGCTTTCGGCGTTCCTTGCGTGGCGCCAGTGGGGCTTCGGCGCGCACGATCCTCCGCATGACGATCCGACGCGCCACGATCGCCTTCTGTTTCAGGGATTTGCAACCTTGCTGCTTGCCGGCTTGAGTTTCGTCGCCGTCCTGATGACGGCACTGCCGACGATCTTTGTTTCGGAGTGCTTGCGATGAGGGTGCTCTGGCTTGCGAATGGTTGCCTCCTTTTGGCCGTTATCTGGCTTGGCCCGCTTTTGAGTGCGTGGCGCGGCTCGGTTACCGCCCACATGCTCGCGCACATGGGGGTCGTAGCAGTCGCAGCACCTCTGATCGCTATAGGTGTTGCTCCCCGTCTCGCCAGCTGTCGCCGGCCCGTGCTCACCGGGTTGCCGATCGTCGCCTCGCTCGTCGAACTCCTGGTGGTCTGGGGTTGGCATGCACCGGCTGCACGTCGGTTGGCGGAGAGTTCGCTTTGGGGCACCGCCCTTGAGCAGGCCTGCTTTCTAGCCGCCGGGTTGTTCCTATGGTCCACGTGTCTTGCGGCCGGGAGCACGAACAGGTCTTCAAGCAATGCGGCAGGCGCCTTCGGTTTGCTGCTGACGACCGTTCATATGACGCTCCTCGGCGCCCTCTTGGCGCTCAGCCCACGCACGCTCTATCAATTTGGCGATGTCACCTGTTTCGGCACGACCTTGACGGCGGCTCATGATCAGCAACTCGGCGCCGTTGTCATGCTGATGGTTGGCGCCGCAGCCTATCTCGCAGGTGGGGTCGCCTTGCTTTCCGGTCTGCTTGCAGAGCCAAACCGGAGGGTCGCCTGATGCATGTTCGATGGAAGCACCTGGCCGTCGGGCTCGCCATCCTGCCGATCGTCGTCCTTTTTGCCACCTGGATCGGCTTCTTCAACGTCGGTGCGTCTTCCGGCCATTGGAGGATAACCGAGTGGTTTTTGCATTTTGCCATGCGTTCGGCCGTTCGCACCTATGCGCTCGCCGTTGATGCCCCGGAGAGGCTACCTGATAACGGCATCCCACCGGCAGCCGGTCACTTTGCCCGTGGCTGTGCTACCTGCCACGGTGCGCCGGGCGAACCGCGGTCCCCAGCAGCACTTGCGATGTTGCCGCGACCGCCGGATCTTTCCGCTGTAGTCGAGCAATGGGAGGACGCAGAACTGTTTCGCATCGTGAAGCACGGGGTTCGCTTCACCGGCATGCCGGCGTGGCCGACCCAGGCGCGCGACGACGAAATCTGGAGCATGGTTGCGTTCCTGCGAAAGCTTCCGGCTATGGATGCGGCCACCTATCGTTTGCTCGCCTATCGCGAGAGGCCACAGCCACCCATGCATGCGTTCCGATTCGAAGATGCATTGGCAGAATGTACCCGCTGCCATGGGACCGATGGGATGGGCTTTAGCCCGCTCACGCCTGTTCTTGCAGGACAGAAGGAGGCCTATCTGCTCGAAAGCCTCAACGCCTATCTCGAGGGACGTAGACCAAGCGGCATGATGCAACTTCCCGTGCAGTCGGTGGATCCGGGGCATCTTCGCGCTCTTGCCAGCCATTTCGCAGCTTTGAAGCGCAATGCGGTGGTGCAACCACTAAAAGACGATCGGGTGGGGCAGGGCGAGCAGATTGCGCAGCACGGCCGTCCCGCCCAAAAAGTTCCGGCATGCTTGGGCTGCCACCAAAATTCGCAACGTAACCCGTCCTACCCAAGGCTTGACGGTCAGCCCGAGGCATTTCTCGCGGCACAACTGAAGCTCTTTCGCGAAGGCTCGCGATCGGGAACTCCGTTCAGCCATTTGATGGAGAGTGCGGCAGAATACCTGTCTGACGCAGATATCGAGAATGTTTCGGCATATTTTTCGAGTTTGCCTCCTGAGGATTGAAACACCTTCGTGCCGAAATCGTTTGGCTCGGTCATTGAGGAGCCGGTCATGAAAAAGCTGCTGATCACCGTTCTTGTTGTCGCTGCGCTTGTGGTTGCCGCGGGTGGGGGCTTAGTTGCGCTGTCCCGGCATGAAGCCACGGTGCCGATCGAGCAGACCTATGGACCGGATCCGGTTCTCGTTGAACCGAAAGCGGAGTGGTTGCCTTCCGTGAACGTCGCCGAGGCCGCGCCCTGGCCCAATGGGCAAATGCCCGTCGCGGCGCAAGGGCTTGAAGTCAAGGAATACGCCGGCGATCTGGAGCATCCACGCTGGCTCCATGTGCTGCCCAATGGCGATGTTCTGGTGGCCGAAAGCAATGCGCCGCCGAAGCCCGACGAGGGCTTTTCGATCCGGGCCTTCTTCATGGGCCTCTTCCAGGCTAGAGCCGGTGCCGAGACGAAGAGCGCCAACCGCATATCGCTTCTGCGTGATTCAGATGGTGACGGCGTGGCGGAAACCAAGACACCGTTCATCACTGGGCTCTACTCCCCCTTTGGAATGTCATTGCTCGACAGCACACTCTATGTCGCCAATGCCGACGCCATCGTGGCCTTTCCCTATCAGGAAGGTGCAACGCAAATCACCGGGGCGCCTGACAAGATCGTCCACCTGCCTTCAGGTCGCAACCATCACTGGACAAAGGATGTCATCGCCAGCCGCGACGGAACAAAGCTCTATGCAACCGTGGGCTCCAATTCCAACGTAGCCGAGAATGGCATGGATGAGGAGAAAGGACGAGCCGCGGTCCACGAGATCGACCTCGCCAGCCGACAGACGCGGCTGTTCGCATCCGGTCTTCGCAACCCCAATGGGTTGTCCTGGCAGCCTGATTCAGGCCAGCTCTGGGTCGTCGTCAATGAGCGCGATGAGATCGGCCCTGACCTCGTGCCCGACTATATGACGTCCGTACAAGATGGTGCCTTCTACGGCTGGCCCTATAGCTGGTATGGCCAACATGTTGATGATCGCGTCGAACCCCAGAACCAGGAGCTTGTGGCCGTCGCTATCAAGCCTGACTACGCGCTCGGGCCTCACACGGCGTCACTCGGCCTGACTTTCAACACCGGCGATCTGTTCGGGCCGGAGATGAAAAGCGGTGCCTTTGTCGGTCAACACGGCTCATGGAACCGCATCCCGCGCAGCGGCTACAAGGTCATTTTCGTGCCTTTTGCCGCCGGCCGGCCGTCCGGCCCGCCGCGCGATATCCTCACGGGTTTCCTAAGCGCCGAAGGTAAGGCTTTGGGTCGGCCGGTGGGCGTTGCGATTGCTCGCGACGGCGCGTTGCTGGTCGCCGATGATGTCGGAAACAAGGTGTGGCGCGTAGCACCCCACGCCAAATTGAGTGTCGGGATCACCGCAGCGTTCGGCTGACCTTGCCCCTGGGCTGGAGGAATGCGGCGTTGCACGGTGGTCACCGCTTTTCCAGTGCACCATGGCACGATAGCCGTAAATGTCACCGTCACGCTCCTGTCACGCGACAAGGCGGCCAGGGCGCGATAAGTTGCGCGCTCATGTCAAGCCTCGAATTGTCGCCTGCCGCGCGCTCGGTTTCATCAGCGCAGCGGCGTCACGTACGGAGTGGGATCTCATGCGCCGCTATCTATTAATATCCATACAGCAGGCGTCGTTAGCCGCGACGAAGTCGGTCGAAAGTATTCATCGGATGGGGCTGCCGTCGCTTACGGTCAACGGGTCGTAGATGAGCTGACCAAGGATGAGGAATATTACGACGCCATAATAGATGTGGTCACGGCATCTGGACGGTTGGTTGCGCGACTTATATCGCGCAACGCTCCGCCCATGCGTCCCGTGAGCCAGCCGACGCGCCAAGTTTCATTGCATTGAGCATTATCTTCAGTGAGAATCTCTCCCGATCGCTAAGGGACAGGATGGAGTTTTCGCAGCATCTCCGGGGAGATCATCGATATTGCTCGTTCACTGGTGTGTCAAAGATGTGAGCTGTGCGCGGCGGCGGTACCTAACCTGGCGACCCCGCCCGAGGAGCGATGCTCGCAGTCCGCCTGGTTCCCGTCGCGACCTGTTGGATGTAACTCTCAGGATATCGCGGCCAATTTACAAACAAGCGACACGGAAGAATGGTTGTCGGGGCTGTCGACTGCTCATCCAAACGTGGGTTGTTCACGACCCTCCTGGAATCAGGAGCAGCTTGCCAGTTGTCTTGCGGCTGGCCATGTCCTTATGTGCCTGGGCGGCATCCTTGAGAGGGTAGCTTCCCCCTGCAGTGACCTTCAACGACCCGTCCGCGATCCAATCGAAAAGCCGGCCGGCGCGCTCGCGAAAGAGTTCGGGTGAGTGGATATGGTCGAAGAAGACGCCATAGCCGATCTTGACGCTTTTCGGCAGGCTCATGATGTCGAGCGGGCCCGGCCCACCCAGCACCGGGCCATACCAACAGAGCGTTCCTGACCGCCGCAGTACTTCGAGAGACGCTTTGAATGTCTTGGGACCGGAGCCATCATAGACCACGTCCACTCCCCGACCACCGGTGAAGTGGAGCACCTCGTTGACAAACTCTCCTTCTGTATCGACGATCACGTGCTCGGCGCCGGCATTTTGCGCGATGGCGACCTTGTCTTTCGATGACACGCGCCCGATGACGCGCCCGCCTCGGAGCTTTATGATCTGCGTCAGGAGCAGTCCTACGCCGCCCGCTGCAGCATGAACGAGCGCGATGTCCCCAGGTTGGACGGCATAGAAATCGGTGGCAAAGTGGCTGGCGGTCAGGCCCTGCATCATGATTGATGCGGCCGTTCGGTCATCAATGAAGTCGGGGACCTTGACGAGCGACGTTGCCGGGATCGACAGCCGCTCGGAGTAGCTTCCGGGGGCATAGACCCAGGCGACGTGATCGCCCACGGCAAGATCCGTAACGCCGTCGCCAACACTGAGCACGCGGCCGGCGCCCTCGACGCCAAGCACTTTCGGGTTCGGGGTTTCCGTCCACGCCATGCCCTGCCGAACGCCGATATCCATGAAATTCACACCTGCCACGCGGACCTCAACGATAACGTGTCCGGGCGTTGCCACAGGCTCTGGGCGCTCGACGAATTCCATAACGTCGCTATCGCCCACGCCGTTCATGACCACAGCTTTCATAGTCAGTTCCTTTCTTGACTGATTGTTCCAGAATTGTGCAAATTTTTTGGGGTGCTACCGGATTGCACGGATTGCCAGTTCTCCGAGGGATTCCAATTCCGAGCGAGGGCTACCTCCACGGGCCGCGATACGAATGCCAGCGATGCTGGTAATGAGGAAAGAGGCAACAGCCTCTGCCGACAGCGATTTTTCGACATCGTTTTCGGTTTGGGCTTGCTTGATGCATTCCACTGCCGCTTTCCTCAAGCGATTGTCGGCAGCATGATGGAGCGCGTTAAGTTCCGGCCGGCTCTGGCCAAATTCACAAATCGAATTGACGCCGAGGCAGGCGCAATCGGCGCGCTCCACCACTCGTTCTATCATTGCGGCGATCCCGTCGACGGCCCGTCGCTGGCTGCGCAACATCGTCACGTGGGCTTCAGTTTCTTCGAATGCATAACGTTCCACTGCTAATCGGTAGAGCGCCCATTTGTCTCCAAAGGTGTCGTAGAGGCTTTGTCGTCCGATCTTCATCGCGCGCACCAGCATCTCAGTCGATGTGCCCTCGAAGCCGTGTTCGCGAAACACGTCGATTGCGGCACCCACCGCCTTGTCTTTGTCGAATTCCTTTTTTCGCGCCATCGCCGTGAAATAGCTATTCTGGAACGATCTGTCAAGAAATGACATTGTGATCTGTAGTCTATGCGGCAACGCACAGGCGATCTTGATTTCGAGGAGTCGAGCGCGTCGCGGGACAACGTCATCGATATCGCTCGACGGCGAGGCCCCTAGTAGGTGAGGGGCGGGCCTTTCTCGTTGGCGATCGGCGGAATGCCACGGCCAAGATACCTCGCCTTTGCCCCGCCTTTGGCTATGATCCCTTTGGCTTGGGGGGCAAATTTTCTGAGCGAGGTCTAGGTCACCTCTTATCGCCGTCGCATCGACCAGATCTTGCGTGAAGGGCAGCCTGCCGCCTGGCAGCGCCAGCCCTCACGGACATGCGCCAGAAGATCGACCGTTATGGTCCCCTCGCGCGGCTCGGCGCCGAATTCGTTCATCAACCCGATTGCCGCAAACCAGAGAGCGTTGACTGCCGCGCGCCATGGCGTAGTGCCCGCCGGCGACGCTTCAGCCAGAGAGACTTCAAAATCCTTGGTTGCTGCTGATGGTGATACCGGTCGCGGTCGGCCAGATGTCGACCGAAAGGCTGCCGACGAGCGGACCCAGCTCCAATCAGCCGGCAACGTCTTCTGCCGACTAAAGTTCAATCCTTCACGGTCACCGACGGCGACAGTGTTCGCATCAGCATGGTACGAGCGTTCGGCTTGTCGGCTTCAACACTCCGGAAAAGTTCGAGCCCAGATGTTCGCGCATCGCCGACATGTCCGGTCGCTGGTGGCTGGCCAGGTGAGGTGTCGGCGCCCTGGATGCCGAGAAATTAAGCTTTCACGTCGAGTGTCATCTCGACCATCGTCGGGCGAAAGCCCGCTGCGGCAAAGAGCCGTTGAGCAGCTTCGTTTCTGTGCGCCGTGGAAAGCACGATAAGGTTTGCTCCTCGCTCTTTAAGCGCTGCAACAGCTGCCTCGAGCAGCATCCGGCCGATGCCTTGGCTGCGCTTTTCGGGCTCGACGAAAAGATCGTGAATGACGCCCGCCGGTCCTCGGAGCGCCATGTAGTCATGGCCCTCAACAGATGCATAGGCGTAACCGACGATCATTTCATCTTGCTCAGCGGCGAGGACCACGACCTCGGACTTTTCAAGCTGACTTCCCAACCATCTGGCATAAGATGCCTCCGTGCCGGTTCCCGTCGGGATGAAGCGCTCGGGGTCCCATTGATGATGAAGCGCCATCAGGTCAGCCCCGTACTTTCCGAGTACAGGCACATCTTCATCGCGGGCGGCTTTAATCGTGATGGTTGATAGCATTTTACGGCATGATCCGTCGTTGGTGTTATCCGGCCATCACCTTCGATATGCCCGGCCGAAGAACCTTGCATCGTAAATGAACTTCGTCGTGGCTCAACGGCTCGGAGGCAAACAAAAGGCGCTCTATCTTTGCCGCCAGGCTCTGTTCGCCAAATTTAACGGCGCGGTCGCAGACACGCCGCGCCGCTTGCCTTCGGACTTGGGGAATTGGGCGGTTTAGCGTAGAGAGTTTGCGGGGACAGCGTCCGGTCAATCCGCAATAGCAGCAATGTTTCCAAGTTATTCTATTGCCGCTTTCCGCGACCGCTCGCTGCTTTCGTCGAGATCGATAGCGTCGCCGAGCGGGGTAGCCGCGATTGATTTGATTTGTTGCGCGAGAGCCGAAAGCTTGCTCGCTATATCCTGCAGCTCCGACGCTGAGTTTGAGCCCGGGCGGATGCCGTTTACGCCACGTTTGTCCACGTTCTCGTCCCTCGCGATTGAACTTGGGTGTCCAGTATATTTTCAAGATTGAATATAAGGCCACCAAGTTCCGCGCGCTCTTACCTTGGCGCACAACCGGCCATTTGGATCTGAGTGCCGGTCCAAGCTGGGCCTCACCTGCAGTTGGATTGCGAAACAATGCTGCTTATCGGCTACACTCGCGCGCCGTTCGTTACAAAAAATGCTGCGCGCGCGAAAGAATCTGACGTGGCGGGTAGCGGTGCGGGTAGTCGTGTCTGTTAGTGCGTGCTAATGAGAATTCAACGATCTGACACGAACACCGCTACGAGCGTCGCAGACCTCGTGATCCAATTTAAAACGGCCCAGTGCCAACTGGATGAGACGGTTTACGGGTATGACATGAGCGCTTCCGCTCACTCGAAGAGACGATTAAGCAGTTGTTTCAATCGATCGAACGACGAGTGCCGCGCGACGCAGCCGAATTCGGGACGATCGCGACATTCTATCTCGATCTGCTCGAGGACTGTGATGGCGGCTTCAACAAACGGCTTCATGATGGCTTGCGCCAGCTGTTCGATCGGCACACCCCGCGTGGGCGCCCGAAGGGAATTGGGTTTGCGACGAGTGGCCAACGGCAATTGATGGCAGGGGGTTAGGCGGAGCAATAAAGGAGGGCGGAGAGCGCACGATTATTGTCGAACTCACAGATGCGGATGCGACGGACTCCGGTATCTTCACCTGGGATATCGTTCGCGACCTTGTCTATGGAGATTCGGCCCTGGCTGCGCTCTTCGGTCTCGCCGCGAGCGAGACGAGCCAGGGACTGCCGCTGAGACTTTATCTCGACCGGGTCCATCCGGAGGATCGACCAGGGTTGGCAAAGACAATTACGGAAAAGATCGTGAGCGGACGAGCCCAGCAGTCGTTCTACCGCGTCAGGACGCGGGCTGGCTGGTATGTCTCGGTCGTTGCTTTTGGTCGGTGTTTCCAGGATCGCGATGGAACACCGGTCCTCTATTCCGGCATCGTTGTCCTGGAAAGCGCAACATCGACCAACGACAACCGGCGGCATTAGCGCCGGAGCAGGATTTTCCCGGCGATGTTGGTGGGCCTGGCCGGACCTTCGCCGGATCGTTGCCGGTTGACCGGTGGACCTCGAGCTCCGATCTAAGGCTCCTGACGCTGTACAACCTGGCGCAACAACTGGTCTGCGGAATTCCTGCTCTAAGCGGAAGAAACGAGAGAGCCAAACAGTGAGACTGATCATCCGCCCGAACGACCGGTATCCGCATCTCGGATTGGACCGTCGTCCTTTGGCGATTGCCTGCGGCGAAGGTTGGCTGGGCATCCTGCACGCATTCTTCACCGAGGCCGACAAAGTGATGGCTGTAGGAGGCTCGTTCACGGTGCTCGAGGTGATGGAGGAGAAGGGCGTTCTGCACATGCATTATGCCATCGCACAGATCGCACCTGATGCTCGCCGCGCGATCGACGATGCCTGCCGCCTAGCCGCCGCGCGATCCTTTCACATCTGCGAGGTCTGCGGACGCCGTGGGCGTCTGCACACCTTCGGCGACCTCCGTAAGGTCGTCTGCAGCGAGCACGCTGACGGCGAACTCGGCAAGGGCGTACCATTCGAAGACCCTCTCAATGCTCTCGATCCCTATTTCCCTGACGTGGATCCGTTCATAGCAGCTCGGCCGACCGTTACGGAGTTCGATGCTGCTCCGATCATTGAAGGGTGGCTTATCGAGGAGGACAGCGAAGGCGGCCGGCGCCCGTGGCTATACGGCTGGTTCTTCAGCGAGCCTGTGACCCGCGACGGGGAGCATGGGCACACGTCTCCCATCGTCCAAATGGACGATATGGTGCCCCCACGATGGGTTCGAACAGACACTCGGCTTTACCGCCTCGGCATGTGTTACCCGCCGGCCGAGCGCGAGATCCGTTACTGGGCGCAGAAGCTGTCTCGACGCCCTGTGCCCTACGGCGAGCGTCCCGGTGGCAGCGATGACATGGAGGCGATGCTGGCCTTCCTCCGTTCCAGCGGCCGCCTGCGATCAACGAAGATTGACCGCCTGGAACAAGCCTACCGCGAAGAGCAGGGACACGTAAACGAAGTTGGAAAAGTTCGCGCGACGTAAGGCTATGCTGATCGTGGTGCATCGGCTCCAATGCCGGAGTTCCGCTGATTTGGGGCCCCGCTTTCCTGCTCGTCGGGGTGTTGCGGTTTTCGTGCGCAGCGGGTCATTCCAAGTATGGGCGCCGGTGCGCTGACGCGCGCGGTTGCCCCATTGTACCTTATGTAACCCTTGTCCATCAGCGCTTCGGCGTAGCAGCCGTCGCATGCCGGACTGACCTTGGTGCAGCTCATCCATGGTTTCGAAGTGTGGGTAATACGGGAGATCGCGGAATTCTCGGCCATCATTCGGCGCTACCTGCGTTTCGGTGCGCGTTGCCGCGCTCAACCCCGATCAGGTCGTCGAAGAAGTCGAGCATCCCCTGGAGGTGCGGACGAATTCTTGGACTGCTTATGCTGCAATTCCTCAGTTCGCTTGACACCTCTTTGAAATCGCCGATGGAAAAGCCGTCGATCGGCCGGATGCACGCCGCCAAGGGCGGACCCAGAAGCAATGGACGGAATGCCGTCTCAAAGCTTGGTGGAACAACGAAACCGACGTCGTTCGCTACTCGGAGATGAAGGAAGCCAACGCCGCTGAGAAAGCCGCGACCTCCGCGAAGAGATCTCGAAGCCCAGATCTTCCGCATCAAAAATCCATGAACAGGGCCACAACGACGTGCAGACTATAAACTCGCAGTGATCACCCGTCTTCGTGATGGGTGCCATCGGTCACTCGCTGCCCTTGAAGAGCCCGCGGCGGCAGCATGAGTTAATTTCTCACCTCAGGCTGGGCGACACCAACGTTATCGGAGAATGCCGGCTTCTTTCGCAGCAGCTTCAAAGGCGGCCCTGGCTTCCGCGCCAGGAATCGTTCCCTCGGCAGCATCCAGGCAAGCTTTCCGGGCCGCTGCGTAACTCGCGCTCTTCGTCTCTGGCCAGGACTTCATAAGGAATGCGACCGCCTCTCGGGCATTCCTGATGACGTGAAAATGATTATCAAACGTTACTTCAACGTTCGCGTCCCAGATGTTTATCATCGCGGCCTCCGTAGGGTTGGCCTTTCCGAAACGTATATTAGGGAATTCTGTTCCAACGGAGAGATCCGACCGGGAAGCTTAGCAAGCATAACCGCTCATCTTCGCCGGTATTTCCTCACCTGGCACAGGGGTGACGTCTGGCGCCTCTTCCGGGACGTCGTCCGGTCCGGGCTCCTCAATGGGGCGATCCGGATTGTCTGGCATGGGATCGGGTGTCTCGCCGGGCGGGACCTCCACGGGCTTTCTCGGCTCTTTGGGGTCGTCGGTCATATCGGTCTCCCTTCTTGCAGGCCTAATGGAGCCGCATAAGTTTTGTTCCGCGAACCGGGAGGTGCGGCAGCATAAGACGAATGGATTCAGCGCAGCCTTGTGACCTTTGCCTCGGCGATCGCTTCAATGAACGCGGCGCGAGCTTGCTCCCACGGATACGTGCCCATCGCCGCGTCGGTGCATTTGTAAAGCGCGTCCGAGTACGCGACGCCAAAGTCTATGGGCCAGTTCTCGCTCAGGAGCTTAGCCGCTCGACCCGGGGTCCATACGATTTGCACCCCGTCGAGCTCCGGAAGCTGGATGATCACGCATTTGCTCCAACTCTGGATTTCCACCGGCCTCTCCTTATCTTGCGGTCGCGCCTACATTTTCGGCGGAATAATTGCGCCGGGCACAGGGCTAATAGGAGGTACGTCGGGACCGACGTCGGGCTCCGGCTCCTGGATCGGGGGCTCCGGCAGATCTGGTGGAGCATCCGGCGGCAGGTCCGGCGGGAATTCGGGATCTGGAACGGTCGGGATTGGGGACTTGGGCATGGAGGCCTCCTCTTTGGTGGTGCAACCGCGACCGAGCGGTGTTTGTTCCAAGAGCTCGGGCCGGGGCGCCCCGGCGAGGTGGCGGCGTGACCGAGCACCTGTCCGCGAAACAGTACCAGGCCGCCATCGCGATGCCGAAGCGTGGGAACAAGTACCAGGCGCAGCGCACCGCCTCTCGACGACATCCGGCGTCGACGAGGCCGGCAAATGCATCGCCCAACTGATGGAGGCCGGCATGATGACCCCGCATCGATCCAGTCCGAAGATCCGACCGAGGAATATCGGATCGCTCTCACGGGCATGCTGATCCACGGTCTGCGCACCGTGTTCGTCGGCCTGAAGCGTGGCGAATACAAACTGCAGAACAGTTCCGTCCTGCCGATCTCATCAGAAATGCCGGCTATGGCCAACCTCGAATGCCGAAGCCTCCGCGAAGAGCGGATGCGCCTAGGAATCAAGGCTGGCCGCGAAAACGCTGCGCTCGGTGGCCCGTGCAGGTCCCGCTACGGGCTTAAGGACGTGCGCATCACGCAGGAGAAGAGGCGAGTTCGCCGCCCAGGGCTTCGTCGTCGTCGCCGAATGCCAATCGCACGACGAGTTCGCCAACGGCTGCAAGGCGAAGCAGGTCCTACCGGAGGCGCAAGCCTCTGCTGCATAAGCATCCCCCCGCCCAGACACCAACCAATCACGTCATCGCCGTCCGCGTCCACCAGCTGCGCACGCTCGCCTACCTGACGCCCACCGACTATGTCCGGCTTCGGAGCCTCGAACTGCGGATTCTGTCAAAGGTCATGCTCGGCCCGTCGCACTTCATATTGCTCGCGAAGGCTGTCCTCTATCTCTTAACGGACCCCCCGGCGAGAGGAGGACATTGCGACAGTTCGAAGACGTTCTCGCGGCTCTCGAATTCGCCTCGTAGGTCACCCAAGAACGCGGACTGTGTTTCGTCCCTACCGCCCCAATGTCAGGTGGAAGTGCCAACTACAAGTTAATTTACAGTTTGGCAGTGGCCGTCGAGGCGAATGTATAATGTCGCGTTTTACTCGGCTTTCTTATTGGCCATACAAGCGTTTGGATCCCCAAACGAAATCGATAACATCCCCAACTGTCACGAGTTGCTCCATTGACTCCTCGGCGATGAATATCCCAAACTCCTCTTCGATCAACATCGATAACTGGGATATTTTCAGCGGGTCAGTTCCAAGATCGTCCACGATTGCAGCGGAGTCGGCAAGGTCCGCGGCTTTGACGCCGAGTATTTCGATGAAAATCATCTTGACGCGGGCGGAGATACCGGCTCGTGTGGTAGCCCTACGTCGCTCCCGTTTTTGTGTTCCCGACGCCGAGTTTAGCCCTTCTTTCGTTTCTCGGCTAATGCGTTCGCCTTCTCTCGCGAGTTTCCTGCTTCTTTGATGATCTTGCGGGCCCGGTCATCGGTGAGGCCGTGCTTCCGCTTGAAGTAATTGAGTTCGTAAGCCTGTCCGGCGGCAACTCGTCCGCGATCGCGACCAACGTTCTTCTTGTCGTCTGCCATAGGGTTCCTCCCGGGTTGCGACTGTTCACAACCGTGGAAGCCGCAGGAATGTTCCGCGACAAACTGAAATCCCATAATCTAGTGGGGTTAGTTGTTCCGCTTTGCCACATAAGTTGTTCCCGGATCGTTCTGGTGCGTATTAGTGGCCGAACCAAGCAAATGTTCTACGTGAAAGATATCAACCACCGAGCTACCAACAGGCCGACGCGGTGGTGGCAGCTGAGGGATCCGGCAACAAATCGATGGAGGCTGGCTAGCGGCGAAACCGAATAGGATTCGCGTTACTGTCGCTCGTCTTTATCGCCGCGTCAGTTCTACTTTTTTGGCCTTGACGACGAACCAGTGCGTAAGGCGCGGTGTCCGTTAACGCAGCCCGCTCGAATGTCGGCGTTGGCGTTACTTCTTATTGGTGTCCTTCACCTGAGATCCGAACGTCGGCGCAGCGGGTTTCGCGGCAGCCTTGTCCTTGTCCTTCTTGGGCTTTCTGGCTTCCTTGTTGCTTCGTACTTGACCCTTGGCCATTGGCGCGTCTCCTGTTGACGAAAAAAGCTAGCCGCTAACGGCGGGAGATAGCAACCGAATTCGGTCATCTTGAATGCATTCCCACTCTCCAAGGTTGGATCAATACCAGTCCTGAAAAGCGCGCGGTACGAGAAGTTCGCGCAGGCACTCGCCAAAGGCAAGACAGCAGATGACGCATATGCGGCTCGATCAGAGGGACACTCGCTGGATCTTAGCGAGGACTTCACCGCCTCACGCCTGCGTCTATCACTGCTAATATTTCAGAAATCCGGCCGCCGCTGGTAACCGATTGGGCAACGTGGCGCGGCGCCTGTTAGTCTTCAGCTAGTTGCTCCGCAGTCGCGACGACCTCGGAGTGCCGAACGTCCCGTCGACATACTTGAAAAAAGTATGCTCATGATCCAGGCGACGATTGCGATGACGACCATCTTCATGAGGCACTTCCGGTTCGTCACGATCTACAGCAACACCCCGGACGCCCCATTATTCCGTCGCAGAGCAATCGGGGGGTCCCTAATTGGTGGGGACCATCGCCGGCGGCTCCGGTGGTGCCGTCTCGACCCCCGGTTCGAACATTAGGATGCTCAATACCAGGGCAACGAGAATGCAGATGAGCACCAGGAAGGCGACGCCGGCTTTATCCATGCCCCAGTTCAGCCCTCGAATGTGGGCATAAGGAGGCAGACAAGCGCGACGACCCAAGGACCGCGGTTTATGTGGTAGGGGCGGCAAGCAAGAGAACAATCGCGATAGCGATCAGCAGCGGCCCCATCCATCGAAAGTGCCTCGTGAGTTGAGCGAGCCATGGTACCTGAGTGTTGGTCTGAACGTAGCCAAACCCTGCTGCCGTCATCCAGAGGCCGGCGCAAAGCATGATGATCTGATCAACATAGGCCAACACTTCCAATTCCTTTGCCTACAGCCGGAGAGGTGGATGACGCGGGTAGCCAAATCGGGATACGGGGGAAATCGCAGCGGCCTTCAGTTTACCGAATGATGAACCATTCCATGGGATCGGCGCCTCGCTTGTAGCTCAGCCCCGCTTTCTCCAAGCTCTGCTTTAGGTCAACCGGACACAAACAGAGGTCCATTCGGCGCCAGTCCTCGCCGGGAGGCCATTTGGAAAACGGGTTGTGATCCTGCCACACAAGGTTTCGGCGCCGCTGAAGTCAACGAGTTCGCCAGGAGGTTGGATCATCGCCTACGGCCCGATTTGAGCACGAATCCTGGAATCGCGGCGTCATTGATGTCCAGATTAACGCAGCCCGCGCGACCGTCGGCGTTACTTCTTATTGGTGTCCTTTCACCTGAGATCCTAACGTCGGCGCAGCGGGTTTCGCGGCAGCCTTGTCCTTGTCCTTGTCCTTCTTGGGCTTTCTGGCTTCCTTATTGCTTCGTACCTGACCTTTGGCCATTTGCGCGTCTCCTTTGACGAAAGAGCTAGCCGCCAACGGCGAGGGAATAGCAAGCGAATTCGGTCATCTTGAATAGCCCCGAGTTTCGTAGACACCCTCGGGTTAGATTTTCTGCTGCTTCTCGAACTCGACGGGTGACAGCATCCCGTTCCTGACGTGTTTGCGTTT